>JAPOXB010000030.1 GCA_026707335.1 Chloroflexota bacterium
CTGGACGGCCGGCCCCGCACGGACATTCCCCGCGAACTCATGACCAACTCCGTGGCCATGGTCGACCAGCGCATCTTCCTGTTCGCCGCCAGCGTCCGCGAGAACATGACGATGTGGAACCCGGAGATCCCCGACCAGTATGTGATCGCGGCGGCGAAGGACGCCGGCATCCATCAGGACATCCTGGCCAGAGCCCACGGCTACGACTCCGCCGTCGAGGAGGGGGGGCGGAACTTCAGCGGCGGGCAGCGGCAGCGGCTCGAGATCGCGCGCGCGCTCGTGGGCAATCCGTCGCTGCTGGTGCTCGACGAGGCCACCAGCGCGCTGGACCCCGCGACCGAGATGCGCATCGACGAGGCCCTGCGCCGGCGGGGCTGCAGCTGCCTCATCGTGGCGCACCGGCTGAGCACGATCCGCGATTGCGACCTGATCGTCGTCCTGGACAGGGGGAAGGAAGTCCAGCGCGGCACCCACCAGGAGCTCATGGCCGATGCCGGGGGACTGTACTCCCGGCTCATGGAAGCGGAGTAGCGCAGTGGATGGCGCGACGCCGGATCGGCGCGAGACCGACCAGCTTGCGGCGCTCGCGCTTGCCCGCGGAGAGCCATTCGCCGGCGGCGGCAATCGCCCCATCCGCCTCTCGGACCCGGACGCCCTCTGGCTCGTCGTCCACGGCTCGGTGGACGTATTCGCGACCCGTCTGCGAGAGGACGGCGTGCCGACCGACTTCAAGCACCTGCTGCGAGCCGGGCCGGGACGCCTGCTCTTCAGCGCACACGACGAGGCGGGCCTGAGCGCCCTGGTGGCCAAGGGGTTGCCGGACTCCGAGCTGCGGCGGATTCCCCTCGACGCCCTGGCCACGGCCGATCCGCGGGCCGAGATCGTGGAGCAGGCGGACGCGTGGGTCGGTGAGATCTCCGAGTCGATCGCCGGTGACGTCACGTTCCGGCCGCAGGTCGACCGGGAGCTGGCGCCCGACGGCGCCGACGAAGTCGCCGGCGGCGCGACCGTCGCCGTCCAGTCCGGCGTGACATGGGCGTCCAGCGACGACGGGGACATGCAGTACCTGGGCACCGAGGCGCTGGATCGATCCAAGTCCCTCCCGGTTCCCATCACCGCCTTCGGCTGGGTGGTCCAGGGACGAACGGCCCCGGTCACGGCCGCCAGCACATCGCAACTGCACCGGGAGGGGCGGCTGCTCGCGGCCCTGGCCGAGTTCAACCGCCTGGCCCTGCGGGCCGACCGGACGAACCGGGCGCTGCTCCTGGCGGACGTCTCGAACCTGCAGACCGCCAGCGCCCGCTATCGCCGGCGGAGCGCGGAACGGGCGCGCCGGAACCTGTTCAGCGTCCTGAGCGGGGCGCCGCCGGCCGAGGAGGATTCCGGCCTCCTGCGCACGCTGGAGCGCATCGGCCGCCACGAAGGGATCTCCTTCCGGGCGTCGGCGCCGGCGCTGCGCCGGGCCTCGTCCGGCGAAGAGGCGACGCTGGAGGACATCCCCAACGCATCGGGGGTGCGTTTCCGCCGCGTCGCGCTGAAGAGCAGCCAGCGCTGGTGGCTGACCGACAGCGGGGCCATGCTCGCCACCTACGCACACGACGGCGCTCCCGTCGCGCTGATTCCGGGCGCTTCCGGCCGATACCTGATGGCCGATCCCCACGCCTCGCGGTCGGTGCGGGTGAACGCCCAGCGCGCCGCGCTGCTCGACGGAACCGCCTACCTCTTCTACTGCCCCCTGCCGGACGAATACACGAGCAACGCCGCCTCGCTGATCGGGATGGTCTTCCACCGGGTGTGGAGCGATCTGGCGCGCCTGGTGGGGGCGGGACTCCTGTCGGGGCTGGCGATGCTGGCGCCGGCCGCGTTCCTGGGAGCGATCGCGAGTCAGGTAATCCCGTCCGGCGATCTGAGCACGCTGGTGATGTTCACGGCCGCGATGCTGATGGCGGGGCTGGCGCTTGCGCTCGCGCAGATGGTGAAGGGGACCGCCCTGATGCGGCTGGAGGGCCGCGCCGCCGCGCGCATCAGCGCCGCGCTGTGGGATCGGATGCTGGTCCTCCCGTCGTCGTTCTTCCGGCGCTACACCGTGGGCGACCTCGGCAGCCGGGCCTTGGGATTCCAGCAGCTGCGCGATCGGGTGGCCGGCGTGGTCGCCGGATCGATGCTCACGCTCATCTTCCTCCTGCCCGCCTCCGCCCTGATGCTCGTCTACGACTCCGCGCTGGGCGGGCTCGGCCTCGGCTTCGGTGTGGCATCGCTCGCCGTGACGCTGTACATCGGCTTGCGGCAGATCCCGCACCACCGCCGGCTGCTCGCCGCCTCGCGCCGCTTGACCGGCGTGCTGCTGCAGCTCATCAGCGGCGTCGCCAAGCTGCGGGTCGCCGGAGCGG
>JAPOXB010000106.1 GCA_026707335.1 Chloroflexota bacterium
GATGGGCTCCCCCACGACCAACTTCTACAACGACGCCTTCGTCCGCCAGGGATGGGCCGACGACGCCAAGGCCGTGCAGCGGCTTTGGGTGGAGGGCAAGCGCGACGAGGCGCGGGACCGCGTCCCCGTCGAGTTGGCCCTGAAGATCAACTGCCTGGGCGACGACCTCGCCGTCCGCGACCGGCTGCGCGTCTACCGCGACGCCGGCGTCACGACCTTCCGGGCCGGCGTCGATGGCGACATCGACGAGCGGGTGGAGACCCTCGGCCGGCTCATGGCGCTGGTCGAGGAGATCAACGCCGAGGCCTGATCCATCGGCAGCGGCCATCACGACCGGAGCGATGGGTGCGCTGGTACCGGGAGAGGGACTCGAACCCCCACGACCCGAAGGTCCGCGGATTTTAAGTCCGCTGCGTCTGCCAGTTCCGCCATCCCGGCCGGCGCCTCAACGATACGGGCTGCCGGCCGTGCAGGGATCGGGGGGTTGGAGGCGACGACCGGATTCGAACCGGTGATCGGGGTTTTGCAGACCCTTGCCTTACCACTTGGCTACGTCGCCCGGGGACCTCGGGGTGGGGAGGGGGAGCTGGAGCGGAAGACGGGATTTGAACCCGCGACCTTCTCCTTGGCAAGGAGACGCGCTACCACTGCGCCACTTCCGCTCGGGGAACTCCGCTCTCTCCGTTGGCCGCCGCGCCCGGTGGGGGGCTCGGCGACGGATGCGCCGTCGGGGGCGGGCGCCCCACCGGGCCGTCGCGATGCTGCGTTGGTGCCGAGGAGGAGACTCGAACTCCTACGCCCGTGATGAGCACAGCGCCCTCAACGCTGCGTGTCTACCAGTTCCACCACCTCGGCATCGGCAGGCGAAGCGCGCACTGGCAGGAGTGGAGGGACTCGAACCCACGACCTGCGGTTTTGGAGACCGCTGCTCTCCCAACTGAGCTACACTCCTCCGCTCGCCGCGTCAGTATAACAAGCGCGCCCGCCAAGCGTCCCGCCCGCTACGATCGCGCGCGTGGACGACGCCGTCATCACCGCCTTCAACGACAGCGGGCCGCGCTACGCGACGGCGGGCGCGCCGCTGCTCTGCGCGCCGACCGCGCTGGCGCTCGATCGGCTGGGGCTGGCGCCCGGCCGCGACGTCGTCGATCTCGCCTGCGGCCCCGGCACAATCGCGCTGCCGGCCGCCGGCGAGGTGGGCGCGGGCGGCTCGGTGACGGGCATCGACCTCGCCGAGCGCCAGCTCGAGATCGCCCGGCGCGACGCGCCCCACGGCCCCAGCGTGCGCTTCCAGCGCCGCGACGCCTCCGCCCTCGGCCTGCCCGACCGCAGCGCCGACGCCGTCGCCTGCGGGCTCGGCCTGGCCTACTTCCGCGAGCCGGTGCGCGCCCTGCGCGAGGCGGTGCGCGTCGCCCGGCCCGGCGCGCCCGTCGTCTGGACGGCCTGGGGCGCCCCCTGGCTGGGCCTGCCGGGCGAGCGCTTCCGCGCCGTGCTCACCCGCAACGACGTGCCGCCGCCGTTGCCGGCGCTGGTGCACACGCCGGAGTCGCTGGCCCGGCTGGCCTTCCGCGCCGGCCTGGAGGACGTGGTCATCGAGGAGCACGAGATCGACTACGCGTATCCCAGCTTCGACGCCTGGTGGGAGATGCTGCGCGCCTTCGCCCTGCTGGTGAGTGTCGACGCGGTGAAGGTGGAACCCCCACCCGAGTTGTCGCCGCTCCTGGACGCGCCGCCCGACCCGCCCCCGCCGATCCGCGACCAACTCCGCGACGACCCCGCCCTCGCCGACGCCGGCGGCGCGGTCGGCGGGCGCATGGGCCTGCTGCTGCTGCGTGGGACCGCCTGACCGCGGCCCGCGCCGTCGCCGGGGTCACGGGACGCGCCCCGGCTGATACCTTGACCCGGCGTCCGATCCATCGCCGGCGCAACTCGAGGGGAGCGAGGAATGCGAGAAGTCGCCATCGTCAGCCCGCTGCGCACCGCCGTCGGTCGCTTCGGCGGCACCCTGCGCGACGTGCCCGCGGCGGAGTTGGGCACCACGGTCGTCAAGGCCCTGCTCGACCGCACCGGGGTCGAGCCGGAGCGCGTCGACGACGTGGTCTTCGGCCACGCCTACCCCAGCGGCGAGGAGCCGGCGCTGGGCCGCCTGGTGGGCCTCAAAGCGGGCCTGCCCATCGAGGTGCCCGGCTACCAGGTCGATCGCCGCTGCGGCTCCGGCCTGCAGGCCGTGCTCAACGCCTGCATGCTCGTCCAGACCGACAACGCCGACGTCGTCATCGCCGGCGGCGCGGAGTCGATGAGCGGCGTCGAGTACTACACCACCAACGCGCGCTGGGGCGGCCGGCTGGGCTCC
>JAPOXB010000136.1 GCA_026707335.1 Chloroflexota bacterium
TGACAGCCCCGGCGGGGTCTAGCTTGGGCACTGGCGCTCCTGATCGGCGGCGAGATTCTGACTGAACCCCCGCCGCCGGAGAAGATCCCCGACGGGCTATCCCCTGATGAGTGCGGGGCGAGGGAGACATGATCGTGGTCCTGTTGGTCGGCGCCGTGCTGGCCGTGCGCTGGTCGCCTCTGCAGCTGGTCGGAGCGATCTGCGGTCTTCGAGGAGATCGGATCTCGGACGCGGCCGAGCAACGCCTCTGGACCGTCGCGATCAGCGCGGCCGTCGCGATCCTCCTGTCGCCGCTCGTGCTCCTTGTCGGGTAGCCCCAGGCCCACCGCTGGCTATGGCGGGCGCTCAACGATCTTGCGGATCACGTCGGAGACACGAGCCTGCGCGACTCGGCGCGGCGGAATCCGCATCGGCCCACCGGTGATCGGATCCCGCCCGCGGCGCGCCCGTCGAGTCACCATGTGGATCCTCACGACTTTGGGGATCGAGAAGTGGCCGTCAGCATCCAGCCGCTCCGCGCAGAGACGCCGGAGCTCCTCGAAGAACGCCCGGGCGTCTGCGCGATTGAACCGGCGCCCTCGAGCCGCGAAGTAGCTCGTCATGTGTTGGCACAGCTCAGTCTTGGTCATCGCCCTGCCGGGCGCACGCTGCCGCACGCGAGGTGTATCGGGCGGCGTCGCCAGGGGCTTTAACCGTGACCCCGACCACCAGCGCCTTCTCCGTGTCGGTCATGAGCCGTTGCCCCCCGAGTGCTCGCGGACCACGCCGGTGACGAACGTGTGTGTCCAGACCCCGTGCCGCACCGTTGTGCCCTCCTTGCCCCCGGGCCGTTCTCAGTGGATCGCGATGCTGCCGGACCCGGCGCGGAGGGTCACCAGGGGTCCGCCGCCCCGGATTGTGCCCCGGAGCCGGCCCCGGCGCGTCTCGGCGCCGGCGACGACGGGGTGTTCGGTGCGGATGTCGCCGGAGCGCGTCCGGGCATCGACCTCGACCGCCGCATCCTCGGGCAGGTCGATCCGAATGCCGCCCGACCCCGTGCTGAGGTCCCAGGCGCCGCCCGGCGCACCCGCGACACGAATCCACCCGCTCCCGGTACGGGCCCGCAGAGCCGTGCCGAGTCCGGCGAGACCGACAGGCCCGGCCCCTGTCTGGACATCGGCGTCGCCGCCGACCGTCGTCAGGTCGATGCTCCCGGCCCCGGTCGTCGCCTCGACCGCACCCGTGACGCCAGCCACCGACACGTCGCCCGACCCGGCCCGCACGAGGACGCGGGTGTCCGCAGGGACGACCAGCTCGTAGCTGATCCCGACCTGCCGATGCTGCAGGCGGTCCCGGTGACCGACGCGGAGCACGGTGCCGTCGAGCGAGATCGGCGGGTCGGCTGCGAGGGTCCGTACGCTCTTCGCCACGTCGCCAGGCCTAACCGGCGTCCAGCGATCGGCGTAGCCGCGGATGTTCCCCGACACCCGCGCGACGCCGGGATCGCCGACGGTCACCGCGATCCGGCCACTTCCGGTGCGGATGTCCAGCGTCAGGGTGTCGCTGCCGACCGGGAGCGTCCGCTCGAACCGCCCCTCGACCGTCTGCGCCGCGAGCGTCGCCACGGAGAGGGCGAGCATGGCCCAGGTCGCAACCGCCACCAGGACGCGGCGCGCCATCTCCTGCGCCCGACGGCGCGCCTGGGAGAGCAACCGGTACTTCACGGCGCCGGCCAGGTTGCTCCCTCGTGGAACGATCAGGTCGGTCCGGCGAGTCGCGGGCTGGCCGCCGTCGTCTGCCAGGGAGGCCGTAGGCTGCGTCTCACCGCTCCGTTTCCTGCCGCGGGTTCCTTGCATCATCTCCCCCTCCTGCGCCCGTGAGAGCCACCTGGAAGCGCGCCTCGTCGGAGTATCGCTGCGCGCGGCGCTCCTTTTCTGGACAAGAGGGCGCGAGAGGTGGATCGATTACAGGATTCCCTCCGGCGAGGTGGCCTTGCGCAGCAGATTGGAGGCGCACCGCCACGTTGGAGCGGGGATGTGAAGTTCCTGCCGACCTCGGCGACGGGACGCTCGTCGAGGTCGCGCATCCGCACGATATCGGCGTACGTCGGCGGCAGGTGGTCAATGGCCTCCAGCAGCACGCGCACCAGCTGCCGCCGGTGGAGCGTCTCGTCGAGGTCCGCCGCGACCCGGGAGGGCTCGTCGGTCCGGAGCGGCACGTCGCGGTTCGTCCTCGCGGCGGCGTGCCCGGCCTCGTGGCGCACGATCGCGCCGACCCAGCCGCAGGCGGGCGGCCTGCCCCGGTACTGGTAGAGCTTCTCCAGCACGATGACCCAGCTCTCCTGCAGGGCATCGCGCGCGGTCGCGT
>JAPOXB010000057.1 GCA_026707335.1 Chloroflexota bacterium
ACATCGACGAGGAGGGGCTGGAGACGCACAAGGTCGGCCAGCTCTTCATCTGGGGCCATCCCGACGCGAACTTCCAGGTCGATATCGGCGAGAGCGTCGAGCGCAAGCTGGCCGCCCTGATGGAGCACCAGACGCAGTTCGGCTCGCGCGGCGACGACTTCGCGGCCGGCATGCGCGAGCGCTTCCGCGACCCCGACGGCCGCTTCTACGAGCGGTTCCTGCGCGTCGATCTGCCCACCTGACCCGCCGAGAGAGGCGGCCGCCGCGATGCCTCACCCCGCGTTCGAGCCCCCGCCCCGCTACTGCCCCCGCTGCGCGGCCCCGCTGCGGGCGCGCGAGGCGGGCGGCGCGCGGCGCCCCGCCTGCCCCGACTGCGACTTCGTCCACTACGACGATCCCAAGCTGGCCGTCGGCGCGCTTATCGAGGACGAGGCCGGCCGCCTGCTCTACACCCAGCGCGACCACGAGCCCGCGATGGGGGCCTGGGCTTGGCCCAGCGGCTACGTGGACCGCGGCGAGGAGTTGCGCGCCGCCGCCGCCCGCGAGGTGCGTGAGGAGACCGGCGTCGAGGCGGCCATCGACGGGCTGCTGGGCGCGTACTCGCGGGCCGGCGACCCGCTGGTCTTCATCGCCTTCGCGGGACGCGCCGTCGGCGGCGACTTGCGCCCCGGCCCGGAGGCGCGCGACGTGCGCTTCTTCCCGCTCGACGGCCTGCCCCCGCCCGCCTTCCCCCACGATCCCGAGATCCTGCGCCAGTGGCGCGCCGGCCGATGACCGCCCCGGCCCGCCCCGCGCCCCCCCTGCGCGTCCGTGACCTGGGACGGCTCGCCTACCCGCCCGCCCTCGCCGAGCAGCGGGCCGCGCACGCCGCCGTCGTGGCCGGCGGCGAGGGCGCCGTCCTGCTCCTCGTCGAGCACGACCCCGTCGTCACGCTGGGGCGCCGCGGCCTGCGCGACGGCGTGCGGGCGCCGGAACGGCTGCGAAGCCTTGGCATCCCCATCGTCGAGAGCGAGCGCGGCGGCGACGTCACCTACCACGGCCCCGGCCAGCTCGTCGCCTACCCCGTCCTGCGGCTGAGCGACTTCCGCCTCGACGTGCGGGCCTACGTGAGCGCGCTCGAGGGGGCCGCGCTGCGCCTGCTCGCCTCCTACGGGCTCGAAGGCCGCCGCGACCCCGAGATGCACGGCGTGTTCACGGCCGGCGGCAAGATCGCCTCGGTGGGCGTGCACGTCTCGCGCGGAGTGACGCGGCACGGCATCGCCGTCAACGTCGACCCCAGCGCCGAGCACTGGGCCTGCATCGACCCCTGCGGTCAGGCCGCTGTCCGGGCGGCCTCCCTGCGCGCCGAACTCGCGGCGCCGGATGCCGCCACGGTCGCCGCATGCGCCATGCCGGTCGTCAAGCGGCGCTTCATCGCCGCCTTCGCCGCCGAGTTCGGCCTCGCGCCGCCCGCGCTCGGCTAGCGCCGGCCGCCGCCCCTACTCCTCCGCCCACAGGTCGAGCCGCGACAGGCAGTGCACACACATGCGCAGCACGTCCGACCCTCGCTCGCCCTGGTGCAGCGCCGCGACCAGCGTGTCCTGCAGGTGCGCCAGACAGTAGCGCGGACCGCAGCGCTCGCAGTGGGCGTCGTGCGCGGCGTCGCAGCCCGGCATCCCGCAGCGGCCGTCGGCGTTGCGTGCGCGGGCGGCGCGCAGGAAGGCGTGATGCTGTTCGAGGTCGGCCTTCTTGGCCTGGCAGGGGGCGCGGTCGCAGACCTCCTCGCGATCGCCGAAGCGGTCGCCGTGATCGGCGCAGAAGCCCCGCGCGCAGTACTGACACTGGCCGGCCAGCGGCTTCCGACAGCCCAGCACCACGCCGCGTCGTTCGCAGCGCCGCGCCCGTTTGTACTCCCGCATCATCGCGACCACGCCCGCTTTCGACCGGCAGGGGTCGGCCCAGTCTAGCCGCGCCGCCGGCGGCCCGGTGGGCCTCAGTCGCCGTCCGGCGACTCCCCATCGCCAGACACGGCCGCCGGGGCGCTCTGGCCGGCCGGCGCCAGCAGGGCCGCCGCCCGCTCCTCGCCGCCCAGATCGCGGCAGTCGACGAAGGTCGTGAAGATCGCGTGGTCGAGCAGGCGGCGTCCCTCGTCGTTGAGATGCGCCTCGTGCGCGTCGCGCAGCGCCAGCAGACGCTGCAGGCGATCGAGCTGCTGGTGCAGCCAGCCGCCGGGCGGCGGCGCGCCCTCCGGCGCGTGCAACTGCGGCTCGACGAACTCCTGCACGATGTCACCCCGGTCCTCGCCCGCCGGCTCGCGGGCGCCCCCCCGCCAAACCGGGCGGGCGGCCCGCGTGGGGCGGCAG
>JAPOXB010000009.1:0-4930 GCA_026707335.1 Chloroflexota bacterium
ACGAGGTGCGGCGGCCCGGGGCGCCGGTCGAGCAGGCGGCGGAGGTCGCCGCCGAGATCCCCGCGGACGCCGAGCCGGTCGCGACGGAAGCCGCCGCGCCGGCAGAGCAAGCGGCGGCGTCCGTCGAGGCCGCCGCGCCGGAAGCGCCCGCGCCGGCTGAGGAGGCCGCGCCGGCCGCCGAACCGGAGCCCGCCGCCGAGCGCCCGGCCCGGAGCCGGAAGACGGCGGCCAAGAAGACATCGGCCACGAAGACCGCCGCGAAGAAGACGGCCGCCAAGAAGACCGCTGCGAAGAAGACCGTCGCCAAGAAGACGGCTGCCAAGAAAGCATCGGCCACGAAGACCGCCGCCAAGAAGGCGACCGCGAAGAAGACGGCCGCCAAAAAGACCGCTGCGAAGAAAACCGCGGCCAAGAAGACGGCCGCCAAAAAGACCGCGGCGAAGAAAACCGCGGCCAAGAAGACGGCCGCCAAGAAGACATCGGCCAGGAAGAGCGCCGCCAAGAGGCCCCCGGCCGCGACAGGTGAGGAGGACGAATAATGGCGCACAAGAAGGGCGTGGGCTCTTCCCGCAACGGCCGCGACAGCAATGCCAAGCGCCTGGGCGTCAAGCTCTACGACGGGCAGTTGGTCCGCACCGGCGGGATCATCGTGCGCCAGCGGGGGACGCGGATCCACGCGGGCAGCAACGTGGGGATCGGCCGCGACCACACGCTGTTCGCGCTGACCGACGGGAAGGTCAAGTTCGCCCCGTTCGCCAAGGGACGGCGCAAGCAGGTGAGCGTCGAGCCGATGGCGGTGGGCGTGCGGGAGCTGTCATGAAGGCCGAGATCCACCCGGAGTACGGGCCGGCGACGATTCGCTGCGGCTGCGGCGTCTCCTGGGAGACCCGCGGGACCAAGGCCGATATGCGGATCGAGGTGTGCAGCCAGTGCCACCCGTTCTTCACGGGCGAGCAACGCATCGTCGACACGGCGGGCCGGGTGGAGCGCTACCGGCGCCGCTTCGGGCTGCCGGGCGAGTAGCGACAGCCGGCCCGGCCGACTCCGGCCGCCGGTCGCCCCCCATCAACGGCGAGCCCGTATCCTCACGGCATGAGTCTGCGTGAACAGCAGCGCCCGGTACGGCAGGGCTACGGCGGCCAAGCGGTGATCGAGGGCGTGATGATCCGCGGCCCGCGGCACGCGACCGTGGTCTGCCGGCGCCCAGACGGGACGCTGTCCACCCGGACGCGGTCGCTGCGGCAGTCGTCCACCGGCCGGGCGCGGAAAACGCCGCTGCTCCGCGGCGTGATCATCCTCTGGGAGACGTTGCACCTGGGGACGTGGGCGCTGCTGTTCTCGCAGAACGTGGCCCTGGCCGAGGAGCCCGCCGACGAGGACAAGGGCATGGGCGTGCTGGGCGCGCTCACGCTGCTGATCGCGTTCGGCATCGCGATCGGAATTTTTTTTCTCGCCCCGATCGTCGGGACGCGCTGGCTGGTGGACCACATCGATCCCGACATCGTGGCGATCGTGCTGGAGGGGGTGCTACGGCTGGTCCTGCTGCTGGGCTACCTGGCCCTGATCGGCCGGATGGGCGAGATCAAGCGGGTCTTCGAGTACCACGGCGCCGAGCACATGACGATCGCGGCCTGGGAGTCCGAGCAGGCGCTCACCGTGGCGAACGTGCGCCGCTACAGCCGGGCGCACCCGCGCTGCGGCACGTCGTTCCTGCTGGTCGTCGCGGTCGTGGCGATCCTGGTCTTCACGGCGCTGGGCACGCCGCCCCTGTGGTGGCACATCACGAGCCGGATCGTGTTCATCCCCGTGATCGCGGCCATCGCCTACGAAGCGATCCGCTTCGGCGGCAGCCACCGCCACATCCGCCTCGTCAATTGGCTGTTCGCGCCCAACCTCTGGCTGCAGGCGCTGACGACGCGCGCGCCCGAGGACGACCAGATCGAGGTCGCCATCGCGGCGATGGAGACGGCGCTGGCGGCGGAACTCGCCGACGCGCCCGCCGTCGCGGAACCCGCGGCGGCGCCGGCGCCGGCCGATTAGTGCCGCGACACGGCGTTAGTCGAAGGCCGCGATCACTTCTTCGTCGAGCTGCTGGAAGTCGTCCGGGGTGTTGTAGAGCAGCCCGAACATGATCTCCTCGGCGCCCGCGTCGATCAGATCGCCGACGCGCTCGACCACGTAGTCGGCCGGACCGGCGACGGTGTTGGGCCCGATGGCCCCGATGAAGCGCTCCGCGCTTGCCGGGTCGTCGGTGAGGCGCACGGGCACGAGCACCGTCGGCGTGATCTCGGCCGGGTCGCGGCCGGCGTCGGCGCAGTGCCGCTCCACCACGCTCATCTTGTGCCGCAGCAGGTCGCCCGAGACGCCCTGGCCGGCCCAGCCGTCGAGGTTGAGGATGTCACCGTACCGGGCGAGGGTGCGCAGGGTGCGCTTCTCGCCGGTCCCACCGACGAGCAGCGGGATCGGAGCGTCGTAGGAGCCGGGCGAGAGCGGCGCTTCGTCCAGTTGGTAGTAGCGACCCTGGAAGTCGACGGGCTCCTCGGCGTGGAAGAGAGCCCGGAGCAGCTGCATCGCCTCCTCGAAGCGGTCCTGGCGCTCCTTCATCGAGGGGAAGTCCCAGCCGTAGGCCTCGTGCTCGCGCTGGAACCAGGCCGCGCCGATGCCCAGCACGAAGCGGCCGTGCGAGATGTGGTCGATGCTGCCGGAGATCTTCGCGACGAGCCCCGGGTTGCGGTAGGTGTTGCCGAGCACGAGGTGCCCGATGCGCAGGGTCTCGGTCATCGAGGCCACCGCGCCGGCGAGCGCGAAGGCCTCGAAGGCGGGCTTGGGCTCATCGCTGCGCGGCCGGTTGGGCGGCACGAAGTGATCGGCGAACCAGACGCTGCTCCAGCGTCCGGCGTCCATGACCTCGACGACGGAGCGGATGTCGTCCCAGGACGTGCGGTAGGCGCTGACCTGTGCGCCGAATTTCATGGCGGATCTCCTCACGGGATGCGGCCGGGCGGATTGCGGCCAGCGCCAGGATAGGGCGCGAGCGGGGCACGCGCGTGTCAGTCGTCGTGCAGATCGCGGTAGAAGCAGGTGCGTTCGCCGGTGTGACAACTGGGGCCGGCCGGCTCGGCGCGCACCAGGAGTGCATCGAGGTCGCAGTCCTTGCGGATGGACTTCAGGCGCAGGACGTTGCCGCTCGTCTCGCCCTTCGTCCAGTACTCCGACCGGCTGCGGCTCCAGAAGGTGACCAGCCCCTTCTCGAGGGTGAGGCGCACGGCCCCCTCGTTCATGTAGGCGAGCATCAGCACCGCGCCGTCGGCGTCGTCCTGGACGATGGCCGGGATCAGGCCGCGGTCGTCGTACTTGAGCGGGGGAACGTCAGGCATCGGGGGTCACCATTTCCGTCGGGCGATCTGTCGCTGCGTCGTCGAAGTGGGGGTGCTCCAGCCGCATGGGCAGGCCGGCGACGGCCATCTCCCGCTTCACGTCCATGATCCGGCAGGCGCCGAAGTGGAAGATGCTCGCCGCGAGCACGGCGTCGGCGCCGCCGTCGCGCACGGCGTCGATCATGTGCCCCGCGTTGCCGGCGCCGCCGGAGGCGATCACCGGCACGGGCACGGCGGCCGTGATCGCGCGCAGCATGGGCACGTCGAAGCCGTCCTGGTGTCCGTCGGTGTCCATCGAAGTGAGCAGGATCTCGCCGGCGCCCCGCTCGACGGCCTCCCGCGCCCAAGCGACGGCGTCGCGCCCCGTCGGGCGGCGCCCGCCGTGGCTGTAGACCTCGTAGCCGCCATCGCGGTCGCCCGACAGTCCCTTGGCGTCGATGGCCACGACGATGCACTGGCTGCCGAAGCGCTGGGCGCCCTCGCTGATCAGCGCCGGGTCGGCGAGGGCGGCGGAGTTGATCGACACCTTGTCGGCGCCCGACTCGAGCATCAGGCGCATGTCGAACGTCGTGCGGATGCCGCCGCCGACGGTGAAGGGGATGAACACCTGGTCGGCGGTGCGGCGCACCATGTCGACCACGGTCTCGCGCCCTTCGTGGGAGGCGGTGATGTCGAGGAAGACGAGCTCGTCCACGCCCTCCCGGTCGTAGATGGCGGCGAGTTCCACGGGGTCGCCGGCGTCGCGCAACTCGACGAAGGAGATCCCCTTGACCACGCGGCCGCGGTCGACGTCGAAGCAGGCGATTACGCGCTTGGTGAGAGTCATGCGTCACCGGCCTTGCGAGCGGCGGTGGCCGCGGTCGCGGAGGCCGCGGCGGCCATCGCATCGGCGAGCGTGAGCGCGCCGTCGTAGAGGGCCCGGCCGATGATCGCCGCCTCGGCGCCGGCGGCCGCCAGGCGGGCGACGTGCTCGGGCGCCGCGACGCCGCCGGAGGCGATGACCGGCACGCCGACGGCATCGACGAGGCTCCGGAGCGCGGCCGTGTTGGGCTCCGTCATCGCGCCGTCCCGGCTGATGTCGGTGTAGACGAGGCGGGGGACGCCCAACTCCTCGAGGGACGCGGCGAGGTCGGCGGCGCGCACGCGGCTGATGCGCGTCCAACCGTCCGTGTCGACGAGACCGTCGCAGGCGTCGAGCGATACGACGATCGCACCCGGGTGATCGCGGCAGAGCGATTCGACGAGGGCGGCGTCGTGGACGGCGGCGGTGCCCAGGATGACACGGTCGACCCCGGCGTCGAGCAGGCGGCGAGCGCGGGTGGCGTCGCGCACCCCACCGCCGCACTGCACGGGGGGCCCCAGCCCGGCGATGCGCGCCACGTGGGGGAGGTTGACCGGATCGCCGCTGCGCGCGCCGTCGAGATCGACGACGTGGAGGCGCGTGGCGCCGGCGTCGATCCAGCGCCGGGCCGCATCGACCGGGTCGCTGTCGAACACCGTCTCGCGGTCGTAGCGTCCCTGGAACAGCCGCACGCAGCGGCCGCCGCGGATGT
>JAPOXB010000009.1:5748-15113 GCA_026707335.1 Chloroflexota bacterium
TCGAAGAGTTGCGCGATCAGATCCGGTACCACAGCTACCGCTACTACGTCCTGGACGATCCCGAGATCAGCGACGCGGCCTGGGACGCGCTGTTCCAGGAACTCCGCGCCCTGGAGGAGCAGCATCCGGCGTTCGTCACGGCGGACTCCCCGACGCAGCAGGTGGGGGCGCGGCCTCTGGAGGCGTTCGCGGTCGTGGAGCACCGGGAACGGCTGCTGAGCCTGGGCAACGTGTTCGACGAGGCGGGGCTGCGCGACTGGCACCGGCGGGCGTCGGAACTGGCTGAGCGCGACGACTTCGCGCTGGTTACGGAGCCCAAGATCGACGGCTTGGCGGTGGCGCTGGTCTACGAGGACGGACGCCTGTCGCAGGCGGCGACCCGCGGCGACGGCCGCCGGGGCGAGAACGTGATCGAGAACGTCCGGCAGATCCCGGACGTGCCGCAGCGTCTGGCCGCGCCGGGGGGCGGCGCGCTGCCGAGCCGTTTCGAGGTGCGCGGCGAGGTCTACATGCCGAAGGCCGGCTTCGAGGCGATGAACGCCGCGATCGAGGAGGAGAACCCGGCGCTGGTCGCGGCGGGCAAGAAGCCGCAGCGTACCTTCGCCAATCCGCGCAACGCCGCCGCCGGGGCCGTGCGGCAGAAGGATCCGAAGATCACGGCGAGCCGGCCGCTGCGCATCGCCGTGTACCAACTGGGCTGGGCCGAGGGCGCGACCCCGGGGACGCACTGGGAGACGCTGGAATGGCTGCGTTCGATGGGTTTCCCCACGACTCCGGAGACGGTGCGGCAGCCCGGGCTCGACGCCACGGTCGCGGCCTGCGCCGCCTGGCTGCCGCGCCGCGACGCGCTGCCGATGGACATGGACGGCGTGGTCGTCAAGATCGACGACTTCGCGGTCCAGCGGCAGCTCGGCGCCGTGGGGCGGGAGCCGCGCTGGGCGACGGCGTACAAGTTCCCCTCGGCGGAGGCCACGACGACCCTGCTGCGCATCGAGGTGAACGTCGGCCGCACCGGCAGCCTGAACCCCTTCGCGATCCTGGATCCGGTCGTCGTGGGCGGTGTGACCGTGGGCATGGCGACGCTGCACAACGAGGAGGACGTGCACCGCAAGGATCTGCGCGAGGGCGACACGGTCATCGTGCGCCGCGCGGGGGAGGTCATCCCACAGGTGGTGGGGCCGGTGCTGAGCCGCCGCAAGGACGGGGCGCTTCCATTCGAGATGCCGGATCGCTGCCCGGTCTCCGGTGATCCGGTGCTGCGGCCGGAGACGGAGGTGATGGCGTACTGCTCGAACCCCGTCTGCCCGGCCGTCGTGCGGCGATCCGTGGAGCACTTCGTCAGCCGCGGAGCGATGGACGTCGATGGGCTGGGCGAACGCCGCGTGAACGAGCTCTTCGATGCGCGGCTGATCGAGGACGCCGGCGACATCTACGCCCTGGCGGAGCGGCGCGAGGCGCTGCTGACGCTGCCGAAGATGGCCGAGAAGAGCGTGGACAACCTGCTGGCCGCGATCGAGCGGAGCCGGTCGCGGCCGCTGAGCGCGCTGCTCTTCGGCCTGGGCATCCGTCACGTGGGGGCCGAGGGGGCGGCGCTGCTGGCGCAGCACTTCGGCAGCGTCGCGGCGTTGCAGCAGGCGTCGGAGGAGGAGATCGCGGCGGTCGACGGCGTGGGCCCCACCATCGCGGAGAGTGTCGCGCGCTGGATGGCGACGGAGCGGAACGCCGAGATCGTGGCGAAGCTGGCCGCGGCCGGCGTGCGCTTGGCCGAGGAGGGCGGCGGCGCGCGGGAGGGGCCGCTGGTCGAGCAGCAGTTCGTGATCACGGGCCGGCTGGCGTCGATGACGCGGGACGAGGCGGCGGCCGCGCTGAAGCGGCTGGGGGCGTCGGTCGGGAGCGCCGTGACGAAGAAGACGCGGGCGCTCATCGCCGGCGAAGGGGGCGGCGGCAAGCGCGCCAAGGCGGAGAAACTGGGCACCCCGATCTGGGACGAGGAACAGTTCCACGCGCTGCTGCGGGAGCACGAAACGGAACCGGCCGCCGGAACGAAGATCGATCCCGACCCGGCCGGCGGGTAGCCTGACCAGCGACGGGGGCAGCACCGCACAAGGGAAGGCCGAGACGATGAGCTACGCCGACATCACCTACGAGGTCCAGGACGCCGTGGGGCTGATCACCCTGAACCGGCCCGCGAAGCTGAACGCCATGTCGTGGAGCACGTGGGCGGAGTTGGAGACCGCCTTCGCGGAGGCGGACCGGGACGACGCCACGCGGGCGCTGGTGATCACCGGCGCCGGGCGCGGGTTCTCGGCCGGGACGGACCTGACGGCGGCGCCGGGCGCCCCCTCGCACCCGCGCCCGATCGAGGGACGGAACGGAACGCTGCGCAGCCGGCACCTGGGCACGGAGCAGCTCTACCACCTGCAGAAGCCGACCATCGCGGCCGTGAACGGCGTCTGCGTGGGCGCGGGGCTCAGCCTGGCGCTGGCCTGCGACATCCGCATCGCGGCGGAGGCGGCCCGCTTCAGCGCGATCTTCGTCAAGCGGGGGCTCAACGCCGACACGGGATCATCGTGGTTCCTGCCGCGGGTGGTGGGCGCCGAGCAGGCGATGCGGATGCTTTTCACCGGGGCGATGGTGCCGGCGCCCGAGGCGCTGGCGATGGGCCTGGTGAGCGAGGTCGTGCCGACCGAGGAGGTGCGCGACCGGGCGCTGGAATTGGCGGGCGAGATCGCGCATGGCCCGTCGGTGGCGGTGGAGATCATGAAGCGCATGGTGCGCGAGGGCGCGACGCTGTCTCTGCGGCAGCACGTGGAATTGGAGGAGCACCTGCAGCGCATCACATTCGAGACCGAGGACTTCGCCGAGGGCGGTAAGTCGTTCATCGAGAAGCGGGAGCCGGTCTTCCGGGGTCGCTAGCGGGGCGGGCCGGCCGCGGCGTGGTGGAGGGGGCGACCTGCGCCGACGCCGGGAGGGGAACCTTCGCCCCACGACTGGCGTTAGGCCGATCGTGGGCCGCGACCGGCAGGCCGTGCCCGATTTCCGCCCCAAGTGGGCGCCTTATATAGTGGCGCGAGCCCTCGCACGGTCGGCCGCACGGCACCCACATGTCCACAGAAGGTTCACATGGGGCTCAACCCACTCACCTGGATGCTCGGCCGTCTCTCGCAGGACATCGGCATCGATCTGGGCACCGCCAACACACTCGTCACCGTGCGGGGGCGGGGCATCGTCATCGACGAGCCGTCCGTGGTCGCGATCAACCGCAACACGAAAACGGTGCTCGCCATCGGGGCCGAGGCCAAGCGCATGGTGGGGCGCACGCCGGCCAACATCGTCGCGGTGCGGCCGCTCAAGGACGGCGTCATCTCCGACTTCGACGTCACGGAGAAGATGCTGCAGTACTTCATCCGCGCCGTGCACGACCGCTTCGGCTGGGGCCTGCCGCGCCCGCGAGTGGTGGTGGGGATGCCGTCGGGCGCGACGGAGGTGGAGAAGCGCGCGATCTACGACGCCACGCTCAACGCGGGCGCCCGCGACGCATTCCTGGTCGAGGAGCCGCTGGCCGCGGCGATCGGGGCGGGCCTCCCCATCATGGAGGCGAGCGGCTCGATGATCGTTGACATCGGCGGCGGCACCACGGAGGTGGCGGTCTGCGCGCTGGGGGGGATCGTTGTCAGCTCGTCGATTCGCGTGGCCGGCGACGAGGTCGACCTGGACATCGTGAACTACGCGCGGCAGGTCCACAACATGCTGATCGGCGAGCGATCCTCGGAGGAGATCAAGATCGACGCGGGGTCCGCGTTCCCGTTGCAGCGGGAGCACCCCGTCGTGCTGCGCGGTCGCGACCTCTCGACGGGGCTGCCGAAGCGGGTCGAGATCAGCAGCGTGGAACTGCGCGACGCGATGAGCGGGTCCGTCAGCGCGATCTCCGACGCCGTCCGCCAGACGATCGAGATCACGCCGCCGGAACTGGTCGCCGACCTGATGAACCAGGGCATCGCGATCGCCGGCGGGGGCGCGCTGGTGGCCGGGATCGACCGCCGCATCTCGCAGGACACGAAGTTCCCGGTCTATGTCGCGGAGGACCCGCTGACCTGCGTCGTGCGGGGCTGCGCGGAAGTCCTGGAAGAGGCCGAGATGCTCGAACGGGTGCACGCCTCCATGACGACCGTGCGCGGGCGGCGATAGGGGGCGGTCGTGGAGCTGCTCCGCTCCCGGCTGGCCCAATGGCTGCTGGGGATGGCGCTGCTCGTCGCGCTCCTGGCGACGCTGGCCGCCGTCGGCGTCGCGCAGCCCATCGAGGAAGCCGCCTCGTCGGTGTTCGGCCCGGTGCAGCGGGGCCTGCGGCAGGCCGCGGAGCCGGTCGCGAACCTGGTCCAGAACGTCGACAACTTCGACCGCGTGGACGACGAGAACCGGGCCCTGCGCAACCGCATCGAGCAGCTCGAGGCGGAGTTGGCGCGCGCGCATGAGGCGCAGATCCAATTCCGCGGCCGGGAGGCGCTGCTCGCCGTGCAGGAGGCGCAGGACGAGATCTTCGTGCTGGCGGAGGTCGTCACGCGGGACCTGACGGGTTTGCAGGACGTGCTGGGGCTGAACCGCGGCAGCAACGAGGGCATCGAAGTGGGGATGCCGGTGCTGGCCGCCGGCGGCAGCCTGGTGGGCGTGATTTCGGAGGTGCGGCCGGGGTCCGCGTTCGTACGGCTGGTCACGGACCCCGACACCAGCGTGCGGGCGCTGCACCAACTGACGCGAAGTGAGGGCGTCGTGCGGGGGGACGCGAGCGGCAATCTGCGCGTCGATTTCCTGCCGCATGCCGCCGACGCGCAGCCCGGGCACGTGTTCGTCACGTCGGGGCTCGGCGGGCTGATGCCGAAGGGCATCCCCATCGGGCGGGTGACGTCGGCGGAAGGCTCCGCGCAGGACGTGTTCCGCCGCGTGCGGCTGGACCCGATCGCGCCGCTGGACGAGGTCGAGCTGGTGCTCATCCAGGTGACGTTCCAGCCGGCGCCGCCGGTGGAGCTCACCGCGGAAGAGGCGGCCGAGGCCGGGGCCGGGGAAGCGGCGGTGGAGTGATGAAGTGGCCGCCGCTGATCGCCGGAACGCTGGGGCTCACTCTGCTGCAAACCTCGGCCGTCCCGGCGTTCGAGTTGCTCGGTGTCGCGCCGAACCTGCTCTTGGTCACCCTGTGCTGCTGGGCCGTGGTCCGCGATCGCGAGGAGGCGCTGCTGCTCGTGCCCCTCGCCGGCATCTGCGTGGGTCTCCTCTCGCACCAGGGGATGGCGGAGTCCGTCGCGGCCTACGTGCCGCTCATCGTGGTCGCCGGCCTGCGTGACCAGATCCGGCCGCCCAGCGAGTACGCGTGGACGCTGGCGGTGATCATCGTGGCGACGGCGCTGCACTTCTTCGCGGTGGCGCTGGCGCTCCAGATCGACGGGGCGAGCCTGGACTGGTTGGTCGCGCTGACCGACGTCGCGGTGCCGACCGTGCTGACAAACCTCTTCCTGGGAGCCATCGTGTACTGGTTGGTGCGGTTGCCGACGCCGCGCGTGAGGACCGCCTGATGGGCCTGTTCAGCGACCGGCGGCATCCGGTGCTCATGGCGCCGGGCGCGGAGGACGACGAGAGCCTCCGCATCCGCGTCTGGCTGCTGGGGCTCTTCGCCGTGGCGCTGTTCGCGGTGCTGACGGTGCAGTTGGTGCGCCTGCAGGTGTTCCGCCACGCCGAGTTCGAGGCCCAGGCGACGATCAACCGCATCCGCAATACGACGCTGCCGGCGGAGCGCGGGCTGATCTACGACCGCAACGGCCGGCCGCTCGTGGAGAACGTCCCCGCGTTCGCGATTTCCGTGGTCCCGGCCGACGTTCCCGACGGGGAGGAGCGCCGCATCGCGTCGGTGCTGGCGCAGGCGCTGGGCGTGCCCGCCTACTCGATCGAGGCGCAGATCTTGGAAGGCAAGCGCAGCATCGACCCGTTCTTCGCGCGCCTGCTGGAGGGCGACGCCGACCAGACGCTGGCCTTCGAACTCTCGGCGCAGGCGTCCGATCTGCCGGGGGTCGAGATCGAGGCGGTCGCCAACCGGCGCTACGAGGCGGGGGAACTGCTGGGCCACATCCTCGGCTACGTGGGCCCGATCACGGAGGACGAGTTCGCGATCCTCGAGGCCGACCGCTACCGCATCTCGGACCGCCTGGGCCAGACCGGCGTGGAGGCGTACTACGAACGGACCCTGCGTGGCGTACCCGGCCAGCGCCAGTCGGAGGTGAACGCGGCGGGGCGCGAACTGCGCACGCTGCGTCTGGAAGATCCGACGCCCGGCAACGGCATCCAACTCACGATCGACCTGGAGTTGCAGGCGGCCGTGCACGACATCCTGATCGAGTCGATGGGTGGGTCGCTGTTCGCGTCGGCCGTCGTGGTGGACGTGCACACGGGCGAGATCCTGGCGATGGTGTCGGTTCCCACGTACGACCCGAACATCTTCACGGGGGAGGTCGACGAGGACACGCTCACGGCACTGCTGGAGGACGAGGGGCGTCCGCTGGTCAACCACGTAATCGCGGATCAGTTCGCCTCGGGGTCGATCTTCAAGGTCATCACGGGCACGGCGGCGCTCAGCGAGGGGGTCATCCACCCGGACGAGGTGATCTTCTCCCCCGGCGTCATCGAGGTGCAGAACGAGGTCGATCCGCGCATCGTCTACACGTTCCGGGACACGACGAGCGGCTACTTCGACTTCCTGCGCGGCATGGCCGAGTCGTCGAACGTGTACTTCTGGTACCTGTCGGGCGGGTCGCCGTTCCAGATCGCGGTGGCGGAGGAATTGCTGACGCCGGAAGACATCGCCGAGCAGCGGCGGCTGGAGGCGGCGGGGATCATCGGCGGGTCGCAGGACTTCACGGGCCTGGGCGCCGAGCGGCTCGCCCACTGGGCGCGGGCCTTCGGGCTGGACGAGCCGACGGGGATCGATCTCGTGGGCGAGGCGGCGGGCGCGGTCGGCGACCCGGAGTGGAAACTGCGCACCTTCGGCGAGCCGTGGGGGCAGGGCGACTCGTACAACTTCGGCATCGGGCAGGGGTTCGTGTCGGTCACGCCGCTGCAGATGGCGATGGTGACGGCGGCGATCGCGAACGGCGGCCAGGTCCTGCAGCCTCGCGTGGTGGGCGACATCGTGGACGCCGACGGCCGCGTCGTGGATCCGTTCACGCCCCGCATCGTGCGCCAGCTCGACGTGACGCCGGAGACCCTGGAGATCGTTCGCCGCGGCATGGCGATGGCCGTGCTGGGCGGGACGGCCGGGAACGCCTGGTTCCCGGAGATGCAGGTGGGGGGGAAGACGGGGACGGCGGAGTTCGGCGAGGAGCGCCTCTTCAAGGACCAGTTCCCGACACACGGCTGGTTCCTGGGCTTCGCCCCATACGAGGAGCCGGAGATCGCGATCGTGGTGTTCCACGAGCTGGGATCGGGCTTCCTGACCGCCGAGGCGGGCGGCGCGATCATGCGCGCCTGGGGGGAGATCAACGACGTCTTCGGCTCGGTGATGCCGGCGCTCGGACAGCTGCCCGTGCGCACCGTGGAGGCGTTCAACGAGATCGCGAGGCAACTGCCGTGACGCGCACGCCGGCGAGGAGGCGCTGATGGCGACGCGGGCCGGCATCGGGGCGCCGCGGCGCTCGGGCGATCGCTCCGGCGGGCGCGCCACGGGCTACAACGTGGGCGCCCCCTCGTGGCGGTACTTCGACCCGATCCTGCTGGTGGCGGCGCTGGCGCTGACGGCCTACGGCGCGCTCATGATCTACAGCGCCGCGCTGCCCCGCGACGCCCCGGGCGTGGTGATCAGCGAGCCGGTGGTGCGCCACATTGCGTCGGCGGCGGCGGGGGCGATCGCGATGTTCGTCGCCGCGCGGGTCAACTACCGGCTGCTGGACGTGCTGGGCTGGTTCGCCTACGCGTTCGGCATCCTGCTCCTGATGGCGGTGCTGGTGGTGGGGGTGGAGCAGTTCGGCTCGCGGCGCTGGTTCGACTTGGGCTTCACGCTGGTGCAGGCATCGGAGATCGCCAAGCTGCTGACGATCATCGGCCTGGCGAAGTTCCTGACCGACTATCGCGACCGCCTGCACGAGCCGCGCATCTTCCTGCTCTCCCTGGCCGTGGCGCTGGCGCCGGCGCTGCTGGTCTTCCTGGAGCCGGACGCGGGCAGTTCGTCGGTGTTCCTGGTGCTGTGGGCCGTGATGGCCGCCTTCGCCGGGGCGTCGGCGAAGCACTTCCTGGTGCTGGGCGCCGCCCTGATGGCGCTGGTGCCCGCCGTGCTGGTGGTGGGCGTGCAGGACTACCAGCGGGACCGGATCGCATCGTTCTTCGACCCCGAGTCGGACCCGCAGGGATCCGGGTTCAACGTGCTGCAGGCCGAGTTGGCGGTCGGGTCGGGCGGGCTGACCGGCAAGGGATTCACCGAGGGCACGCAGACGCAGCTCGACTTCCTGCGCACGCAGACCACCGACTTCATCTTCAGCGTGCTGGCCGAGGAATTGGGGCTCGCCGGCGCGATGGTGCTGTTCGCCCTCTTCCTGATCCTGATCCTGCGCCTCCTGCGGGCGATCACGAAGGCGCCGGACTCGTTCGGGCAGCTGCTGATCGCGGGGATCGTGACGCTGATCGCCGTGCAGACGTTCATCGCGGTGGCGGTCAACATCCGGCTGCTGCCGGTGACGGGGATCCCGCTGCCGTTCATCAGCGTGGGGAACGCGTCGATGCTGGTGCTGTTCGCGGCGCTGGGCATCGCGCAGTCGGTGCTGCTGCATCGGGACACGTAGCGCCCGCCGACGCCGGTGATGCGAAGGGGGCGGCCGTTGGCCGCCCCCTTGGTGATCTCGTTCCGAATGACGCCCGTTAGTGCGTGGCCGTGACGGGCTCTTCCTCTTCGCTGGGACTGGAGCCCTCGGGGTCGCCGGGGGCCTTCTCGAGGCCACCGCCGTCGTCGCTGGGGCCGTCGCCGCGGTCGCTCGAGCCGCCCCCGTCCGAACCGTCGCCGCCGGCGCCGCCGTCTTCCGCGGCATCGCTTGGGCCGGCGTCATCCCCTGCTGGGGCGGCGAGTTGACCGGGGATGCGGGTGTAGTCGAGCCGGGTCTCTTCCGCGCCGGCGTCGTTGGTCTCGGTGACGACGTCCACCTTGATGGTGTCGCCGGGATCGAACTCGCCGCGCAGGAGGGCCTCGGACAGCGAGTCCTCCAGCCGCTCCTGGATGACGCGCCGCAGCGGCCGCGCCCCGAAGACGGGGTCGTAGCCCTTTTCGCCGAGCCAGTCGCGCGCGGCGGAGGTGACCTCCAGGTTGATGCCCTTGAGCACCACCTGCTTGTCGACCTCCT
>JAPOXB010000009.1:15857-27766 GCA_026707335.1 Chloroflexota bacterium
CCGTCCACATCGAGACGACCTCGGCGATGTCCTCGCCGGTGACGACGGCGTCGTCGTCGCCGCGCTCCTGATCGAGGTCCTTCTCCAGCGTCTCGATGCGCTCCTGCAGCTTGAGCTCGCGGTCGCGTAACTCAGCGGCGTACTCGTACTGCTGGGAGTTGATCGCCGTTTCCTTCTCCTTGCGGATGCTCTCCAGGCCCACCATCGCCTCCTTGAGGCTGGGCGGGGTGTACGAGCGGCGAATTCGGACGCGGGAGGCGGACTCGTCGATCAGGTCGATGGCCTTGTCCGGCAGGGCGCGGTCGGAGATGTAGCGGGCCGACATCTCGGCGGCGGCCGCGACGGCCTCCTCGGAGATGGCGAGCTTGTGGTGCGCCTCGTACTGGCCCTTGATGCCGTTCAGGATCTCGACCGTCTCCTCGACGCTCGGCTCATCGACGACGATGGGTTGGAAGCGCCGCTCGAGGGCGGCGTCCCGCTCGATGTGCTTGCGGTAGTCGTCGAGCGTGGTCGCGCCGATGGTCTGCAACTCGCCCCGTGCGAGGGACGGCTTGAGGATGTTAGCCGCGTCGACGGCGCCCTCGGCCGCCCCCGCGCCGACGAGCATGTGCATCTCGTCGATGAAGAGCACGCAGTTACCGGCGTTCTTGATCTCCTCGATGACCTTCTTGAGGCGCTCCTCGAACTCGCCCCGGTACTTGGTGCCGGCGACGAGGGACCCGACATCGAGGGTGAGCAGGCGCTTGCCTTGCAGCGTCTCCGGCACATCGCCGCCGGTGATGCGCTGCGCCAGGCCCTCGACGACGGCGGTCTTGCCGACGCCGGGCTCGCCGATGAGCACGGGGTTGTTCTTGGTCCGCCGCGAGAGGATCTGGATGACCCGCTGGATCTCCTGTTCGCGGCCGATCACGGGGTCCAACTGCTCGGAGCGGGCGGCGGCCGTAAGGTCGATGCCGAGCTGGTCGATGGTGGGCGTGCGGGTGGTGGAGCGGCCGCCGCTGGGGCTGCCCGCCTTGCCGCCCGTGCTCGCGCCGCTGGCGGCGGGGGAGCTCTGCGAGAGGATGCGCGTGGTCTCGGCGCGGACGCGCTCGAGGTTGACGCCCAGGCTCTCCAGCACGCCGGCGGCGATCCCCTCGCCCTCGCGCACGAGGCCGAGCAGCAGGTGCTCGGTGCCGATGTAGTTGTGGTTGAAGCGCTGGGCCTCTTCCTGGGCGAGGGTGAGGACACGCCGGGCGCGCTCGGTGAACTTGTCAAAGCGATCGGCCATGGCGTCCCTCCATCCTTCCAGCGTTAGATTGAGCCTACCAACGGCCCCAGGGCCAGTCTACGCGACGCCCCCGCCGGAGTGGCCGGCGGCGCTCGATCGGCGACAGAAGGGGGGACGAGGGGGCTACTCGGCGGCAGTGCGGTTGCGGAGTTCTTCCTCGGAGATGCCGGCCTTCTGCAGCGCCGCCTCCATGGCGCTGACGGGGGCGGGAGGCGGGGCCGGGGCGGCGGGAGCCGCGGCATCGCCCGACGCGGCGGCGTCGGCGGACGCGGGCTCCGCGGCCGGCGGCGGGGCCTCGCCCCGCTCGACGCCGAACTGCTCGGCGACGTCCTCGGGCAGGAACTGGATACCGCCCTCGTCGTTGAAGGCCCAGCCCGAGCGCTCGGCCTCGGCGCGGGCCTGGCGCAGGCTCAGCCCCAGGCGGTGACGGTCGCGCTCGATGCGGACGATTTTGACCGGCACGACGTCGCCCTCGCCCAGCACCTCGCGCGGGTGCGAGATGCGCCGGTCGACCAACTCGGAGACATGGATCAGGCCCTCGACGGGCCCGTCGATGCGGGCGAAGGCGCCGAACGTGACGAGCTTGGTGACGATGCTGGGCACGACCTGGTTGACGTCGTACTTCGAGACGACGACGTCCCACTCCTCGGGGCGCGCCCGGCGGATGGAAAGCCCGATCTTCTTGGCCTCCTGGTCGACCTTCATGACGTAGACGTCGACGGGCTGGCCGATCTTGAACAGTGTCTCGGGGTCTACGTTGCGGTCCCAGGAAAGTTCCGAGAGGTGCACCAGGCCGTCGGCCCCGCCGAGGTCGACGAAGACGCCGAAGCTGCGGATGCTGGTGACCTTGCCGGAGCGGATCTCGCCTTCGCGCAGTTCGGTGAGGAGGCGGTCCTTCTGCTCGGCGCGCCACTCCTGCATGGCGGCGCGCTCGGAGAGGATGACGCGGTTGCGGCGGCGGTTGATCTCGATGACCTTGAGCCGCAGGTTCCGGCCTACGAAGTCGGCCAACCCGCCGCCGTCGCCCCGGTCGGGCGCGGCGCCCACGACCTGGCTGAGCGGTACGAAGGAGTTGACCCCCTCAACGTTGACCAGCAAGCCGCCCTTGTTGAAGCCGGTGACCGCCGCCTCGAAGATCTCACCGCTCTCGTGGCGGTTCTGGAGCTCCCGCCAGCCCTGCTCGCCGCGCGCCCGGTCGACCGAGAGGAGCAGTTGGTCCTCCTCGACTTCGGGCTGCAGCACGTAGACGAGCAGCGTGTCGCCGATGTTCAGGGCGGCGCGCTGGTCGGGCGTGAGGGAGTGCATCTCGCTGGGGGCGACGATGCCCTCCGCCTTCGCGCGGACATCGACGATGAAGCTGTCGCCCGCACGCCCGACGAGCGTGCCCTCGACGACGTCGCCCCGCTGGAGCTGCTCGAAGGCCGGGCCGGACGATTCGAGCAACTCCTCCATGCTGGGCTTGCCGGAGGAGGCGGGGGGGCGGTCGGAGACGGGGGGTGAAGCGGACGAGTTCTCTGCCAAGGACGTTGGTGTCGCCGGCGCGCGCTCGCTCCGTGCCCGGAGGGCGGACGCCGACCCTTTCGCGCTGCGCATGGTAGCCAGGGGCCCCGGTCGGGGCAAACCGGGGTCGGGAGTGCGAAGGCCGGTCGGGGTGGGGCGGACCGGTGATCCCCGCCGCAAATGCGAACGCCCGCCGGATGACGGGCGTTGGCGCAGAAGCGGGCTGGCGATGGCCTATTTTCCGCAGGGGGTCGCCCCCCAAGTATCGTCGGCGCTGCGGCGTTTCACTTCCGTGTTCGGGATGGGAACGGGTGGGGCCACCGCGCTCTGATCACCAGCGCCGGAGGCATTGTAGGCAGGGGCGGGCCTTCGGCGCCAGCGGGCGATGGGGTGGTGGAGCCGAGGGGGATCGAACCCCTGACCTCCGCCTTGCAAAGGCGGCGCTCTCCCGGCTGAGCTACGGCCCCGGGCGGCGGTCCGGCGGCCGGCGACGGCCGGACGGACGCAGGGACAGCCTACTCGCTCGACGGGGCCAATGACGTCGCCGCAAGAGGGAGCGACGCGGGCGACTACCCGCCCGCCGACGCGGGCTCGCCGCTCTCGGCCTCGGCGCGCGCGCTCTGCAGCGGCAGTTCGACGATCATCTCGGTGAACTCGCCGGGCGCCGAGTCGACGCGGATCGTGCCGCCGTGCTTCTGCACGATGTCGCGCGTGATGGCGAGGCCGAGCCCGGTGCCGCGGTTGGTGGGCTTGGTGGTGAAGAAGGGGTTGAAGATCTTCTCCATGACCTCGGGCGGCATGCCGCTGCCGTTGTCGCGGACGCGGACCTCGACATGCTCCTCGGCCCGGCGGGTGAAGAGCTCCAGCGTCGGCATGTAGTCGGCGGCGGTGCCGGCCTCCTGGGCGGCGCGGCGCTTCTCGTCGGTGGCGTCGCAGGCGTTGCTGACCATGTTCAGGAAGACGCGCCCGAGTTCCTGCGGCACGGCCTCGATCTCGCCCGCGTCGGGGTCGAATTCCTGCTTCATGTCGAGTTGGAAGTTGGGGTCGGTGGCGCGGGCGCTGTGGTAGGCCAGCCGGGCGTGTTCGTCGACCAGTTTATTGATGTCGGTCGCCTGGACGTCGGTGGATTCGCGGCCCATCTGCAGCATGTCCTGCACGATCCGGTTGGCGCGATCGCCGTGGGAGAGGATGCGCGTGAGGTTGTCGGAGAGGTCCTGCTGGATCTCCCCGATCAACTCCCGCTGGTCGTCGGTCAACTGACCGTCGCCCTCCTCCATGACCTCCCGCATCTCGACGAGCAACTCCTCCGAGGACTCGGAGAAGTTCTTGACGAAGTTGAGCGGGTTGCGGATCTCGTGCGCGACGCCGGCGGTCAGCTCGCCCAGCGCCGCCAGCTTCTCGCGGACCACGATCTGGTCCTGCGCCTTCTGCAGGTCGGCCAGCACGACTTCCAGCTGGTCGTTCTTGCCCTGCAGCTCTTCCGCCAGCTTCTCCACCAAGTTCAGGCGCTGCACCTCGTGCGCGTGGCGGCGGAAGACTTCCAACGCAGCGGCCATGTCGGCGACCTCGTCCTGCCCGATGATCTCGACGGGCTCCTCGATGTCGCCCTCCGCCATGCGCCGCATGCGGTCGGACAGGCTCTCGAGCCGGCGGAGCAGGACGCGCCCGACGTAGAGCCAGGCGATGAGCAGGGCGCCGCCGACGCTGACGCCGCTGATCGCGAGCAGCGCCGTGCGGCCGGTCCCGATGGCCTGCGACGACGCCTCGGTCGCATCGAGCGCGCTGGCGTTGGCAGCGCTCACGAGGCCATCGACCTCGTTGACCAGGTCGATGACGATGACGCGATTGAGCGCCAGCAACTCCTGCTGCCGCTCTCGGAGCCGCAACTGCTGTTCAAAGAGGTCGAAGCCGCGGCCCTCGTCGAGGCCGGCGTTGAACATCTCGGTGAAGACGGGCTCCAGCACCCCGCGCATCGGCTGGCCGAGCGAGCGCAGATTCCGCTGCATCCGTCCGACGGCGGCCTCGAAGCGCTCGCGCAACGGCTCGACGGCCGCGGCGATGGAGACACTCGAAGCGGTCGCCATGAGTTGGGTCACGATGTTCAGATCGCCCTGCAACTCCGCGAGATGGCGATAGCGGGCGATCTCGTCCTCCGAGAGGTGCTCCGCCCGGGGGCGCGCGGGCGCCCCGATCTCGCGGTAGCCGGTCATGGCGTAGAAGAGTTGGTCGTCGATCGCCGGGATCACCAGGCTGTCGAGGCGGCTGCGCAGCCCCGCGAACTGTTCCATCCCCAGCTCGCTCCGCTCGCTCAGGCTGAAGAGCGCGGAGCGGTCGACCGTCAGCGCATCGATGTTGAAGATCAGCGCGTCGGCGTGGGCGCGGATCTGCGTGAACCGCTCGGGGTCGGTGGCGCGCCGCTCCAGGTCCGCTAACTGCTGCTCGAAGACGCGCTGGTCCTCCGCGATGCGCGACGACACGTCGGAGAGTTCCTCGGGCGTCGCGGCGGCCGCGAGGTTCGGCGCCGCCGCCACCAGCTGGCTGCTGTACTCCGCCACGCCGAAGGCGAGTTCAAGCTCGGGCAGGCTCCCCTCGTTCACGCGGGCCTGGGCGTTGCCGACCCGGTCGAAGGAGAACCACCCCACCAGACTCGCGGCGACGGTGAGAACGACCGCCCCTCCGATACCCAGGTAGAGCTGGGTCGAGATCCGGAAGCGGAGCGCAAGCAGACGCTTGAGTTGGGCGCTCACGGTTCCCGGTTCCCCATCGTCCCCACGGGGTGGTATTCGCCGTCGGGGCCAATCACGGTCAGGAAGACGGCGTCCGACCCCTGGTTCTGGTTGTCTCCGGCGCCGTAGCGCAACTGGAAACCGTCGATGTCGATGGCGTCGCCGCGCAGCACGCTGTCGAGGAAGCAGGCCCGGTCGACTTCCCGGCCGCATCGCTCCAGGCCGGCGATCACCAGGCGCCCGGCGAGGTAGCCCTCGAGGGAGACGAAGCCGGGGACCGCGTCGGGCGCGTAGGCCGCCAGCGCGTCCAAGTAGGTGGAGACGACGGGCAAGGTGTCATCGGTCGGGAA
This sequence comes from Chloroflexota bacterium, assembly GCA_026707335.1. Classification (GTDB taxonomy): domain Bacteria; phylum Chloroflexota; class Dehalococcoidia; order Bin125; family Bin125; genus TK10-74A. The sequence continues at coordinate 21,701 of JAPOXB010000009.1, forward strand.
GGGCACCACCTGCGTGACGTACACTCCCTCCCCGGAAGGGCCGAGTTCGTCCGCCAATGCGTTGCTGCCCACGAACGAGACGGTCATGAAGACCGGATCCAATCCCGTGTAGCGCGCCCAGGATACCAACGCCGCCACCGGCCGATAGGCGCCGATGATGATCACTGCCTGCGGCGCGCCCGCCTGCAGGTCCAGCAGGGCCGTCTTCACGGCCGTCGTGTTGCGCGTGTACACGCCGACGGCCACGGGTTCGCTGCCGCGGCGCTCCAAGGCGAGTTCCACGCCCCGCAGACCGGCCCGCCCGTAGGAATCGTCCTGATACATCACGGCGATGCGATCGATGCCGAGATCCTGGGTAAGGCGCTCGACCATCTCCTCGGTCTCCTGGTAGTAGGAGGCCCGGAGGTTCAGCACGTAGTCCAATTCCGGGGCACGCAGCAGTTGGGCGCCGGTGAAGGGTGCGATGTAGGGGACGCCGGCGCTCTCCGCCACGGGCACCGCCGAGCGCGACGTGGGCGTGCCGACCGCTCCGATCAGCGCGAATACGTCCTCCTCGATGAGTTGCAGCGTGTTGGCGATCGCGGCCTCGGGTTCGTAGGCGTCGTCGAGAGACGAGAGCTCCAGGAGCCGGCCGTGGACGCCGCCGCGCTGGTTGGCCTCGTGGAAGGCGGCCTGGATGCCGATCTGCATGTTGCGGCCGAGTTCCTGCGCGGGCCCACTGAAGGCCGCGGACTGGCCGAAGACGACGCGTTGGTCGTAGACCCCCGGGGCGGCGGGGCCGGCCGCGCCGGCAACCGTTGTCGCCTCGGAGGCGGGATCTTGGGACTGCTGAGCGTCGTCACCGCCCGACCCACTGCAGGCCGTCGCGGTGAGGACGACCGCCGCAGCGGCGAGAGCTACGGCTGCACGGACGCCCAACTCGGGCAGCACGGCGGCCGGCGACAGGGAAGCCACGTCATCCCACCCTCCGCGACACTAGGGTGAGGTGGTTGCGCCCGGATTCTCGCTGGTAGCGGAGTTGGTCCATCATCGTGCGCACGAGGTGGACGCCCTGCCCGCCGACCGGGCGATCTTCGAGCGCCGAGGACACATCGGCCTCCGGCGCGTCGTGGAGCGGGTCGAAGGGGCGGCCGTCGTCCCAGATCTCGATCGTGACCTCCTCCGGCTGGGAGTTCACCGTGAACTCGATCTCGTGCACACCCTCGTCGTACCCGTAGTTGATGATGTTGAGGCCCAACTCTTCTAGCACCAGATGCACGCGGAAGACCAGATCGGGAGACCAGTTCTCCTTCTCGCCGATCTCAGCGACGGCGTCGATCAACCGCTCCAGTTCGGCCGGATCGGTCTCGATCGTGAAGCAGTATTCGCCACTCAACTCGCCGGCTCCCTGCGTTGCAGCGTGACACATGTCACGTCGTCCGACTGCGGCGTGTCGCCCGCGAAGGACGCCACGGCATCGAAGACCGTCCGGTTCGCATCCCGCGAATCACCCGGCGGAGAGCTCGCGAAGACCTGCTGCAACCGCTCGATCCCGAACTCGTCGCGGTTGCTGTTCATGGCCTCGGTGACGCCGTCGGTGTAGAGGATCACCGTGTCGCCCGGGGCGACGGTGACCGTGTGCTGCTCGAACGGGAAGTCGGGCACGATGCCCAGCACGACGCCGCCGGTCAGGGGGAGCAACGTGGAACTGCCGTCGGCGTGGACGATAAGCGGCGCATCGTGCCCGCCGCTGGAGTAGGTGAACTCGCCGGTCGCGGGATCGTAGACGGCGTAGAGAACCGTCACGAACATCGAGGCCTCGTTGTCGTCGAACAGCAGGGAGTTCACCTCGCGGAGCGCCTCGGCGGGGCTCTCCGTGCCGATCGCCGCGCCCTTCAGGAGCGTGCGGCTCGACATCATGAAGAGCGCGGCCGGCACGCCCTTGTCCGATACGTCGGCGATGGCCAGCCCGATCCGGCCGCGGTCCAGGGGCAGGATGTCGAAGAAGTCGCCGCCGACGTTGCGCGCCGGCACCATGTGCCCGAACGACTGGTAGGCCGCGCCGCTGGGGAACTCGGTGGGGAGAATCGACTGCTGCATCTTGCTCGCGACATCGAGCTCGTTCTGCAGCGCGACGAGCTGGTCGCGGGACGACAGCGCCTCGCGCCACTCCATGAGGTGCTGCAGCGTCCGCTCGATCGTGACCCGCAGGTCCGAGAAGTCGAGCGGCTTCGTGACGAAATCGAACGCGCCCCGGTTCATCGCGGTGCGGATGTTCTTCATGTCGCCGTAGGCTGAGATGATCACCGAGCGGATGTTGGGGTTGACGTCGGGGATCTGAGAGAGCAGCGTTAGGCCGTCCATCTGCGGCATGTTGATGTCGGAGAGGACCATGTCGATGTCCTCATCCTCGTTCAGCCGCTCCAGCGCCTCCACGCCGTTGTGGGCGAAGACGAACTCATAGCGGCGGGCCCGGATGTCCCGGCGCATGCGTTGAAGGATGAGCGGCTCCAGGTCCGGCTCGTCGTCGACCACCAGGATCTTGTAGGTCTGTTCCATCAGGTCACCCGCAGGCCCGGGGATGCACCATGCCGCGCCCGGTCACGCCGCGCCGCCGCCCTGCGCACGATGGCACGCCGGCGTCGGTCAGCCCTGCACCGCCGCGACCGCTTTCTCTTGCGTGTCGTGCGTCTGGATGATCTTGTCGAAACCGCTGATCTCGAACACTTCCCGCACGGGACCAACCAGCGAGCAGACGGCGAAGTTGCGGCTCTCGCCCTGCAGCGCCCGCGCGATCATCAGGATCACCCGCAGACCCGCGCTGCTGATATAGACCAGTCGCTCCATGTCGAGGACGACCGGGGCGTCCTCGCCGGCGATGGCTGCCTGCACCGCCTCCTGGAACTCCCGGGCGTTGGACCCGTCCACGCGATCCTCCGTCAGGGCGACCAGCACCTCCCCCTTCCGCTCGGTCGTGATCTCCATGCTGTTCTCTCCGTCCCCGACGTTGCGACGAAAGTCGCGGCTCGATCCGGCTCCTCAGTCTCGGTCCTTGGCGCACACCATACCCGATGCTGCCCGGCTACGGTCTACCCATGCCGGGGCGCCAACCATCGGACCGAACCGGCCCGCGCGCGGCGCCGCGGGCGCGCGCACGACCTCGGCCCGATCCCGTCGCACTGTAGCAGCCCCGCCGGTGCAGGCTCCCCCCGTCGCACTTGGCGCGGCGGAACGCGGCCCCGCACCGGCGCCCACCCGGTTCACCACTTCCTCGACCTCTCGGCGTAGACATGGTCCGGCAGCGCGTAGGTGACGCCCGACTCGTCGAACACCGACACGTCGAGCAGGGAGGTGAACTTGGTGAAGTTGCTGCCCTGGACGCGTCGCGGGAACAGCCGCTCCATGATGCGGCCGTACCGCTCCTGCATCCGGAACCAGGGCAGGACCCCGATCGTGGTGTGGTTGGGGTACTCCAGTTGATCGGCGAGCGTATCGCCGATCAGCACGCGCGAGACGCGGAACACGTACTGCACGAGCCGGCGACGCTCGGCCGGATCGGTGATCCCCGCGACCAGCGGAGCCGAGTTGACGAGCGAGTTCGCCAGCACGACCGACTCCATCGGGGGAGGCGGCTCACACAGGCCGCCGACCTCGAAGATCCGCAGCGCGTCCTCCTCGTCCTTGAAGAGCATCGCCGGGGGGATGCCCATCAGGTGCCCGGAATAGCGCCAGACGTCCATGAAGCTGCGGCGCTCTTCGTCCGAGTAGCGGGCGCCCAGCCGCCTCATGTGATTGAGCAACCGGGCCGAGAAGGCGCTGATGGCGTATCCGACGTGCGCCGCACTCAGCGGCGTGCCCCATGCTTCATGATCCCAGTCGTCCGACGCGGCCAGGAGGTGCCGCACCTGCGCGTGCACCAGGCGGACCCGGACGGACAGTTTCCAGCCGTCGCCGTCCCGCGTCAGGCCGGCGGGCATGAAGATCTCGACCATCTGCCGGTTGTTCTGTTGCAGGCGCCGGACCCCCTGATCCCGCAGCCGGCCGGTGATGAAGAACGACTTGCTGATATTGGTGGAGAATCCCTCGACGAGGACGCCCGCCACCATCCCGCCCAGCACGAGCTTCGCGTGCCGGTGGAACATGCGGATGCCGGGCGTCAATGCGTCGAGGTCAAGCCAGTCGGGCTCGGTCCCCAGCTCGGCGAAGAAGTCCCGCACGACAGGCGGCGCGTCGCGGAGCACGCTCTCGTCGTGATCCATCCCCGCCTGGATGAATCGCTCCGATTCCTCCGGTCCCAGCGGGGCCAGCTGCGCTACGAGTTCATCGGCCGCGGGGTCGCCGATCACCGTGTGGGCGAGGTATCGCTCCGTCATGGCCGGGTCGATCGCACGCGCCTCGTCTTGGCGGTCCAAGTAGTCGGACGGTATTGTCATGCCGCTATTCGCTGCCCGGAGCGCTGGGAGTTCCGTCCCCTTCGGGCGCCTCGACGCGAAGGTCGGGAAGCCAACGGAGGAACGGCGGCAGGTACCAATTGCCTCTGCCGAGCACCTCCATGCTAGCTGGGACCAGGACTGACCGCACGAGTGTCGCATCCAAGAGCACCGCGACGGCCAAACCGAATCCCACCTGCTGATTGACAATCGTCTCGCCGGCGGCGAAGCCGCCGAACACCGCGACCATGATCAGCGCCGCGCCGGTGATCATACCGCCCGTCGACCGCAGTCCGTAGGCCACGGCGCGGGCGTTATCGCCCGTCTCGTCGTAGCGCTCCCGGATGCGGCTCAGCAGGAATACGTGGTAGTCCATGGAGAGCCCGAAGAGGATGGTGAAAAGGAACAGCGGGATCCACGCGTCGATGACCTCGGCGCGCTGGAAGCCCACCAGGTCGGCGCCCACACCCTCCTGGAAGACGAGCACGAGCAGGCCATAGGTCGCCCCCACCGAAAGCAGATTCATGATGATCGCCTTGATCGGGATGACGATCGACCGGAAGACGAGCATCAGGATGAGGAAGCTCAGGCCGAGCACGAAGGCGAAGACGATCGGCGTGTAGTCGTCGACGATGCCGTAGAAGTCGGTGGCCGCCGCGGTCACGCCGCCCACGTGGACCTCCGCGGGGACGCCCTCGAAGGCCGCGGGGATGAGGTCGTCGCGGAGCGTCGCCATGTCCTCGGTGGCGGCGCGGCTGTTCGGCTCGCCGGGGAACGGTAGCCGGATCACGGCGATGTCGCGGGCGCTGTTGGGCGCCGGCGGCAGCGGCCCGACCGGGAAGTCGGCGGAGCCCTCGATCGACGCCTGCAGTCGGCCGATGGCGGCGACGACACGCGGGTCGGAGAGATCACCATCGACCACGATCTCGGCGGGGCTCAGGAAGCCCGAGAGGTTGAACTCGCCCTGGGAGAACTCCTCCTTCGCGAGGACGAAGGCCGCCTTGGTCTTGGCGCTGTCGGGGAACGTGTTGACGTCGTTGAGACCGGTCTGGATGCCCGGAATGCCGAGCGCGCCGATGTTGAAGTAGAACAGGGTCACGATGACCATGGGAACGGCCACCAGCAGGATGCTGACGATGGGGTAGCGCGTCACGGCGTGGGTGATGGCCTCCCAGAACCCGTGCTCCCCCGGCTGCGGGGGCTTGAGCGCGAATCGGGAGAGGCCGGGGACGGTCAGCAGCCCCACGCGAGGGCCGAGCAATGCGAGCACGGCAGGCAGGAGCGTCATGGTCGCAGCGAGCGCGGCGATCACCACGACGATCGCGCCGATGGCGAGCGACTGGTAGAACGACACCGGCACGATCAGCATCCCGAGCAGGGCCAGCACCACGGTCGTGCCGCTGAACAGCACCGTGCGCCCGGCGGTCGCGCCGGCCCGCGCGACGGCGTCGCGCGGCTGCAGGCCGCGGCTCATCTCCTCCCGGAATCGCGAGACGATCAGCAGCGAGTAGTCGATGCCGACCGCGAGCCCGATCATCGTGATCATCATCGTCACGAAGAAGATCAGCTCGAAGCCCTGGCCGATGAGCCCCGCCGCCGCCAAGGCCACGCCGATGGCGACGATGGCCAGCCCGATCGGCAGCAGGGCGGCCACGAC
>JAPOXB010000103.1:0-24678 GCA_026707335.1 Chloroflexota bacterium
ACCTGCTGCGCTACGCGCTGGGCGCGCGCCGCTTCGCCGGGGCTCCCGCCGAGCTCGCGCGCCGCGAGCCGCCCGCGGCGCCGCCGCCCGCGGAACGCGAGGCCGGCCCCCGGCGGCTGCCGACGCGGCGCGTCCTGCTCCGCTCAAGGAAGCGGAAGGAGGGCGAGCGCCGCACCGGGCGCCTGCCCTTCCGGCCCCACCGCCTCTTCGGCAAGCGCCGGCGCTTGGACGGCGAGGAGGCTGAGGCCGGACGCCGGGCCGCCACCCGGGAGCGCAGCGAGCGGCGTCCCGGACGCTGGCGCGTCCTTCCCGTGCTGGCCGCCCTCGCGGTCGTGCTCGCCGCCCTGCCCCCCACGACGGCGCTGGCCCAGGAGCCCGGCGGGGAGGGCTGGAGCTCGGACGAGATCGAGTTCCAGCCCCCGCCCCCCGTGCCCGGACGGCGGATCTTCGTCGAGGGGCTGACCGTCCGCGGCGAGCGCGCCGGGGTCGCCCTGCGGGCGGCCACCGACCTGCGGCTCACGGTGCGGGCCTTCGGCGGCCCCACGGGCCGCACGCTCCGCTCCTACCTGACGGCCTCCCTGGAGCAGGGAGAGCGGGTCAGGTACGACCTGCCCCTGCACGGCCCGGCCCCCTCGCTCGTCTTCTCCTGGGAGGACGATCTGGGGCAGGCCGGCGCCGTCAGCCTGGACGGCGAGCGGCTCCCCTACCCGCTGCCCAAGGCGGCGGGCGAGCTGTGCGCGCTGCGCGTCGTCGCGCTCGGCTGGAGCGCGGACACCGTGGAGGGTGCCGTCGCCTCACGGTGCGCGAGCGCGACCCGGGAAACCGTCCCCCTCCAGACGGTGGCCGGCCACGCCGACGTCACCGCGACGGCGCTGCTGGCGGCCGAGGTCGTCGCCGTCTCCGGGACCGTCACGGTCGCGTCCGGCGGCGCGCGGACCGCCGTCGCCTTCGTCGCCGGCAGCGAGACCCGCTTCCGCCTGCCGCTCGCGGCGGGCGAGGGGGTCCACACCCTCGCCATCAAGGCGCGACTGGAGGCCTCGCTGCGCGTCGCCCTGCCGCCGCTGGTGCAACTCACGCACCGCCCGCGGCGCGTCGAGCGGCGCACGGAGACCGTCCTCCTCACGCGTCCCGGTATCGACGAGACCGTGAGCGAGACCGTCACCCTCGCCGGCGAGGACGGCACGCCCGTCGAGCACACGGTCTCCGCGCACTTCTCCATCCCTTCGGAGACCGTCCACCACGAGGTCGTCCTCAGCGTCGTCCACCCGGAGCGGATCGAGGCGGAGGTCGTGGCGCGGTCCCCGATTGAGCGAAGTCGCCACGAGACGCTGGCGCTCGCCTCGAGCGTCGGGGCCGACGAGCCCTACCGGGCGCTCACCGTCCCGGAGCCCGAGCCCGAACCCGCACGACCCGCGTCCGACCAGACGCCCGCCACGGGCGGCGAGCTGAGCGACTGGTTCGAGCGGCTTGGCTGGGAGTGGATCTGGTGAGGCGGCTGGGAACCGCCCTGCTCTTCTGCGGGGTCGCGCTGGTCACGGCCGGCGCGGCCCCCGAGGAGGAGCAGGCCATGCTCGACGCCTTCGACGAGGCGCTCACGGCGATGGCCTACGCCGCCGCCGGGCTGACGGTCTTCGCGATCGTCTGGGCCGGTGTGCTGCTCATGGCCGAGGGCGCCGAGGGGCGCGGCGGCGGACGCGCCCGCAGCGCCGTCGTCCTCGCCCTGGCCGGGCTTGCCCTGGTGCTCTCGGCCAAGGGCGTCGCCGCGCTGCTGCGCGCGGGCGTCATCCCCATCTCCTGACGAAGGGACATCACGATGCGACAACCGATCGGACTGAGGAAGCGCGCGGCGGCGGTCCCGCCCGGCGGGGCCGTGACCGGGACAGGTCCGCGGGGCGACGGCGGCGGCGCCTCTCCCGCCCGCGACACCCCGGAGCCGGAGCCCGACGCCCCGCCCGGGCTGCCGCTCGCCTTCATGCTCTCGCACCTCGAGGACGACGGGCCGGTGCGCCTCGACGGCGTCAAGCTCGGCGTCTGCGAGGTGCTCGGCCTCGAGCTGGATGAGCCGCGGCTCGGGGCCTTCGCCGGCGCCCTCAACGCCTGTGACTTCCCCCTCCAGCTGCTCGTGCGTCAGCATCCGCCCGGCCTCGGCAAGCTGCGCGAGGATCTCGAACGGACGCAGCCGGAGGGTCTGCCGCCGCGCAGCCGGGCGGCGGCGGCGTCGCTCGGGCGGCTGCTGGGCGAGCTGGAGACGCGCGACGGCATCCTCGACCGCCGCTTCTACGCCGTCTGCGAGCACGAGCGCAGCGACGAGTTGCACGCCCTGCTCCAGCGCGCCGGGCTGGCCGTGCACCCGCTCGATGGCCGCCAGCTGCGCATGCTGCTGCTCGCCTCCGCCCTCGGCGGCTCGCCGCGGGAGTTCGACGAGGACGCCGCCGTCGAGGTCGAGGTCCGGCGCCGCGAGATCCGCGCAGGCGACCGCCTCATGCGCTCCCTGCACCTCGCGCGCTGGCCGCGCTCGCTCGCCCCCGGCTTCCTCCAGGGGCTGATGGCCGCCGGCGTCCCGATGGACCTCGCCCTGCATCTCGGCCCGATCCCGGCCTCCGTGGCGGCGCGCACGCTGGAGTGGCAGAAGGTGCGCTTCGAGTCGGCCAGGAGCCTCACCTTCAAGCGCGGCCGGAGCCTCTCCCCGGAGGCGGAGATCGCCCTTGAGGACGTGACCCGCCTGCGCGACGAGGTGCAGCGCGGCCGCGAGCGGCTGTTCCACGCCTCGCTCTCGCTCACCCTCCACGCCGGGGACGGGGAGACCCTGCGAGACCTCACCCAGCGCGCCAGGGCCCACTTCGCGGCTTCGCTGGGCAGGCTCGACGCCCTGCCCTTCCGCCAGCGCGAGGGCCTGCTCTCGACGCTCCCGCTCGCCCTCAACGCGGTCGCCGTCTGGCGCACGCTCGACACGTCGTCGCTGGCGATGCTGTACCCCTTCTCCCCGCCCGACCTGGACACGCGCGGCGGCACGCTGCAGGGCGTCGACCTGCGCGCCTGCTCGCCGGTCGTCTACGACCCCTGGGACGGCACGCACCTCAACGCCAATACGGCCGTGCTGGCGCGCTCTGGCGCGGGCAAATCGTTCGCGACGAAGCTGGGTGTGCTCAGGGGCGTCACCCGCGGCGTCGTCGCCTACGTGATCGACCCCGAGGGCGAGTACGCCGCCATGGCCCGTGCCGCGGGCGGGCGCGTGCTCTCGCCGGGCGTGGCTGGCCAGGGCCTGAACCCCTTCGTCATCGACACCGGCGACCCCGGGGAGCTGCTGCTGCGCATCGGCAGCCTGCGGCGGCTGATCGAGGTGATGATCGGGGAGCCGCTCGGCGCGGAGCGGCGCGCGTCCCTCGACCACGCCCTCGCCGCCTACTACGCGCAGGGACGCGGGCGCAGCGGCTTCGCCGACTTCTACGCGTACCTCCGGGAGAGCGCGGAGGGCGACCCCGCCCTCGCCCGGCTGCTGCGGCCCTTCGCCAGCGGCAGCCTGCGCCACCTGCTCACCGACGAGGGCGACGACCTGCTCGCCAACGAGGCACTGGTCACCGTCTTCGACCTGCGCCTGCTGGAGCCCGAGTTGCGCCCCGCCGCCGCGATGGTCTGCACGGAGACGGTCTGGGCGGCCGCGGCGCGTCACCCCCGGCCGCGGCTGCTCGTGGTGGACGAGGTCTGGTCGATCATGCAGCACCCCGAGGGCGCCGCGTTCATGGTCTCCATGGCCAAGCGGGCGCGGAAGCACCGGCTCGGGCTGCAGTTCATCACGCAGGACGTGCAGGACCTGCTCAGCGAGGATCCCTCGCGCGCCATCACCGGCCACTCGGGGCGCGCCCTCCTCCAGAACGCCGCCTTCAAGCTGCTGCTCCAGCAGGACGCCGCCGCCATCTCCACGGTGGGCGACGCCTTCGACCTGCCCGAGGAGCTGCAGCGCTGGCTGCTGTCCTGCCCGCGCGGCGACGGGCTGCTGCTCGCCCGCGGCAACCGCTTCCCGATCCGCATCGAGGCCACGCCCGAGGAGGCCGAGCTGATCGAGTGGCGGCCGGGGGCGCACCACACGGGCGCCGCCAACGCAGCGGACGAGCGATAGAGGAGCGATGAAGCCTGAGACCAACGACCAGGTCCGATCATCCATGACGCGCCCGACACGACTAGACGCACCGATCAACCACGGAAGGAATCCACGTCCATGCGACTCAACCCGTTCGGCCGAACGAAGCCCACCAACCACACCACCGCAAAGAGGAGGACAACTGCCCATGCGATTCAACCTCTTCCGCCAATCCACTCCCGAGCCCGTGCTGCTGGCGGTGACACCGCCGCGCACGGGTGAGCGCACGCTGCTCGCCGTCGAGAATCTGCTCGCCTCGATCGCCGTGCCCGAACCCTTCTCGCTCGAACTCTGCGGCGACGCCGACGGGGTCACGTTCTTGGCGCGCTGCCTGGATCAGCAGGTGGTTCGGCAGCAGCTCTCCGCCCGCTACCCGCAAGGCCGCGTCGACCGCCTGTCGTCGGACGAGGACCCGCTGCGGCTCGCCTCAGGCGAACAGGCGTGGGCGATCACCCTCAGATCGAGCGGTCCCGAATACGTGCCGCTGCGCGTCTTCGGCGACGACGACCTGCTCGACGCCGGCTCCGACCCGCTGCTCGCCCTCCTCGGCGCCCTGTCGGACGTGCGCGCGGGCGAACGCGTCGTGGCCCGGCTGCGATTGCGCTCGCTCGGTCCCGACTGGTCACAAGCCCACCAGCGCCGGGCGCACGAGCCGGCCCTGCGGGAGCGCCACGACTCCTACCAGATCAGCGAATCGCGGCGGCACCGCGTCGAACTCACGGGCGCGGCCATCCTCGCGGTCGCCGGCGCTAGCGTCCTCCAGGGCTACCGCTGGTGGCAGGCGGGGGAGGAGTGGAAGGCGATCGCTCTCGGGGCCGGCGCCGCCCTCGCGCTCGGGCTGGCCGGCTGGGCGTGGGCCCGCTGGCAACGCTCGCGCAACCGCATTCACGACCCGATCCTCGTCAGGGAGAAGGTCTCGCGGGTCGCTTTCGAGGCTGACATTGAGGTCATCGCCGTCGTGCCCGGGACGAAACAGGACGAGGGCCGCGCGCGGGCCGAGGCGCTCCTCGGGGAGGTGGCGGCCGCCTACCGCCACTACGACCACCCGGCAGGGGCGCGTTTCCGGATAAGCCTGATGCGGCCCGCCCTACCCAACCCTGAGGCGCTGGATCCCTCCGGCCCCGGACTGCTAGGCGCCCGGAGCGTGCTGGGCGTCCGCGAGGTCGCCGCGCTCTGGCATCCGCCGGGGGCGAAGGACGAGACGCCGCTCGTGGAACGCTCGGGCGCGCGCGTACTGCTCCCTCCGGCGAACGGCGTGCGCGGCGGTGCGCTCGTGGGCGAGACCACGGCTGGCGATCCCCGCCCGATCCATTTCTCCCTCGACCTGACGCGCCGCCACCACCTCTACGTGGCGCGCACGCGCATGGGCAAGTCGACGCTCATGCAGCACCTCGTCACCCACCGGCTCCGGGAGAAGGCCGTCGGGCGCGACCGCGACGCGATCGTCGTCGTCGACCCCCACGCCGACCTCGTGGAGAGCATCCTTGAGCACGTCCCCGAGTCTCTCGCTGATTCGGTGCGCCTCGTCGACCTCGCGGGGACGGGCGGCTACCCCGGCGTCAACCTGCTCGACACGCGCGTCTTCAGCGACCGCGACCGCACCGCCGACTCGGTCGTGCGCGTCGCGCGCGGCCTCTGGGAGCAGTGGGGACCGCGCATGCAGTCGATCCTCGAGCAGGTCGTCAAGAGCCTGCACGAGTACAATTCCCACCCAGACATTCCCGACGACGAGCAGCTCACGATCCTCGACGGGCTGCGCCTGCTCTCCGACCCCAGCTTCCGGACGCAGGTCCTGGAACGGGTGAGCGACGCGTTCCTGCTGGAGTGGTGGGCGCGCGACTTCGCCTCCTGGACACGGCAGTACCAGGCCGACGCGCTCGCGCCGGTGCAGACGCGGCTCTCCTACTACGCCTCTTCGAAGCGGGCGCGCGCCATCCTCGGCCAGCCCCGCTCCACCATCGACCTCCGGCGCACAATCCTCGACGGGGGCGTGCTACTGGTGTCGACGGCGCAGGGGGCGGCGGGGCGAGACGTCGCGGCGCTGGTCGGCGCCTCCATCCTCAACCTCGTCGACGCCGTCATCCGCGAGCAGGGCGCGCTGCCGCCGGAGCAACGCCGCGGCGCGCTCGTCGTCGTCGACGAGATGCAGTCGATGCCGGGCGTCGACTACGAGTCGATGCTCTCGGAGCTGGGCAAGTTCGGGGCGTCGCTGGTGCTCGCCACGCAGAGCTTGGCGAAGCTCGACGACCTCTCGCCGACGATGCGCGACACCGTGCTCGCCAACATCGGCTGCCTCGCCGTCTTCCAGGTGGCGGGGACGGACGCGCGCCAACTCGTCTGGGAGCTTGACCGTGATCGCGTCTCCGAGGAGGACATCGTCTCGTTGCCCGTGCATCACGCCTACGTGCGGGCCACGGTGGGGAGCGAGCGCACGCCCGCTTTCTCGATGGAGGTGCGCAAGCCGGCCGACGGAAGCCCGGGAACGGCACAGCGCATCCGCTCGGAAGCGGCCTCCTACCTGCTCACGGAGGAGGAAATCGCGGCCCAGCGCGCCGAGGGACGCAGGCGCGTCGAGCGGTGGCTCGAAGAGCGCGAGCAAGCCGGCAAGGCGGCGACCGGGGACAGCAACGCTGGAGCCGGCTCCTCCGCGGACAAGGCCGATGGGTCTGGGGCGGAGCCGCGCCGCAAGCGGTCGCGCAGCAAGCACAACCGGGCGCCGGGCGGCGCCTCCGCGGAGGACTCGGCGTGAAGGTTGAACACGACCTCCTGCGGGTGCTCGGCGAAGCACCCTTCCTCGACCCGCTGGAGGCGGCCGCTCTCTCCGGCTGGTCGCGGGGCGCGGTCTACGCCGCGGCGCGAAAGCTCGGGGAGGCAGGTTTCGTCGCGTCACTCCCCCACGCCTCCGAGCTCGTCGCTCCGACGCAGCGCTACTCCCTCACGCGTGCCGGTCTGCATCGCCTCGCGGAACAGGAGGGCGAGGGCCTGTGCGAGGCGCTGCGCTCGCGGCCCCTCACGGCGCACTGGCAGCGGCTCCTGCTGGAGCGCCTCGACGCCGTGGCCGTGATCTACCGACTCGCGGCGGCGATCGCCGACGGCGCCTGGCCGCTCCGCTTCCGCTGGTACCGCGCTCAGCCGATGGACGCTGCCGTCGCGCTGCCCGACGGGCGCAGCCTCTTCGTCGTGCGCCAGGGCCGGACCGCCGACCGCACGTCTTTCGCCAAGCGCCTCTGGCGGCTGCGCGAGGGGCCGCCCCCGGGCGCGTACCTCGTGCTCGTCCCCGACGCGGTGCGCCTGCGCCACACGGCGCGCCTGATGGCGCAGGCGTCCGCGCCCGCCTTCCTGGCGCTGGAGCGCGACGCCGCCGCAGGATCGGGCACACGCGCCTGGCGCTCGGCGGCGGGCTCGCCCTCGCTCTCGCTCGGCGAGGTGCTCGCGCACGTCGGGGATCGTCGCGCATGGCCGCAGGAGGAGCCGCTCGCCCGGGTGACGGTGCCGCGCGACATCCGCCTGACGGGGGTGCGCCGCGCCCCGGTCTGGCTGTTCCCCGCCCTGCTCAGGCCGGCGGAGAAGCACGTGCTCGGCCTCATCGCCGACTGGCCGTGGATCGCGCCCGCGCACCTGGGCCGGCTGCTCGGCGTCTCGGCGCGGCGCGTCTCGCAGATCCTGCAGCCGCTCGAGGCGGCCGCGCTAGCGAACCGCGTCTCGGGGAGGCTCGTGCTCGGCGACCGCGGGCTGGCGCTGCTCGCGCGGCGCGACCGCTCCGCCGTCCATCTCGCCCGCGCTCGCTGGAGCGCCCGGCCGCTGGATCCCTCAGCGCCACTCGCGTGGCGTAACGTCACCGGCAGGCGCAGCCGCCAACTCCTGCGTACGATCGAGCACACCGCCGCCGTCCACTGGTTCGTTGCCGCGCTGGCTGAGCAGGCGCTGGAACACGGCCCCGAGGTCGTGCAACTCGACCCGCCGCACCGCGCCTCGCGCTACTTCCGGGACGGGGGAGCCGTTCACTCCGTCCATCCCGACGCCTTCGGCGTCCTGGAGACGGATGGCGAGCCCCGGCCGTTCTTCCTTGAGTGGGAGCGCCGCGCCGTCAGGCCCTCGACCATGGCGACGCGGCTCGCCCCTTACCTGCGCTACTACGCCTCGCAGCGCCCTACCGACCATCACGGCGCCCGGCCGGCCGTGCTCGTCGTCTTCGACGACGAAGTCGCCGCACATCACTTCCTGCGGGTGGCCGCCGCCGAGACGAAGCGCGCCCGCGTCGACGTGCCCTTGCGGGTGTCGCATCGCGCGCTGCTGGAACAGGAGGGGCCGCTGGGAGCCGCCTGGCGCACGGTGGCCGCCGCTGAACCGTCGCGCCCCTGGCACCAGTCCACTTGAGGTCCGGGGGACGGCGGCGCCATCACGGGCGCACGGCTTCAGCATCCACTGGAGGTCGCACCCCCACCCCCGTTTGGATCCGGGACGCCTCGTCGGGCACCGGTCCCTGCCCCGCTTTCCCCGTCACACATATGATACGCTCCGTGCATGCCGGAGGTCGTCTACTACGAGACAGCGAGGGGGGACGAACCCGTTGCTGCGTACGTCGAACGACTTGGGCGCTCGGGGGATAAACGCGACGTGGCGGCGATCCTCGATCTGATCGTGGAGTTGGAGGAACGGGGGAGCGCGCTGCGCATGCCCGACGCCCGCATCATCGACGGCAACGCGCGCATCTTCGAGTTGCGCCCGCGTTCGCATCGGATCGCCTACGCCGAGTATGGAGGGCGCTACGTCCTCCTCCACGCGTGGCGGAAGCAATCGCAGCACCTCGATCGAAGAGCGCTGGCCACCGCCCAGCGGCGGCTTACAGACTGGAGGAACCGTCATGGCCAGGAACGCCAGACCACACATTGAACAGATCGTCGCCAGCGATCCCGACATCCAGGCGGAGTACGAGACCCTGCGACTCCGCCGCGCGATCGTCGGCCAGTTGCGCGCGCTGCGCGAACAAAGAAGCTGGACCCAGCAGCAGCTCGCCGACGCCGTCGGAGTGCCGAGAAGCGCGATCGCCCGTCTCGAATCAGCCGAGCACAGCCCGCGCCTCGAAACCCTGCACGCCGTGGCGCACGTGCTCGGCTACGACGTGGATGTTCGCCTGAAGCGCCGGCGGGTACCGGTCGCGTGAATCTCGCCCACCCGGAGGCCGGCGGCTGATCGGCTGCACGGCCCCCTGGACCTATCCGGTACTGCCGTCCGAGGCAGGGCCGTTGCAGCACAACGCGACGATCGCCCCGCGCCACCGCCGTGCAATGCCAGGCGCGATCTCCGGGTGGAGTTTGCGGCGGCCCGGGCGGGAGGGCTCCCAGGCCCACGCGGTGGTGGCCGGAATAGGCCTGCGATGCGTCGGATCCCCCGCAGCGTGAGGCCCTCCAGCGTGTTGGCCCCGAGCAACGCCCGTGCACGGTCGTCCCGGAACACAACGGGTGTCGGAATAGTTCTCCCGTCGATCGTGGCCCCGCCCTCGCTGATCTCGTACCTGACCGAGCGTCCGTTGGCCAGCGCCCCAGCTAGGCGGCCGCGACCTGCCGAGCCTGGGCTGCCGTCGGGCGCTCCTCCGTGTGCGACGCGGCGAATGCCCGCCCCTCGGCCGTCAGCGTGATCGCGCGCGCCCGTTCGGGGACGCGCATGACCAGGCCGGCGCGCTCGCACGCCGCCAGCCGATACGCCACCACCGATGTCGAACTGGCCCGGGTCCGCTTCTGCAGGTCGCGGACCGTCGGTGGGTAGCCGTGCACGGCGCCGTGCTCGGCGATTGCCTCGACCAGGGCGCGCATCCGATCGTCCCTGGCTACTTTGCCTCTCATGAAACACCTCCGTTCTCGGGGAGCCGCGCCTGCACCCGCACCACCTCGACGGGCACGCCGAAGTGCTCGGCAACTTCCCATGCGTAGACGAAGCCCTCGGCCAGCGCCTCTTCCTCGTCGATAAGGAGCGCATGGGCGAAGTCCTCCGCCTCCCGCTCCCATGGAAGCGGCAGGTCCGTGTGGTCGCGCCGCTCGATGTGATTGCCCGGATGCAGCAGGCGGTGCGCGATGGCATGGGCGATCACCCAGCGCCGCCACTCCGGGCCGAGGCGCTTCGCCACCGCGATCTGGCCGTCGATCTGCATCTCCTTCTGCACCTCGAACTGCCACGGCCAGACCTCGAGCCCGAGGGCGTTGGCGACCGCCACGGCGTCCACCCGCCCCCGCAGGCCCAGCTCGCGACGCAGCGTGTCCGCCCTGCGCCGCGCCCTGTTCACCGCGCGCCTCGCTCGCGCCTGTGGCGCTGCCGGCGCACGAAGCGGATGAACTCCCGGATCGACTCGACATCCTCGTCGGGGAGGTCATCGACGGCGTCGCGGAACGAGACCTCCGCCTCCTTGCGCAGCTCCGAGATGACGACGTCCCGCCCCTCCAGTTCGCGCACGCCGGTGCCGCAGTGGAAGGCGATCTCGATGAGGTGCTCGTGGATGGGCTTCATGCGACCCGCTTCCCAGGCCCAGACGGTGTTCGAGGCGACCCCCACGAGGCCGGCCAGTTGTTTCTGGGTCACGCCCGCGCCCTGGCGAGCCTCTCGGATGCGAGCGCCGAGTTCCTTCCAGCGGTAGCCCCGGTCGTCGGTCATGGCAACCAACTCCTATTCGTTGCTGCGGATAACCGGCGTCGTGCCTTCTTGACGAAGACTCTGCGCTTACATAGATTATACACATCTACGCGGAGGACACAAGCGAGGAGCTCCCGCAGCCCATGCGACACCCGGCAAGACCCGTGGCCATGCTCAGGCAGGAGGTGTTCTGGCAGCGCCTGGCCGTGCTCGGGCGCTCGCAGAATTGGGTCGCGCGCGAGGCCGGCATCAGCCGCGGCTACCTCTCCATGCTCGCCAATGGCAAGCGTGCGGCCTCCGGTCGCGTGCGGCGCGTGTTGATGCGAATCCTTGAGGTGGAGAACGTACATGAACTGTTCTTCTTCAGGCCACCGCCAGACGAGGCGTGAGGCCGCTCCGCGCCTGTTGGGCTACGGGGGCGGCCCCGTGATCGCCGGGCGGCCCGTTCCCTTCGGCAGCGCCGCGTTGCCGCCGGACTTCTCCGCGCGGCTCGACCGCCTCAAGCGGGCCAGCGGCCTCACCTGGGACGCCTTCGCCGAGGCGCTGGGGACCGACGTCAAGCAGGTGCTGCGCTGGCGCCGGGGAACGGAGCCGTGCGGCGGCGCCCACCACGCCCTTGTCAGGCTGGCGCGCTGGATTCCAGGTGGGCTCGACATCCTCATGGGCGAGGACTTTCTCCCTGGACACGGAGGGGGCTGAGGCTGTGCCGCGCCAGCGCCCTCGCTCCCCCCGCGCCGCCTACGACATGCCCGACGACTTCGCCGGAGCGTTCGAGCGCCTGAAGGAGGCGTCCGGCCTGACGTGGACGGAGCTGGCCCGCCAGCTCGGCACGACCGACTCCAACCTGTGGCGCTGGCGCAACGGCGTGCTTCCCAACACCCGCAATTTCCTCGCGCTCCAGGACCTCGCGCGCCGCCTCGGGCTTGAGTACCTCCTGCCCACGGCGAGTGCCCGCGAGCGTCGCTAGACCGATCGTCATGCCCGCCAACGCCGACATCCCGCAAGATCACTGCATCGGTGCAGTCCCCTCCGGGGGATTACCGAACCCCTTCGCGTCCGGCCACGATCGAAGCAGCAGCATGCGTTCCGTGCGTGAGCGCTGCGGGGGTGGCCGGTGTCGAGCATCAACGAGCATCCACCGGCCGTTTCGGCCTCCGATGAGGACCGCACCCCGCCACAGATGCGGGTTACGTGGAAGGCTGGACCGCGGACGCGCGCCTGGGACGAACTGTGGCGCTGGCTGCTCGCCCCCGACGAACTCCATCCCTCCAACTCTGCGAGAACGCCCTCGATCAGCGACCCGGAACAGGGGCGGGGCCGCTGATCAGGCACCCCCTTCGCCTCCTCGCCACTCGCTTCGATCACCACCGTGGCCTTGCCTCAAGCGGTAGGCTGGAGTGAACGATGCCGATGCCGCACATCCCCGACCCCATGGAGACTGCCTTGCGAGCGATCATCTACTCCCGCGTCTCGACCGACGCCCAGGAACGCGACGGAACCTCGCTCGATACGCAGGAGCGCGCCTGTGACGAGGTGGCCGCCGACCGCGGCTGGCACGTGGTGCGCCGCATCCGTGAAGCCGCGAGCGGAGGGCTTCTCGAACGTGACGGCCTCGACGAGTTGCGCGCCGCGCTGCGAAACGGGGAAGCCCAGGTGGTCGTCGCCTTCGCCGTCGATCGCCTCTCACGCAGCCAGAACCACATCGGTATCCTCTTCGACGAGTTCGAGCGCGCCGGCGTGCGACTGGAGTTCGTGACCGAGCGCTTCGAGGACACGGCCGTGGGGCGCTTCATCCTCGCCGCGCGCGCCTTCATCGCCGAGGTCGAGCGGGAGAAGATCGCCGAGCGCACCATGCGCGGCAAGGAGGAGCGGGCGCGCAGCGGCCGCATCCCCCAGGCGACCGGGGCGGGCTGCTACGGCTACACCTACAACCCGGCCAGCGGGTGCCGGGAGATCGAACCGTTCCAGGCGGCCGTCGTGCGGCGCATCTTCGAGCGCTACGCCGACAGCCGCAGCTTCTCGGCCGTGTCGAACGAACTGAACGACGCCGGCATTCCGGCCTTCTCCGGGGGGCGCTGGTACCCAATCACGGTGCGGCGCACGCTCCTCAACGAGGCGTACATCGGACACACGGTGTACCGCCGCACCAAGCGAGTGCCGGTCCGCGCGCCCGGCGCGCGACGCCGCAGCCGCGTGGTAGAACGACCCGAGCACGAGCGCATCGAGATTCCGGGCGCGACGCCGGCGATCATCGAGGAAGAACTCTGGGCGCGCGTGCAGGCGATCCTGAACGACCCCGAGCGCACGAACCGCCGCCCGGTGGCGAAGCGGCGCTATGCGCTCCGGGGGCGGCTGCGGTGCGGCGTCTGCCAGAGCGCGATGGTCGGGCAGACGCTCTCCTCGAAGGGCAAGAGCTACGCCTACTATCGCTGCCGGCACGCGTACACGAAGAGCACGTCGCGCGCCTGCACGGCTCGCTACATCCCGGCGGAGGCGCTCGAGCAGGAGATCCGGGCGGAGGTGCGCAAGGTGCTGACCGCGCCCGAGGTGCTCTTGCGCGAGTTGAGGCGGCCCGACGACTCAACCTCCTTCCGCGACGCGATCCAGCGCCTGGAGTCCGAGTTGGCGTCGCTTAAGAAGCGCGAGGAGCGGCTCGTCCGGCTCTTCGGCTACGACGAGGTCGACAGCGAGGTGGTGCGCGCCGAACTCCGCGAGGCCCAGCGACAGCGCGAAGTTCTCGGCGCGGAGCGGGACACGCTTGCACGCCCGGCCTCGGCGATTGCCGCCGGCGTCGACGAGGCCGGGCTCCGGCTGGTGTGCGCAACGATCGCCGCGCGGCTCGACGGCGCCGAGCCGGAGCAGTACGAGCGCGTAATGGAGGCCGTGCAGCTGAGCGTGACAGCCACCCGGGACGAGGTCACGGTCGAAGGGATGCTCCCGACCGAACCTCCAGAATCCGGCAAATCTGCCGATTACCCGCCAGAATGCACAGATTCTGACGCCAGTTTATCACCATTGAACAAACATCGGCATGATGACGTGGATGTAGTTCTCGCTGCCCTCGGGACGGAGGACGCCGGGGTTCGACGGGCCGGTCGATTCCAGGGCCACCTGACGGCCGTCGAGCACCTGCAGGACGTCCTGGAGGTAGCGCGAGTTGAAGGCGATCTTGGCCGCCTCGCCCTCGATCGCGGCGTCCATGTTGCCCTCGTGGTCGCCCTGCTCCTCGGCGCGGGCGCGGATGGTCAGCTTGCCCTCGCCGTCCTCGGGGCCGCTCGACTCCAGCCGCACGATGCCGCTGCCGTCGCGCGCGAAGACGGCGGCCGTGCGCACCTCGCGCAGGAACTCGCCGGCGTCGAGGATGACGCGCGTCTGGTACTGGGCCGGGATGAGTTGGTCGTAGGCCGGGAACGTGCCCTGGATGAGCTGCGCCGTCAGCTCGACATCGGAGAGGCGGAAGAGCGCCGTGCTGCGGGCGGCGTTGATCTCCAGCGCGACGGGCTCCTCGCGGTCTGGCAGCAGGCGGCCGAGTTCCTGCAGCGCGCGGGCGGGGATGATCACCTCCACGGTCTCCGCGGGCGCCTCGGCCGTCGTGACGTGGAAAACGGCCAGGCGGAAGCCGTCGGCGGCGGCGAGCGTGAGCCGGTCCTCGGCGATCTTGACGTGCACGCCGGTCAGCACGGGGCGGCTGTCGTCGGTGGCGGCGGCGAAGACCACGTGCTCGATCGCCTCGCGCAGCGAGCTGGGCTCCAGGCGGATGACCTGCGCGTCGCTGATCGTGGGGATGGGCGGGAAGTCGTCGGCGTCCATGCCGCTGATCGTGGTCTCGCTGCGGGCGCCGGTGATCTCGGCCCGCTTCGAGCGGGCGGCGACGCCGAGCGTGATCTTCTCGTTGGGCAGCGTGGCGACGAAGTCGGTCAGCAGGCGGGCCGGGATCGTGATCGCGCCCTCATCCTCGACCGTGGCCGTGATCCAGTTCGTGATCGCGATCTCCAGGTTGGTGGCGGAGAGCTTGAGCCGCTCGCCGTCGGTGGCGATGCAGACGTGCCCGGTCTGCGGTAGCGTGCTGCGCGTCGCGACGGCCCGCGAGACGACGCTCAGTCCGCGCTGGAGGGTTTCCTGGTCGGTCGAAATGCGCACGATTCCACCACTAATTGCTAACGTACCTACTCAATTGATGGCTTGATTCTATCCGACCATCCGGGCCCCGACGACGGGGCGAGCGCCGTTACGCAAAGCCGCGCGCGATTTGTGGTGGACAGTCTGTGGATAAGCGGAACTATCCACGGGCCGCGGCGGCGAAGCCCGCCCGCGCGACCTCGATCGTGCGGTCGATGGCGTCGTCGTCGTGGGCGAGGGAGACGAACATCGCCTCGAACGGGGATGGCGCGACATTGACCCCGCCGGCCAGGGCGGCGTGGAAGAAGCGGCCGAAGGCATCCCTGTCGCAGGCGGCGGCCTGGTCGTAGTCGGACGGCGGGTCGGGGCGGAAGAAGCCGGTCAGGATGGAGCCCACGCGCGACACCGCGTAGGGCAGGCCGGCCTCGGCGGCGGCCGTCCGCAGGCCCAGCGCGAGGCGGGCCGCGCGCGCCTCCAAGCTCGCGTAGACGCCGGGGGCCGCGAGCGCGTCGAGTGTGGCGATGCCGGCCGCCATCGCCAGCGGATTGCCCGACAGCGTGCCGGCCTGGTAGACGGGCCCCTCGGGCGCGAGCTGGTCCATCAGCGCGGCCGGGCCGCCGACGGCCCCGACGGGCATGCCGCCGCCGATCACCTTGCCCAGGCAGGTGAGGTCGGGCGTGACGCCGTACAACTGCTGCGCGCCGCCGTGCGCGACGCGGAAGCCGCTGATCACCTCGTCGAAGATGAGCAGCGCGCCGATGTCGGAGGCGACCTCGCGCAGCCCGGCGAGGAAGCCCGGCGCCGGCGGCACGACGCCCATGTTGGCCGCGACGGGCTCGACGATGATGGCGGCCAGGTCGCCGGCGTGGCGCTCGGCGGCGGCACGCACCGCGCCGAGGTCGTTGAACGGCGCCACGATCGTCTCGGCGGCGTAGGCGGCGGGGACGCCGGCGGTGTCGGGCAGGGCCAGCGTCGCGACGCCCGAGCCCGCCTTGGCCAGCAGGCCGTCGGAGTGGCCGTGGTAGCAGCCGGCAAACTTGAGCAGCTTGGCCCGGCCGGTGATCCCGCGGGCCAGTCGGATGGCGGTCATCGTCGCTTCGGTGCCCGAGCTGACGAAGCGCACCCGCTCGATCGAGGGCACGGCGCGCGCGATGCGGCGGCCCAGCTCGGTCTCCCGCTCGGTGGGCGCGCCGTAGGCCGTGCCGCCGGCCGCCGCGTCGGTGATCGCCGCGACGACGCCGGGCGGCGCGTGCCCCAGGATCAGCGGCCCGTAGGCGCAGACGTAGTCGATGTAGCGCCGTCCGTCGACGTCGATGAGGTACGGGCCCTCGCCCCGCGCGATCACGGGCGGCTGCCCGCCCACGGCGCGGAAGGCCCGCACCGGGCTCGAGACGCCGCCCGGCAGGACGGTCCGCGCCTCGGCGAAGGCCGCCTGCGAGCGCGGTCCGGGCGTCGTGGACTGGCTGGGCGTCGGGTCGCTCATGCGCTGCGCGCTCCAATCACATCGAGCAGGCCGCGCAGGTCGGGGGCGCGCCAGGTGGGCTCGTAGTGCAGATGCTTCTCGCGGTCGGCGTCTTCGTAGCGGCGCACCCAGTAGACGCCCATGCCGGCGGCGCGCGCGCCCGTCACGTCGGAGTGGGGGCTGTCGCCGACGTACAGCACCTGCCGCGCCTCGACGCCGGCCCAGGCGCGCACGGCCTCGAAGAAGGGGCGGCGCGGCTTGTACGAGCGCACTCCCTCGGACGAGATCACGGCATCGACGAGGCCGCGGATGCCGGACCGATCCAGGGCGGGGTCGAGGTGCGCATCGTCGGCGTTGCTGGCGACGACGATCTTCAGGCCGCGGCCGCGCGGCGCCGCGTCGCGCAGCGCCGCGATGACCTCCGCGACCTCCGGGTAGGGCTGCGCCCGGCCCAGCAGGTCGAAGAGGAAGCCCGTCGCCTCGACGGGTGGGAGGCCCTCGACGGCGGTCTCGCGGAAGGCGTGCGCGAAGTGCGTCGTCCACGATTCGGCGAAGGAGACGAAGGGCGGTTCCGGCCCGGCGAGCGGGCGGTCGGGGTCGCGGCCGTGCCGCTTGGCGAGTTCCCGCGCGTGCTCCGTCCAGGCGGCCCAGACGGCCTCGCCGCTGGCGTGCGTCACGCCGCGATCGCGCAGCAGCCCCTCGACGGCGGGCGCGAAGCTGCGCTCGTCGAAGTCGAGCAGCGTGCCGTAGCAGTCGAGCGCGACGACGCGGATGTCGTCGGGCCGGGGATGCGGCGGCGCGGGCGGCAGCCCGTTGGACTGCGCCGCCGACGGCGCCGCGGCGCCGGGGGACTCTACGGTTCGCGCAGCCACCGGGCGACCTCCTTGGCGTGGTAGCTGATGATCAGGTCGGCGCCGGCACGGCGGATGCCGGTCAGCGTCTCCAGGGTGACGGCCCGCTCGTCGAGCCAGCCGTTGGCCGCGGCCGCCTTGATCATGGCGTACTCGCCGCTGACGTTGTATGCGACGACCGGCAGATCGGTGCGATCGCGGGCGGCGCGGATCAGGTCGAGGTAGGCGAGCGCCGGCTTGACCATCACCAGGTCCGCCCCCTCCTCGATGTCGAGGTCGATCTCGCGCATCGCCTCGCGGGCGTTGGCGGGGTCCATCTGGTAGCTGCGCCGGTCGCCGAAGGCCGGGGCGGAGTCGGCCGCCTCGCGGAAGGGCCCGTAGAAGGCCGAGGCGAACTTGGCCGCGTAGGCCAGCACCGGGGTCTCCGCGAAGCCTTCCTCGTCGAGCAGGGCGCGGATCGCGCCGACGCGGCCGTCCATCATGTCGCTCGGCGCGACGATGTCGGCCCCGGCCTGGGCGTGGCTGAGCGCCGTCCGCGCGATCAACTCCACGCTGGGGTCGTTGAGAACGTCGCCGGCGGGCCCGATCAGGCCGCAGTGGCCGTGGTCGGTGTACTCGCACAGGCAGACGTCGGTGATCACGACGAGGTCCGGGTCGGCGTCCTTCAGCGTCGCCACGGCGCGCTGCACGACGCCGTCGCCGGCGTAGGCCTGGCTGCCCTCGGCGTCCTTGCTCGACGGCAGCCCGAAGAGCAGCACGGCCGGCACGCCCAGCGCGCGCAACTCGGCCGCCTGCGCGGGCAGGGCGTCGGTCGAGAGCTGGTACTGCCCGGGCATCGGCGCGATGGGCTCGCGCACGCCGCGCCCCTCGGCGACGAACAGCGGGTAGATGAACTGCGACGGGTCCAGCGTCGTCTCGCGCAGCATGCGTCGCAGGGCGGCCGTGCGGCGCAGCCGCCGGGGGCGGGGGCGCAGCCCCGCATCGGCGCGCGCCGGGGCGGACGCCCCCTCAGGCATGAGCGGAGGCGTGAGCGTAGTCATGATCGGTCTCCCTTCCCGCGTGCTCCAGCAGGGCGGCCATCAGGCCGGGGATCGTGTGTTCGCGCGCCACGACGTCGACGCGGAGGCCGGCTTCGGTCGCCGTCCGGGCGGTGATCGGCCCGATGCAGGCGATGGTGACCTCGCGCAGCAACTCGGCGCGGCCGCCGAGCAGGTCGAGGCAGCCGCGCACGGTCGACGAGGCGGTGAAGGTCGCGATGTCGATCTCGCCGGCCTCGATCCGGGCCACGACGGCCGGGTCCGGCTCGGCGGGGCGGCGGCTCTCGTAGACGGGCAGGTCCTCGACCTCGGCTCCGGCCGCGCGCAGCCGCGACGGCAGCACGTCGCGCGAGCCCGCCGCGCGCGGCAGCAGCACCCGCTCGCCGGCCGCGATGCGCGGCTCCAGCGCGTCCGCCAGCGCCTCGGCGACGAAGCGATCCGGCACGACGTCGGCGCGCAGGCCGAGCGCGTCCAGCGCCTCGGCCGTGGCCGGCCCGATCGCCGCCAGCCGCACGCCGCCGAAGGCGCGCGCGTCGAGGCCGGCGGCCTCCAGCGCCCGCCGGAAGGCGGCGACGCCGTTGGCGCTCGTGAAGACGGCCCAGTCGTAGCGGCCGTCGGACAGCCGCCCGGCGGCGGCGACGGCGGGGGCCGGGTCGCAGGGGACTATCTCGATGGCGGGGAACTCGATCGGCTCCGCGCCGGCCTCGCGCAGGGCGCGCGACAGCGTACTGGCCTGCGCCCGGGTGCGCGTCACGAGCACCCGCTTGCCGAACAGCGGGCGGCCGTCGTACCAGCGCAGGCGATCGCGCAGCGCCGCCACCTGCCCCACGACGATCACCGCCGGCGGGACGAGCGCCGCGGCCTCGGCGGCGGCGGCCAACTCCGCCAGCGGCGCGGCGACCGTGCGCTGCCGCGGCGTCGCGCCCCACTCGATGGCGGCCGCCGGCGTGGCGGGGTCGCGGCCCTCGGCGATGAGCCGGGCGGCGATCCCGGCCAGCGCGCGCCGCCCCATCAGGAAGACGAGCGTGTCGACGCCCGTCGCGAGCGCCGCCCAATCGATCCGCGAGGCCGGTTTGCCCGGCGCCTCGTGCCCGGTGACGACGGCGAAGGAGGAGGCCGCGTCGCGATGGGTGATCGGGATGCCGGCGTATGCCGGCACGGCGACGGCGGAGGTGATCCCCGGCACGACGTCGAAGTCCACGCCGGCCGCGACCAGGTCGTCGGCCTCCTCGCCGCCGCGGCCGAAGACGAAGGGGTCGCCGCCTTTGAGCCGCACGACCCGCTTGCCCGCGCGGGCCCGATCGACGAGCAGGCGGCCGATCTCGTCCTGGGCGACGGCGTGCTCGGACGGCGCCTTGCCCACGTAGATGCGCTCGGCCGCGGCGGGCGCCTCGGCGAGCAGGGCCGGGTGGGCCAGCCGGTCGTAGACGACGACGTCGGCGCGGCGCAGCCGCTCGCGCCCGGCGACGGTGATCAGGCCGGGGTCGCCGGGGCCGGCGCCGACCAGGCTCACGCTGCCGCTCGCCTCGGCGCTCGCGCGGTTCATGGGACCGGCTCGGGCAGGAATTCGCGCGCGCCGCGGGCGAGCAGCCGCTCGGCGGCGCGACGGCCGACGGTCTCCGGGTCGTCGGCCGGGCCCGACTCCTGCACGGCGATCACCCGCTCGCCGGTGACCTCGATCGCGCGCGCGAGCAGCACCACCTCCCCCGCGCGCAGCCGCGCCAGCCCGCCGATCGGCACGGCGCAGCCGGCGCCGAGACCACGCAGCAGGGCGCGCTCGGCGTGCAGCGCGGCGCCGGTGGGCGGGTGGTCGATCGCCGACAGGGCGTCGCGGGCGCGGGCGTCGTCGTCGCGGATCTGCAGCGCGATGACTCCCTGCCCGGGCGCGGGCAGCATCACGTCGATGGCCAGCAGCTCGCCCGCGACCTCCGTCCGGCCCAGCCGCTCCAGGCCCGCCGCCGCCAGGATCAGCGCGTCGTAGTCGCCGGCGGAGAGCTTGCGCAGCCGCGTATCGACGTTGCCGCGGATGTCCGCCGGCGCCACGTCGGGCCGGGCCGCGAGCAGTTGCGCGGCGCGGCGTCGGCTGCCCGTGCCCACGCGCGCCCCGGACGGCAGCCCGGCCAGGGTCGCGCCGACCAGGGCGTCGCGCACGTCGCCGCGGGGCAGCGTGGCGGCGATCGCCGTGCCGGGCAGCAACTCGCCGGGCACATCCTTGGCGCTGTGCACCGCGACGTCGATGCGGCCCTCCAGCAGCGCCTCCTCGAGGCGCCGCACGAAGACGCCCTGCCCGCCGATGGCCAGCAACGACGCGCCGGCGTCCCGATCGCCCTGCGTGCGCACGACGACCGGGGTCGATTCGATGCCGCGCCCGGCCAGCGCCCGCGCGACCGCGTCGGTCTGGCGGCGGGCGAGCGCGCTGCCGCGCGTGCCCAGTCGCAGCGAGGCCACGTCAGTCGTCCTCGACGCCGAAGACGCGCCGCAGGAACTCGGCCGCGGACTCCGTGTCGTCGGCGTCGCGCAGGTAGTGGATCGGGTCGTGCAGCAGCTTCTTGACGATCGCGGCGCTCATCTTGTCGAGCTTGTCGCGGCCGGCGTCGTCGAGCCGCAGGTCGCGCGCCGTCCGATCGACCTCGGCCGCCCGCACGACGGCCGCCCGCTCCACGATGGCCTTGATGGTGGGGGCGGCGCGGCGCCCCTCGAGCCAGGCGGCGTACTCGTCGGCGGCGTCCGCGACGATCGTGCGGACCTCGCCGGCCGCCTGCTGGCGTCGCAGCAGGTTGGCCGCCGAGACGCCCTGCAGGTCATCGAGGTCGAAGACGCGCACGTCGTCGAACTCGCGGATGGCGGGGTCGACGTCGCGCGGGACCGCGACGTCGATGAACGTGCGGGGGGCGACGCGGATCGCGCGCGCCCGTTCGATCAGCGGCGGCTCGATGAGGAAGCCGGGCGCGCTGCTCGACGTGATGATGAGGTCGGCCGCCGCGATCGCCTCGGCCAGGCGGTCGAAAGGGACCACGCCGGCGCCCAGGTACTCGGCCAGGCCCTCGGCCCGCTCGCGCGTGCGGCTGGTGACGGTGAGGTGCTGGATGCCGCGGTCGCGCAGGGCGCGGGCGGCGAGCATCCCGGCCGCGCCCGCCCCCACGACCAGCGCGCGGCAGTAGGGCAGCGCCGGCACGTGCTCGCGCGCCAGGTCGACGGCGGCGCTGCTGACGGAGACCGCGTAGCGCCCGATAGGCGTTTCGGTGCGGGCGCGCTTGCCGGTGCGCAGAGCCTCGTGCAGCAGCCGCGCCAGCGCCGCGTCGAGCGAGCGCGCCTCGGCAGCGTCGCTGAGCGCCTCGCGCACCTGGCCCAGGATCTGCCCCTCGCCCAGCACCTGGGAATCGACGCCCGAGGCGACGCTGAACAGGTGCCGCGGCACCTCCTCCCCTTGCAGGCAGTAGTAGTCGGGGATGTCGCAGGCGAAGTCCAGCCCCTTGAAGTCGGCCAGGTGCTCCATCAGCTCGGCGGGCGGCGTCTCGCTCGCCCGATGGCCGGTGTGCACGTAGACCTCGGTGCGGTTGCAGGTCGAGAGCACGACGCCGTTGCCGTACAACTCGCGGTAGCGCCGCAGGAGCTGCGGCACCTCCTCGCGCTGTAGGGCGACCCGCTCGCGCTCCTCGATCTTGGCCGTGCGATGGCTCACGCCGGCGGCGATCAGCATCCGCCCGCCCCCCCTCCGGCGACGGCCGCCTCTCGATCGGCGCCCTGATCGATGAAGTCGTCGGGCGGCGGCGCCGTCAGCGGCGCGCCCAGCCGGGCCAGCAGCAGCGCCTTGGCCTGCCCCGTGCGGCGCTGCGCCAGCAGAGCGCGCAGGTTCCCGTCGATCGCGCGCTGCCAGGTCTCCTGGCTGATCTGCGGTAGCAGGCCCCGCGCCTTGAGGTCGGCGCGCACCTCGGCCACGAGTTCGGCCAGCGGCACGAAGTCCTCGCTGAAGTAGTCGCTCAGCTCCTCCCGCACGCGGCGCGCCATGGCGGGGCTGCCGCCGCCGGTGGAGATGGCGATGGTGATCGGGCCCTGCCGCACGACCGACGGCAGGATGTAGTCGCAGTTGGCCGGGTCGTCGGCGGCGTTGACCCAGATGCCGCGCCGCCGTCCCTCGGCCCGGATCGCGGCGTTGGCCGAGCGGTCGTCGGTGGCGATGAAGACCATCTCGAAGCCGGCCATGTCGCCCTCGGCGTAGGCGCGGGGGATGTGGGCGATGCGGCCCGCGTCGGCCTGCTCTCGCAGCCCCTCGGCGAGCTCGGGGCTGATCACGGTGACGTTCGCCGCCTCCGCGCGCAGCAGCACGGTCGTCTTCTCCAGCCCCACGGCGCCGCCGCCGATGACCAGGATCGGCCGCTCGCGCACGTCGACGAAGATCGGGAAGTAGGGGCCCATCAAGCCTCTCCCCCCGAGTCGGACTCGTAGGCCGAGGTCAGGCCCACCAGCAGTTGGTCTTCGAGCACGGCGACCCGCTCCCAGAGGCCGGCCGTGGCGTCGGGGCTGAGGCCGCGGTTGACGCCGTAGGCGCGCACGGCCTCGTCCATGCCGCGGCGGAAGTAGGCGAAGGCCGAAACGGCGTCGGTCAGGCGCACGCCCTCGCCTTGCAGCACGACGGCGTAGCGGCGTCCCAGGGCGCCGCCCTGCTCCTCCAGCGCGTCGCGGCCGGCGTCGCCGGACAGGTAGCGCTCGACCAGCGCCACCGTCTGGCGGCCCAGCTGCGCGAGCTGCGAGCGGCCCGTGTCGGAGATGCCGTCGAGCCAGCCGCGCTGGGCGGCGTCGGCCTCGCGCAGGCGGGCGCGGATGCGGTCCACGGCGTCGCCGTCGAAATCGGCCCCGGCCGCCAAGTCCTCGCCGGCCGCGTCGATGATGCGGCGCAGCCCGGCCGCGGCGAAGCGCCGGTGTCCGCCCGGCGTGCGGAAGGTCTGCACCAGGCCGGCGTCGGCCCAGCGCCGCAGGGTCGATTCGTTCACGCCCAGGTAGCGGCTGGCCTCACCGAGACCGAGCCACTCGGGCTCCGGGCGTCGCTGGCCCTGGAAGGTCGCCACCAGACCCCGCTCTCGCCGCGCCGGACGTCCATGCCCGTTGGCATGAATGTCCCTAAATCTGCGCAAAGCTGCGCGAACACGGGAATTCTATGGATTCCGGGTCGGTTGGACAAGGTCGCAGGAGACAGTGTGGGGAGCCCCATCACCCGTGCTGGATCGCGCGCAGCGTTTCGGCGGCACGATCGGTCAGATGCGGGAGATCTGGCAGGGGCTGGTGGGTAAGAGGCCAGGGGTGCAGGGAACCGATCGCCACCCACGCCTCGTTGTCTCCGAGTCTGGAGCGGGGGACCGGAATCGAACCGGCGTCTTCGAGGTGGGTAACCCGATGTGAAGCCATTTCACTACCCCCGCACCAGAACACACAACCTAGCGAATGTCCCCGGTCTGTGATAGCGTGCGGATGGGTGGGTAACCCGTGTGAGTAGCCACTTCGCGTGCGGAGTCTGCTGGCACTGAGGCGGACCCGTAGCATCGCAGCGTGGGAACGCCTCTCGACCCCCCGGCTCGCGCCGGGGGGTCGCTTTTTCGTGCAGCGATTGCGCTGCCGGGAGCCAGCCGCCTGGCACGTCCTCGGGGATCGGGTCACGCGGAGGCAAGCGCTAGTAGCCGGGCGTCACTTGCCCATCGCGGCGTGGAAGGCGTACACGGCCTCCGCATCCTCGATGGCGATGGCGACTTCCTCCTCCGAGTAGCCCGCGAAGCGCAGGATCTGAGCGGGGTCAATCGGACGTGAACTCCGCCCCGGATCCTCCCACTCCGGCAGTGTGTGCGTGTGATCGACGACCTCCCAGTCGGCCTCTTCCCGGTGGCGCTCGGCGATTCGTTCGAGAACGGTCGTGTCGTACTCGGACAGCGAGCCCAGGCCCGGATCACCGAGGAGAGCGACCGTGTGCTTCCCGTCGCGCCCGACGTGCTGCGTCCAGAAGGTCGCCTTGTCGAGGGGAGCGTTCTTGACCAGACCGAGGCAATGACTGAGCACCGGCCCGTACTTCATCGACACGAAGCGATCGCCCGTGATCGGGTATCCCGTCTCGATCAGCGATTGGCGATCCGCGAGGTAGAGCAGCTTGATCAGCCGCAGGTAGGACATCCGCCCGTCGTGGCGGGAGAGCACGACCCCGGCGGCTTGCGTCGCCTTGCGTTCATCGAAGACGAATCGCATCCGTGTGGTCTGACGGCGCCGCAGTCTCGTGAGGACGGGCATGGGGGTCGGCCTCTCCTCATCCACTATACGCCAGCGGCGCACGGCGACGATCGTTGCGAGTGCGGCCGGACGGCCCCGCGGGGAACCGTCCGCCGGGGGGGGGGGGCGGCCGGGCGCGCCGCCGGGGGGGGGGGGGGGGGGGGCGGGGGGGGGGGGGGGGGGGGGGGGGGGGGGGCG
>JAPOXB010000103.1:24688-27522 GCA_026707335.1 Chloroflexota bacterium
CCCTGGAAGGTCGCCACCGGACCCCGCTCTCGCCGCGCGGGACGTCCATGCCCGTTGGCACGAATATCCCTAAATCTGCGCAAAGCTGCGCGAACACGGGAATTCTATGGATTCCGGGGCAGTTGGACAACGTCGCAGGAGACAGTGCGGGGCGGTGCCCCGCCCCCTCACCCCTCCCGGATCTGACGCAGCGCCCCGGCGACCTCGATCGCGGCCTGGGCGGCCTCCTCGCCCTTGTTGCCGGCCGAGCCGCCGGCGCGGGCCTCGGCGAGCTCGCGCGTGGGCGTGGCGAGCACCTCGAAGATGCAGGGCACGCCGGTCCGCAGCGACACCTCGCCGACGCCGCGGGCGGTTTCCTCGGCGATGAGCTGGTAGTGATCGGTCTCGCCGCGGATGATCGCGCCCAGGCAGATCACGGCGTCGAAGCGGCCGGTCTCGGCGCAGGCCTGGGCGAGCAGCGGGATCTCGAACGAGCCCGGCGCCCAGAAGACCTCGACCGCCTCGGGCGCCGCGCCGCGGTCGGCCAGCGTGCGCTGCGCGCCGTCGAGCAGGGCGGCCGTGATCGATTCGTTGAAGCGCGCCACGACGATGGCGAAGCGCAGCCCGCCGGCGTCGCTGGGGCGGGGACGGGCGGGACCGGCCATCGTCAGGCGTCCGTGCGGCGGGCGGCGCTCCGCTTGGCCGCCTTCTTGGCCGGCGCTTTGGCCGGCGTCGTGGCCGGCGTCGTGGCCGGCGGGGCCGCCCCGATGACGGGCGGCGCGACCGGGGCGTCGAGCAGGTGCCCGAGCTTGTTCTGCTTGACCGCCAGGTAGTCGGCGTTGTGGGGGTTGGCCGGCGCGATGACCGGCACCCGCTCGACGACCTCCAGGCCGTAGGCGGAGAGTCCGTGGCGCTTGGCCGGGTTGTTCGTCAGCAGGCGGATGCGGCTGATGCCCAGGTCGCGCAGGATCTGCATGCCGATGCCGTAGTCGCGCCGGTCGGCCGCGAAGCCCAGCGCGACGTTGGCCTCCACCGTGTCGAGCCCCTTGTCCTGCAGGGCGTAGGCGCGCAGCTTGTTGTGCAGCCCGATGCCGCGCCCCTCCTGCTGCATGTAGACGAAGGCCCCGCGCCCCTCCTTGCCGATCAACGCCAGCGCGATGTCCATCTGCTCGCCGCAGTCGCAGCGCAGGGAGGAGAACACGTCGCCGGTGAGGCACTGCGAGTGCACCCGCACCAGCGACGGCTCCGGGCCGGCGACGTCGCCCATGACGAGCGCCACGTGCTCCTCGTCGTGGCCGGGCACCCGGTAGCCGATCACCTGGAAGCGGCCGAAGCGGGTGGGCAGGTTGGCCTCGGTGATGCGCTCCACGAGCTGCTCGGTGCGCAGCCGGTAGCGGATGATCTGCTCGATGCTGATCATCTTGATGTCGTGCCGCTTGGCGAAGCGGGTCAGCTCGGGCAGGCGCGCCATCGTGCCGTCGGCCTTCATGATCTCGCAGATCACGGCGCCCGGCAGCAGCCCGGCGAGCCGGCAGAGGTCGACGCTGGCCTCGGTCTGACCGGCGCGCACCAGGACGCCGCCGTCGCGGGCGCGCAGGGGGAACATGTGCCCCGGCGAGACCAGATCGCGCGACGTGCTGTTGGGGTCGATCAGGACGTGCACCGTGCGGGCGCGGTCGCCGGCGGAGATGCCGGTGCTGACGCCGGCCCGCGCCTCAACGGAGATCGTGAAGGCGGTGCCCAGCGGCGCGGTGTTGTGGTCGACCATCATCGGCAGGCCGAGCTGGTCGATGCGCTCGCTCGACAGGGCGGTGCAGATCAGCCCGCGGCCGTACTTGGCCATGAAGTTGATGTCGTCGGGCGTGGTGAACTGCGCCGGCAGGCAGAGATCGCCCTCGTTCTCGCGGTCCTCGTCGTCGGTGATGATGACGGGGTGGCCGCGCTGGAACTCGGCGATCGCCTCCTCGACGGTCGCGAACGGGCTCGCCGCGGGGCGGCCGGCGGCGCGCGGCTTGCGCGCCTTCTTGGCCGTCGCGCGGGGCGCGCGCTCCGGCGCCGGCGTCTCGGACGCTCGCTCGGACAAAGCGGAGCCTGCCTTCCATTCGACCGCCCGGCCGCGCCGGGCGCAGGTCAGGATGCCGCGCCCAGGCCGCGCGCGGCAAGCAACTCATCAACGTAGCGCGCCAGGATATCGGTCTCGATGTTGACCTCGTCGCCCGGCGCGCGCTGGGTGAGGTTGGTGTGCTCCTGCGTGTACTGGACGAGCGAGACGGCGAAGCCCGCCGCGTCCTTGGCGATGATCGTCAGGCTCGCCCCGTCGACCGCGACCGGGCCCTTGACCACCATGTGGCGCAGCAGCTCCGCCGGCGCATCGTAGGACGCGATGACCGCGTCGGCCTCGGGCGTCAGCGATCGCAGCCGCCCCGTCCCCTCGACGACGCCGCGCACGATGTGCCCGCTGAGCCGGTCGGTGGGCCGCAGCGAGCGCTCCAGGTTGACGCGGTCGCCGGCGGCGAGGTTGCGCAGGTTGCTGCGCCGGTAGGTCTCGGGCATCACGTTGGCGAAGAACGCGCCGACGTCGAGCTGCGCCACGGTCAGGTCGACGCCGTTGATGGCGATGCTGTCGCCGAGCTGCGCGTCCTCCAGCACGGACGTCGCGGCGATGCGCAGCGTGCCCTCGCCCGCCTCTTGGACGACGCCCACCTCCTCGACGATGCCGCTGAACACGGGCCGCTCCCCTCAGTCTTTCCGCGGCGTTTCCGCCCTAATCGCGCCGCGTCACGTCGGCGCGCGACGCGATCTCCTTGATCAGCAGGACCGCTCCGGCCCCGCCGTCCGCAGGGTTCCCACGGCGA
>JAPOXB010000130.1 GCA_026707335.1 Chloroflexota bacterium
CACTCTGGCTAGCAGCGCGCGGCTTGGTAGGGTGGCCGCCGCCACATTGTCGGGAAGGCTTCAGACACGGTTCTGCTTCTGGTCCCCGTGCCTGCTCCCCTAGCCACCGGCCTACTCCTGGCCGGGTTCCACATCTGGAACGTTCAGACCTAAGCGCTTCTTGGCGCACACCGGTAGAGCAGGTGGAAGAGCGTACTTGCGTACCCACCCATCAGAGTTCCACTCAGGCTCAGTGACTTGCCGCAGGCGTCGGCCAGGATGCCGGCCGAGAGGCCCTGGGCCGAGCCTCGCCCCTTGTGTTCATGAACCTCGTCGACCACCAAGAGGTCGAAGTAGCCGCGCATATGGCTCTTGACGTAGTCGGCCAGCGGGACCTTGCGCGGCCCCTGGCCGGGCGTCCGCCGCGCCATGAGGCCGGCGTTGTAGCCGGGCGTCTCGGTCTCGACCGGACCCGCCTCGGCCGTCCACAGCGGCGTGCCGCAATTGGGGCAGGTGTGGCGCTTGCGGTCCAGCTGCCGGTGCGTGACCGGGACGCCTTCCGGGTCCACGATCTGCTCGGTGCAGTCGGGGCAGGCCGGGGTCATGATGAACTCGCCGGTCTCCTCGTCGCGCACGGGCTGGCCGTCCTCGTCCCGCAGCCGGCGCATCCAGTAGGCGGGGCGGAAGCGGTGGCCGAGCTTGGCGCGTGAATGCGACATGACCACGTACTGGGGGCCGGACCCCTCCTGCCGGCGCAGCTGCTCCAGGTCGGTGATCGAGTCGGCGATGCCGGTACGGACCAGCGGGATCGTCTCTTCGATCTCGCGCTGCCACTTGCCCACCAAATGGGGCGGGCAGAGCACCAACACCCGCCGGAAGCCGGCCAGCTGGGCGGCGGCGATAGCGATGAAGGTCTTGCCCACGCCCATCTCGCCGACCACGGTCGTGCCGCGCTGCTCCGAGAGGCTCAAGGCAGCCCCGCGGATCGCGATCTCCTGGGCGCCCATCGGTTGGCGCTTGAGATGCGGCATTGGTCGTTGGTCGGCCTGGGGCCGGTAGCGGGGTGGGTAGCTGTGGACGATCCGCCTGGTGATCGCCTCGCGGTAGGTGTCGATGAACTCTGAGAGGTTCATGGTTGCGGTTGCTCCTCGATGTGGGACCGCGCCGCTTGGACGCAGTCGGCCAGTCGTTCGTACTCGTCGCGGTTGAGACCGCAGCGGCACCGCCAGCTGAAGCTGCCGCCGGCGGTCCGCTCGCCGTGTTCGCCTGGGGCGACGAGTTCCTCGAAGAAGATCTCGCAGCCCTGCTCGTTGCTCCACTCAGGCATGAGTGGTTACTCCTCGATGTGTCGCCGGGCGTCCGTGACGCAGTCGGCCAGGTTCTCGTACTCGTCGTGGTCGCGGCCGCAACTGGCGCACCAGTAGCGGTATGTGGGCCCGGCGGCGTCTCGGCCGTGCTCGTCGATCGGCGTGATCCGGTCGAAGTAGATGTGGCAGCCGTCACGGTTCAGCCAGGGGTTCATAGGTTGGGGTCCGTTCCAGCCCGACCCGCACGGCGCATGGCCGAAGGGAAGGGCGGTCGAGTGGTTGGTGTGTGGGCTAGGCGGTCAACCGAAGCGGCAGCTGGCGCTCGGGGGCGGCGCCCGCGAGACGCTCGGCCAGCTGCCGCGCGGTGTTGCGGTCGATCACGTCGTCCATGTGCAGCAGTTCGAGCTCGAACAGTTCAGTGACGACATCGCCGAGCCTGACGTAGGCGTCGAGGTCGGGCAGCGCCGTGGCCGGCTCAGGCATCGCTCACCAGCCAGACACGGTCGTCGGGCTGCCAGTCGAGCAGCTCGACCCGGTCGTCGGGCCGCCAGCGCTCGACGTAGCGGCCGTCCGGCGCCGTGCTCTCAGCCAGCACCTGGCGTTCGATCGCCGCGCGTTGCCTGGACGTTCGGTCGAACATCGGGTGGTCGCGCTCACCACTGCCGCGGCCATCTTGCCGGGCGCAGGTTGCGCACTGGTTGAGCGGCACGGCGTGAGCGTCTGGCGTGTAGGTCTGGTCGCCGACCTCGTAGGTTTCGCGGCAGAAACCGCACTGGGTAGTCTGGGTCATGTCACGCTCTCCTTGTGTGACTAGAGCGGGCGAGGGATAGTGGCCCCTCGCCCGCTCGCTTGGTTCCGTGGGAAGCGGGTGAGCTCAGCCGCCCTCCTCCGTGACTCGCTCCGCCATCTGGGGCGTGTGCTCGGTCATGAAACCGCAGCCGTCGCAGGGCATGCGGACGACCTCGGTCTCGTGGTAGCGGTAGTCGAAGTACTC
>JAPOXB010000162.1 GCA_026707335.1 Chloroflexota bacterium
ACAAGAGTACCCTACGGGGGAGTCCAGGTCAAGGGTACTCACGCATATAATCCCCTCTCCTTTGCTCTGCAATGGAGAGGGGGTTAGGGTGTGAGGCTCCGGCGCGGCGCCGGTACACTGGCCTCCGGCGCCCCGTCGGCGGCAGTCCGGCGCGCGCCCCGGAGGACACATGAGCGACCAGGCAGACGCAACCACCGGCGACGACGACGAGAGCATGGTCACGCCCGCCATGGAGGCGGAGATCGGCCGGGCCGGCGATCCGGTCCAGGTGACGATCACGCGCGAGCTGGTCCAGCGCATGGCGGAGGCGCTGGACGAGCCCGAGCTGCTCGCCGCGCTGGAGGGCGACGAGGCCGCGCCGGAGGTGCCGGGCTGGGCGCTGTTCGTCCACTTCGGGCGCTACCGGCAGCGGACGCTGCCCGACGCCCCGGCGCGCGGGCTGATGGCCGCCGACGAGCTGACGCTGCTCGCCCCGATCCGGGTGGGCGACGAACTGACGGTCGTGCCGCGCGTCGCCGGCTTCAACGAGCGCATCGGCGGGCGCGTGGGGCACGCCCTGTTCGTGGACCACGAGTGGACCTACACGAACCAGCACGGCGTCGTCGTCGCCACGACGCGGCGCAGCGTGGCCCACTTCAAACAGAAGCACTCGGGCGAGTGAGCGCGCGCGGGAGCCTGCCGTGAGCGACGCAGCGTCCGGCGGACCGGCCGACGACGCCAGCATGGTCACGCCCGCGATGCAGGCGGCGATCGGCCAGGAGGCCGGCCAGTTCACGATCGAGATCGACGCCGACCTGGTGCGCCGCCTGGCCGAGGCGCTGGAGGTCGACGACGCCGAGCTGCGCGCCGCCCTGAGGTGCGGCGAAGTCGGCACGGAGGTCCCGCCCTGGGCGGTTCTGACCCACTACGGACGGCTGCGCCCCAACCCGGTCCCCGACGCCCCGCTGCGTGGCCTGCAGGCGGCCGACGAGTTCACCATCCTGGGCCCGATCCGGATCGGCGACCGGCTGACGGTCGTGCAGCGGCTGGCCGACGTGCAGGAGCGCATCGGCGGGCGGGTGGGACATTCGCTGTTCGTCCACCACGAGTGGTCGTACACCAACCAGCACGGCGAGGTCGTCGCGCGGACCCGCCGCACCCGCGCGCACTTCGCGGGCAAGCACTCCGGTGAGTGACGCGCCGATGACGGACACGACCATGACCGAGGATGCCGCCGCGCCGGCCGACGCTCCCGACGAGGAGAGCCTGATCCCCCCCGAGCTGGCCGCAGCGGTGGGCCGGGAGATGGACCCCAGCCGGGCGCGGGTCGAGGCGGAGGGCGTGCGCCGCATGGCCGACATCTTCGACGTGCGGGACGCGGCCCTGGACGCCGCCCTGGCCTCGAACGACCGGGCCTTCGATCTGCCGCCCTGGGCGATCTACAGCATCTCGCGCCCGCAGCGCATCGAAACGCCCGGCATCGACCCCTGGAACACGCTGATCGCCGCCGAGGAGCTGCACATCGTCAGCCCGCTGCGCCTCGAAGACCGGGTGCACATCGCGCAGCGCATCGCCGGCCTGCAGGAGCGCATCGGCGGGCGCGTGGGGCACTCGCTCTTCATCCACATCGACTGGAGCTACCGCCGCATCGAGGGGCGGCCGGGCAACGAACAGATCGGGCCGGAAGTGGCCCGCGTGCGTCACACGATGGCCCATTTCCGGGGCCGGCACACAGGAGAGTAACCATGCCGACGATCACCTACGACGCGATCACCGAGGGCGACGCGCTCCCGGCCTACGAGCGCATGCCGACGCGCCTCAAGATCCTGCAGTTCATCGGCGCGGGCTGGCTGTGGGGCCCGCAGTTCGTCGATCCCGAGGCGGCCAAGAACATGGGCCTGCCCGCGCCGATCATCCCGGGGGCGGTCAAGCAGGCCTACTTCATGCAGTACATGGACCACTGGCTGGGCAAGGGCGGCTGGACGCTGCGGCGCGTGCAGGTGTCGCACCGGCGGCCCGACGTGCAGGACGTGCTGATGACGCTCAGCGGCGCCGTCACGAAGAAGTATGAGAAGGACGGGGCGAAGCTCGTCGATGTGGAGCTCGAGATCCACAACCCCGCCGGCGATCGCACGACCCGCGGCTCCGCGACGGTGGAGTTCGACTAGCGGCGCCCCAGAACCTCACCCCCTAACCCCCTCTCCATCCAGAAGGATGGAGAGGGGGGACTCCGATCCCCTCTCCCTGGGGAGAGGGTTAGGGTGAGGGGGA
>JAPOXB010000155.1:0-19563 GCA_026707335.1 Chloroflexota bacterium
CGCTGTCGCAGGGTCTCCCAATAGTTGCTCATGGCGTCATCCTTTCCGTGGATGTGACCGCCCCATCCCCCATGGATGGGGTCGTGCTCCGCGAGCGCGCGTATTATGACGTCTAGGGGGGGGGGCCACGTCAAGGTTTTTGGGGAAGTTCTTTTTTTCACATTGTGGATAATCGGGATGGAGACAACGTGTCCCCCCTCTCTCTGAGGGAGTGGAGAGGGGGACGGGCAAAAAAAATTTCGCACGCGGGTGGTGGGGCGGGCGGGCGCCCGAACCTCACCCCCTAACCCCCTCTCCATTGCAGAGCAATGGAGAGGGGGGACCGGAGGGAGAGTCCCCAGCGGTCGCTTCCACGTTCCCCCTCTCCATCCAGAAGGATGGAGAGGGGGACAGAGGGATGAGGTCGGGGCGTCAGGCCAGGGCCGCGACGATCAGGTCGCCCATGGCGGCGGTGCCCTTGGGGCGGTCGTCCGGGCCGGCGAGGTCGGCCGGGCGGTGGCCGGCGGCGAGCACCGCGTCGACCGCCGCTTCGATGGCGGCGGCCTCGGCCTCCAGGCCCAGGGAGAGGCGCAGCATCATCGCGCCGCTGAGGATCTGCGCGATGGGGTTGGCGATGCCCTGGCCCTGGATGTCGGGCGCGGTGCCGTGGATCGGCTCGTACATGCCCAGGCCGGTGCCGTCGCGGCTGCGCGCGCCCAGGCTGGCGCTGGGCAGCATGCCCATCGAGCCGGCCAGCATGGAGGCCTCGTCGCTGAGGATGTCGCCGAACAGGTTCTCCGCCACGATGACGTCGAAGTCGCCGGGGCGGGAGATGAGGTGCATCGTGCAGGCGTCGACGAGCAGGTGCTCGACTTCGACGTCGGGGTAGTCGGGCGCGACCTCCAACACGACCGCGCGCCACAGGCGGGAGCTGGCCATGACGTTGGCCTTGTCGACGGAGGTCAGCTTCTTGCGCCGCGCCTGCGCCAGCTCGAAGCCGACCCGAACGATGCGCTCGATCTCGTGCTCGGCGTAGGC
This sequence comes from Chloroflexota bacterium, assembly GCA_026707335.1. GTDB lineage: Bacteria > Chloroflexota > Dehalococcoidia > Bin125 > Bin125 > TK10-74A. The sequence continues at coordinate 1,018 of JAPOXB010000155.1, forward strand.
CAGCGTGTCGACGACGTGGCGCTCGCCGTTCTCCTCCCACTGCCGCTGCGGCTGGCCGAAGTAGATGCCGCCGGTGAGCTCGCGCAGCACGATCATGTCCACGCCGCGCACGACGTCGGGCTTGAGCGCCGTGCTGTCGACGAGGAAGTCGTACATCTTGACGGGGCGGATGTTGGCGAACAGGCCCAGCCCCTTGCGCAGGCCCAGGATGGCTTGCTCGGGGCGGACGGGCGCGCCGGGGTCGTCCCACTTCGGCCCGCCCACCGCGCCGAAGAAGACGGCGTCCTGCTCCTGACACATCTCCAGCGTCTCGTCGCGCAGGGCGACGCCGTAGGCGTCGATGCCCGCGCCGCCGACGGTGTCCTCGGTGTAGGTGAACTCGTGCCCGAAGCGCGCGCCCACGGCGTCGAGCACCTTGACGCCCTCCGCCACGACTTCGGGGCCGATGCCGTCGCCGGGCAGCAGCGCGATGTTGAAGTTGCTCACGAGGGGCCTCCCGGAACGTGGGGCATGGGCTCAGGCGCCGGTGCGGGGCCGGAAGGCCGCGCGGCCCCGCTCGTAGGCCGCGATCGCGTCGACGTGCTGGAGGGTGATGTCGATCCCGTCGAGCCCGTTGAGCAGCGTGTGCTTGACGAAGGGGTCGATCTCGAAGCCGCGCGACCAGCCGTCCGGCGTGGAGACGGTCTGGGCCGACAGGTCGACGCGGATGGGCGCATCGGGAACCTCCATCGCCCGCGCCATCAGGTGTTCGCAGTCGGGCGGGGGCAGGGTGACGGTCAGCAGGCCCATCTTGGCGCAGTTGTTGCGGAAGATGTCGGCGAAGGAAGGGGCGATGACCACCTCGACGCCCATCTGCTGGATCGCCCAGACGGCGTGCTCGCGCGAGGAGCCGCCGCCGAAGTTGGGGCCCGCCAGCAGGATGGGCGCGCCGGCGTACTCGGGCCGGTTGACGACGAAGTCCGGATCCTTGCGCCAGCTCTCGAAGGCGAAGGGCCCGTAGCCGGTGCGCTCGATCTTCTTCAGGTGCCGGGCGGGGATGATCTGGTCGGTGTCGACGTCGGCGCGGTCGAGCGGGATGGCGTGGCCGCTGACGGTCGTGACGGGCTCCATGACGTCCCCCTAGCTCACCGACACCAGGCCGCCGTCCCCCACACGGAGGGACCAGGTGAATGCGCTGGCGGGCTCGGGCTCCTCGCCCAGCTCCCGCTTCGTCTCGATGTAGGCGGTGATGGCGTCGGGCAACTGCGCGCGCAGTTGGTCGAGCGTCTCTCCCTGCGCGACGCAGCCCGGCAGGTCGAGGACCTCGGCCCAGTAGCCGCCCTCCTCGGCCTCGTAGACCGCGATCGTGTAGACGGGAGCCTCGGAAGCCGTCATCGCAACGCCGCCTAGCTCCAGTCCCGCACGTCGACGAAGTGACCGGCGACGGCGGCGGCGGCGGCCATGGCGGGGCTGACGAGGTGGGTGCGTCCGCCCGGCCCTTGGCGCCCCTCGAAGTTGCGGTTGCTAGTGGAGGCGCAGCGCTCGCCGGGAGCGAGGATGTCGGGGTTCATGCCCAGGCACATGGAGCAGCCGGCCTCGCGCCACTCGAAACCGGCGTCGCGGAAGATGTCGGCCAGGCCCTCCTGCTCGGCCTGCGCTTTGACGAGCCCCGAGCCCGGCACCACCATCGCGTTCACACCGCCCGCGACCGTTTTACCCTCGATCACCTTGGCCGCCGCGCGCAGATCCTCGATGCGGGCGTTGGTGCAGGAGCCGATGAAGACGCGGTCGAGGGGGATGTCCACGATGGGCGTCAGCGGCTTGAGGTCCATGTAGCGCAGGGCGCGCTCGGCCGTCTCCCGCGCCGCGCGGTCCTCGATCGTCTCCGGGTCCGGCACGCGACCGCCGACGCCGACGCTCTGCGCGGGCGTCACACCCCAGGTGACGTGCGGGTCGATGGCCGACCCGTCGAGCACGACCTCGCGGTCGAAGCGGGCGCCCGAGTCGGTGGGGAGCTGTCGCCAGGACGCCAGCGCCTCGTCCCAGGCGTCGCCCGTCGGGGCGTGTGGACGGCCGCGGAGGTAGTCGAAGGTCGTCTCGTCGGGCGCGACCAGCCCGGCGCGGGCGCCGCCCTCGATGGTCATGTTGCAGACCGTCATGCGCCCTTCCATCGAGAGGTCACGGATGACGTCGCCGCGGTACTCGATCACGTGCCCCACGCCGCCGTCGACGCCGATGCGGTTGATGATCGTGAGCACCACGTCCTTGGCCGTGCAGCCCGGCGGCAGCTCGCCCGTGACCTCGACCGACATCTGCTTGAGCGGCTTCTGCGGCAGCGTCTGGGTGGCGAGCACGTGCTCGACCTCGGAGGTGCCGATACCGAAGGCGAGGGCGCCGAACGCCCCGTGGGTCGAGGTGTGGCTGTCGCCGCAGACGATGGTCATGCCGGGCTGGGTGACGCCCTGCTCGGGCCCGATGATGTGCACGATGCCCTGGCGCGGGTCGAACGTGTCGAAGAGGGGGACGCCGAACTGCGCGCAGTTCTCGCGCAACGAGGTGACCTGCTGCTGCGAAAGCGGGTCGCCGTAGGGCTCGACCCGGTTGTCGGTGGGGACGTTGTGGTCGGGCACGGCGAGGGTCAGGTCGGGGCGGCGCACGGGCCGGCCGGCCAGGCGCAGGCCCTCGAACGCCTGCGGGCTGGTGACCTCGTGCACGAGGTGCAGGTCCACGTAGAGCAGGTCGGGCTCGCCGGCGGCCTGCCGGACGAGGTGCTCGTCCCAGATCTTCTGCGCCAGCGTGCGAGCTTCGGTCACGCGTCGGTCCTTTCGTCGCCCCGGGCGGCCGGGGTCGCCGCCGGCTAGGGCGTGCGGCGCTGCGTCACCGAGGCCGACGCGCCCACCTTGCCGGTCAGGTAGCGGTTGACGGCGTTGACGTAGGCCCGCGCGCTGGCGACCAGGATGTCCTGGTCCGAAGCGCGGCCGGTGTACGTGACGCCCTCGATCGCGATGCGGATCGTGACCTCCCCCTGGGCGTCGATGCCCTCGGTGATGGCCGTGACGGCGTACTCGGTGAGCCTGTCCTTCGTGCCGATGATGCCGCGGATCGTCTTGTAGACCGCGTCGACGGGGCCGGTGCCGGTATTGGCCGCCTCGTGGAATTCGCCGTCGGGGCTGCGCAGCTTGATGCTGGCCGTGGGCGTCGCGCCGGTGCCGGTCGTCACGTTGATCGATTCGATCCGCCAGGCCTCCTCGGCCTGCCCGATGTGGTCGGAGACGATGGCCTCCAGGTCGCGGTCGTCGACGGTGTTCTTGCGGTCGGCCAGTTCCTGGAAGCGCAGGAAGGCGCGGCTGAAGTCCTCGTCCTCCAGCGTGTAGCCGAGGTCGTGCAGGCGCGCGCGGAAGCCGGCCCGGCCGGAGAGCTTGCTGAGCACGAACTGGCTGCCCTCCTTCCAGCCGACCTCCTCGGGGTCCATGATCTCGTAGGTCTCGCGCAGCTTGATGACGCCGTCCTGGTGAATGCCCGACTGATGCCGGAAGGCGTTGAGCCCCACGATCGCCTTGTTGGGCTGCACGTGCATGCCGGCGAAGTCCTGCACCATGCGCGAGGCGGGAACCAAGTAGCGCGGGTCGATGTTGGTATCGGCGCCGAGGAAGTCGGGCCGGGTGCGGATGGCCATCACGACCTCCTCGAGCGAGGCGTTGCCGGCCCGCTCGCCGAGGCCGTTGATGGTGCACTCGATCTGGCGCGCCCCGGCCTGCACGGCAGCCAGGCTGTTGGCGCTGCTGAGGCCCAGATCGTTGTGGCAATGGACGGACACCGTCACGCGGTCCATGCCGGGGATGTTCTCCATGATCTCCTTGATGAAGGCCTCGAACTCCTCCGGGATGGCGTAGCCCACGGTGTCGGGGATGTTGATCGTCGTGGCGCCGGCCTCGACGCACTCCCTGAGCATGCGCATCACGAAGTCGCGGTCCGAGCGGGTGGCGTCCATGGGGCTGAACTCCACGTTGTCCACGTAGCGCTTGGCCCGCGCGACCATCTCGCGCGCCTGCTCGAGGACGAACTCGCGGTCCTTGCGCAGCTGATGGGCGATGTGGATGTCGGAACTGGAGAGGAAGACGTGCAGGCGCGGGTCCTCCGCGTCCTGGATGGCGGCCCAGCCCTGGTCGACGTCGTTGGGCACGGCGCGGCAGAGCGTGGCGATGGAGGCGCCGCGCACCTCCTTGGCGATGCGGGCGACGGCGTCGAAGTCGGCGGGCGAGGCGGCGGCGAAGCCGGCCTCGATGGTGTCGACCTGCATGCGTTCGAGCAGCTTGGCGATCTGGAGCTTCTCCTCGGCGGAGAAGCTCACGCCGGCGGCCTGCTCGCCGTCGCGCAGGGTGGTATCGAAGATCTTGATTCGGTCGGGCATGGCAGCGGACTCCTGGGCTCAGGGCGGCGCGGGCGGGAGGGCGCGCGCCGCCGGGGCGGACGGCTGGATCAGCGTCGTCCCCCAAGGCTGCGGCGGGCTGAGTGGGCCCGCCGAGATGTCCCCCCCAGGATGCGGTTCCGCATAACGTCCTCAGTATGGCAGGGCCGGGGAGGCTGTGCTAGCCGCGCCGCCTGGATTTGCGCCCCGTTTGCAATCGGGGCGGCTACTCCGCCTTCTCGCGCAGCCAGGACATCATGCCGCGCAGTTCCGCGCCGACTTCCTCGGCGGGGTGCTGGGCGTGGCGACGCCGCATCGCCTCGAAACCCGGGCGGCCGGCTTGGTTCTCCAAGATCCACTCGCGCGCGAACTGGCCGCTCTGGACCTCGTTCAGGATCTCCTTCATGCGGGCCTTGATGTCGGGCCCCACGGCGCGCTCCCCGCGCGTGTAGTCGCCGTACTCGGCCGTGTCGGAGACGGAGTAGCGCATGTTGGCGAAGCCGCCCTCATAGATCAGGTCGACGATCAGCTTCACCTCGTGGACCGTCTCGAAGTAGGCCGACTCGGGCTGGTAGCCCGCCTCGACGAGCGTCTCGAAGCCGGCCTGCATGAGCGCGGAGACGCCGCCGCAGAGCACCGCCTGCTCGCCGAAGAGGTCCGTCTCGGTCTCCTCCAGGAAGGTGGTCTCCAGAACACCGCCCTTCGTGCCGCCGATGCCGCGGGCGTAGGCCAGGGCCGTCTGCCGGGCGGTCTCCGAGGCGTCTTGGTGCACGGCCAGCAGGGCCGGCACGCCGCCGCCCTCCTCGAAGACGCGCCGCACGAGGTGCCCCGGCCCCTTGGGGGCGATCATGGATACGTCGACGTCGTGGGGGGCGGTGATCTGGCCGAAGTGGATGTTGAAGCCGTGCGCGAACATCAGCGTCTTGCCCTCGCGCATGCCGTGCGCGATGTGGTTCTCGTAGAGCTCCTTTTGGATGTGGTCGGGCGTGAGGACCATGATGATGTCGGCCGCCTCGGCGACGTCGTCGACGCTGCCGACCTGCAGGCCCGCCGCCTCCGCCTTGGGCCAGGAGCGGGAGCCGGGGTAGAGCCCCACCAGGACGCGCTGACCGCTGTCCTGGAGGTTGAGCGCGTGCGCATGACCCTGACTGCCAAAGCCGATGACGCCGATCGTCTTGCCTTCGAGGTAGGACATGTCGGCGTCTTGGTCGTAGTACATTTTGGCGGCCATGGGGGCTCCTCTTCTGCGGCCGTCGCGCGGATCGAGGCGGCGACGGCTGTGCGCTCGGGGCAGGGCGGATGCTATACCCGCCGCTTCACCCGAGGCGAGCGGCGGGCGGGCGGGCGGGGCTCCCGGCTAGTCGCTGGCGAAGGGCAGCGCGCCCTCGGGCCGACGGCCCAGTTGCGCCCGCGCGGCCTCCGCCTCCTGCGCGTCGACGCTCACGGGCGGCGGCTTGCTCGTGCGCTGGCCGCGCACCATCGCCACGCGACCGGTGCGCACCATCTCCAGCACGCCGTAGGGCCGCAGCATGCCCTCCAGCGCCTCGACCTTCGCGCCGTCGCCCAGCACCTGCACGATGATCGACTGCGGGCCGACGTCGACGATGTCGGCGCGGAACGCCTTGACCAGTTCGCCGACTTCCACGAGCTGCGCGGGCTGGCAGGAGACCTTGATGAGCGACATCTCCCGGTCGATGACGGGCTGGTCGCTGATATCGACCACGGAGACGACGTCGATCAGCTTGAAGAGTTGGCGCGCCACCTGCTGGACGTTGGCGGCCCCGCCCTCGACGACGATGGTCATGCGGCTCAGGCCGGGCTCGTCGGCCTTGCCCACGGTCAGGCTCTCGATGTTGAAGCCGCGGCGGCGGAAGAGGGACGCGACGCGGGCCAGGACCCCCGGGCGGTCTTCGACATGCGCGACGATGGTGCTGTATTCGGACATCAGGCGGGCTCCTCAATCGTCTCGGAAAGGGCGGCGCCGGCCGGGACCATGGGCCAGACGTTCTCCACCTTGGCGGTGCGGAAGTCGATCAGTACGGGGCCGTCGACGGCCTGGGCCGCGCGGATGGCATCCCGGGCATCCTGACGGGTGGCCGCGCGCAGCCCGGCGATGCCGTAGGCGTCGGCGAGCTTCAGGAAGTCGGGCTGGCCCAGGTCCACGGAGTGGAGGTTGTCGCTGTAGAACAGCTCCTGCCACTGCCGCACCATGCCCAAGAAGCCGTTGTTGAACAGCGCGTAGCGAATGGGCAGGTTGTGGTCCTTGACGGTCTGCAACTCCTGCAGCGTCATCTGGAAGCCGCCGTCGCCGCAGATCGACCAGACCGGGTCGGACTGGGCGAACTGCGCGCCGATCGCCGCCGGGACCTCGTAGCCCATCGTGCCCAGGCCGCCGCTGGTGATCCACTGGCGGGCGCGCTGGAACGGGTAGTACTGCGCGGCCCACATCTGGTGCTGCCCGACGCCCGTGACGATCGTGGCCTCGCCGCCGGTCTCCTCGGCCAACGCGCGCACCAGCCAGGTGCCGGTCAGCTCCGACTCTTCGCCGAAGTAGTCCGTGGGGTGCTCGGCCTTGAGGTCGTCGATCCAAGCGCGCCACTCGGGGTGCTCGGCCGGCTCCAGCAGCGGCAGCAGGGCGCGCAGGGCCTCGCCGACGTCGCCCTGCACGGGCGCGTGCGTCTCGAAGTTCTTGCCGATCTCGGCCGGGTCGATATCGATGTGGACGATCTTCGCGCCGGGGTTGAAGTCCTTGAATCGGCCCATGGCGCGGTCGTCGAAGCGCATGCCGATGCCGACCACGACGTCGGCGGCGTCGGCGGTCATATTGCAGTAGTAGTGCCCGTGCATGCCCAGGAAGCCGTAGGACAGCGGGTGCGCGTCTGGGATCGAGGAGATGCCCAGCAGCGTCGTGATGACGGGGATGTCGGCCTTCTCGGCGACGGCGCACAACTCGGCGGAGGCGCCGGAGAGGATGACGCCCTGGCCGGCCAGGATGACCGGCTTCTCGGCCGCGTTGATCAGCTCGGCGGCCCGCTCGACGTCGTCCTGGGCGGGGCGCGTGACGAGCGGGTAGCCGCGCAGGTGGATCTGCTCCGGGTAGCCGTCCCACTCGGCCGTCTCGATGAACACGTCCTTGGGGATGTCGACGAGCACCGGCCCCTTGCGGCCGGTCGAGGCGATGTGGAAGGCCTCCTTGACGGCCTGTGCGATCTCGCTGGCGCGCATGACGAGGTAGTTGTGCTTCGTGATCGGCAGCGTGATGCCGGTGATGTCGGCCTCCTGGAAGCCGTCGCGGCCGAGCAGGTCGCGGGCGACGTTGCCGGTCAGCACCACCATCGGCACGGAGTCCATGTAGGCCGTGCAGATGCCGGTGACGAGGTTGGTCGCGCCGGGGCCGGAGGTCGCCAGGCAGACGCCGGTGCGCCCGCTGACGCGGGCGTAGCCGTCGGCGGCGTGGGCGGCCGCCTGCTCGTGCCGGACGAGGACGTGCCGGATGTCGGGGTACTGGACGAAGGTGTCGTAGAGCGGCAGGACGACGCCGCCCGGATAGCCGAAGACCGTTTCCACGCCCTCCGCCCGGAGACACTCAAGCAGGATCTGTGCGCCGGTCAGTTTCATCGTCGGGCCTCTCCATCCGCCGGTCGCGTCCCGTTGGGGCGGGACGGCCGGACCTCGTCGCCGGCAGTGCTCTCGCAGGAACGAAAAACGCCGGTCCCCACGACCGGCGCTGCGCTCCGTTTCGCTGGGCGACGACTACGCTTCGCCACCCCCTACGGAGCGCACCGCTACACCGACGACCAGCAGGTCCACCGCAAGCAGGGTCTGTCGCGCCACTGTCTGCACTCCCGGCTCCGAAGCAATTGAGCCATCCGCACTGTAGCCCACCGCGCCGCCGCCTGTGAAGCGCCGCCGTTAACGCACGGTTGCCCGCCGCCCGGCGCGGCGCCGGCGCTGCGACACCCGGCGCGCTGCCCGGCGCGCGGCGAGGTCGAAGCAGGGCGCGAGGGGACCGAACCGGCGGCGCACGTGCACGTAGTCGGTCTCGCCGCGGACGAGGCGGCAGAGCATGCGGCGGAAGCGCCCCGAGCGGCGCATGATCTGGACGTACGGCCAGGGATGGTCGTGGAGCAGATCGTAGAGCTGGCGGGAGACGGCCAGATCGGCGTCGATGGTCTCCTCCAGCGCGCGCTGGTAGCCGCCGAGGTCCGCCGCCTCCCCCGCCAGCAGACGAGCGATCGCCGCGGCGGCCATGCGGCCGGAGCGGAAGGCGTTGCCGATCCCTTCGCCGGAGAGCTGGTCGACGAGGCCGGCGGCGTCGCCCACAAGCGCCACGCGCCCGACGACCACCGGGCTGCCGACGTCCCGCAGGGGCAGGCGGTAGCCGCGGTGGCCGGCCAGCTCCGGGGCGGCGAATCGCTCCATGGCGCCGTAGGCGTCGAGTTCCCCGCGCAGCCTGGGGCCGATCCCGAGCCAGCCGCCGACGCCGATGTTGCAGTGGTCACCCTTCGGGAAGACCCAGCCGTAACCGCCCGGCATGCTGCCCAGCTCGATGCCGACGTGGCGCGACCAGTCACCGGGCACGCCGGGGCTGTCGGCCTCCATCGCGACGGCGGCGCGCAGCGGCGGCAGCCCCACCGCCCGCCGGCAAACGCCGTTGACGCCGTCGGCCGCGACGAGCGTGGCCGCGCTGACCGCGTCGCCATCCTCGAAGCGGACCGTCACATGGGCGGCGTCCGGCTCGACGCCGCGCACGCGGCGGTCGTCCTGGAAGGTCGCGCCCGCCGCCACGGCCTGCTCGGCCAGGTAGGCGTCGAGGCGCGCGCGCCGGGTCATGTGGACGAGCGGCGCGTCGGAGTGGTACTCGAAGGTCCAGTCGCGGCGATAGCGCACGCGGAAGTCGGACAGCGTGCGCTCGACGACCGGCTCGATCGAGAACGGCAGGTGGCGGGCCGCCCCGATGAGCACGCCGCCGCCGCAGGGCTTGTCGCGGGGGAAGGCCGCCCGATCGACGAGCAGCACGCGCGCGCCCGCGGCGGCGAGGTCGTGGGCGGCGAGCGAGCCGGCCGGCCCCGCCCCCACGACGATCGTGTCGTACCGTGCCTCGGCGGTCATGGCGCTGTGCTCATCGGAGGGCGCTCATGGATCCTCGCGCGCGGCGCGGGCCGCCTGGGCGCGCCGCCAGCGATCGAAGCCAGCCTTGAGGCCCGCGAGGATGGGCGCGGTGAAGCAGAACACGATCACCTCGACGGGCTGATCGGCGGCGACGGCGAGGAACGGCAGCGGCGCGGCGACCATCAGGATGCCGAGTTCGGCGATGCGGACGATGAGGAAGACGGTCCCGCCGACGGCCATCGTGATGCCGAACTGCCAGGGGAGGAAGGCGCCGGCCGCGCCGAGCACGGTGGCGGCGCCGCGGCCGCCGCGGAAGCCCAGCCAGATGGGGAACATGTGCGCCACGATGACGATGTAGCCGCAGGCCACCCACCAGCCGACCGGCAGGTCGAGCCAGCGCGCGATGGAGACCGCCAGGAGGCCCTTGCCGATGTCCCCCAGCAGCGCGATGTGGCCCCAGGGCGGGCCGGCGCCCTCGCGCATCGCGTTGGCGGAGCCCACGTTCAGGTCGCCCACGACGCGCAGGTCCTCGCCGCCGCTGCGCCAGTAGAACATCAGCCAACTGACCGGGATGGAGCCGATGAGGTAAGCCAGAACGACGGCGAGCGCCTCGGTCACGGGAGCCGCCTCGCTCTCGCGGTTCGCGCGGCGGACACCCGGCCGTCAGGCCCCGACCAACTCCGCCGCCGGGATGGGGATCAGCCAGCGCTCGTACTGCGGCAGGCGGCCCAGGATCGCGTCGAAGAACAGCTTCTGCAACTCCCCCGAGACGGTCCCGATGCCGCCGTCGCCGATGGGCCGGTTGTCGATCTCCAGGATGGGCGTGACGTGGGCCGCGGTGCCGGTCATGAAGACCTCGTCGGCGACGTACAGCTCGCTGCGGTCGATGGTGCGCTCGACGGTCGGCAGGCCCAACTCGGCCTGGGCCAGCTCGATCACCGTGGCGCGGGTGATCCCCACCAGGATGTTGTCCGATGAGGGCGGCGTGACGAGGGCGCCGTCCTGCACCATGAAGATGTTCTCGCCGCTGCCCTCCGCGACGTGGCCGTCGGCGTTGAGCATGATCGCTTCCTCGTAGCCGTTGTTGTAAGCCTCCGTCTTGGCGAGGGCGGAGTTGATGTAGACGCCGTTGACCTTGGCGCGGACGGGGATCGAGGTGTCGTCCGCGCGCCGCCACGAGGACGTGCAGCAGCGGATGCCGGCGTCCAGGTCGAGGTAGGGCCCGAATGGGGCGCAGTAGATCAGCACGTCGTCCTCGACGTCGTGCAGGCGGACGCCCAGCACCTCCTGCGACTTGTAGACCATGGGCCGCACGTAGAGGTCCTCGCGGAAACCGCTGTTCATGACGAGTTGGCGCGTGAGGTCGAGCAGGTCGTCGTCGCTGTAGCGCAGCTCCATCATCAGCACCCGCGCCGACTTGCGCAGGCGTTCCAGATGCTCGCGCGCGCGGAACAGGTAGAGCGTTTCGTGCTCGACGTTCCAATTCGCCCGGATGCCCTCGAAGACGGCGGTGCCGTAGTTGAAGGCGTGCGTCATCAGACCGATCTTCGCGTCGGCCAGGGGCATCATCTCACCCTTGAGGAAGGCGTAGGGGGTGCCGGGCATGGGCGATTCTCCTTCGCAACCGCGCCAGTATAGGCGCACGATGGCCCTTCGCTCCGTTGCCGCCGCCCGCGACCGGCGCCCGCTGGCGAGCGGGCGGCCGATCCGGGTACGCTGCCAGCCGAGACAGGCTCCGTCGCGACCGCGAATGGCCGCCCGCACGGGCGGCCCGCGCGCGACTGGAGGGAGGCGAGCGGATGCCGGCAGCACGCTATCACGTCGGCGGCTTGGCGATCCGCGTCCTCTCCGACGGTTGCTCCTGGCAGGACGCGGGCGCCGTGCACGGGCTCGTGCCGCGCGTGATGTGGGAGCGGGTGACGACGGACCTGAACGCGCAGCATCAGATCCCGCTCGCGCTCAACTGCCTGCTGCTGGAGTCGGACGGGAAGACCGTGCTGATCGAGACGGGCCAGGGCGACAAGGACTTCGACCTGCTGCGGGCGCGGGGCGGCGCGGTGGGGCACGGCAAGCTGCTCGACGCGCTGGCCGCCGAGGGCGTCGCGCCGGACGACGTGGACATCGTGATCAACACGCACCTGCACAACGACCACTGCGGCTGGAACACGCGCCGCATTGGCGGCGAACTGCGGCCCACGTTCCCCAACGCCCGCTACGTCATGCAGGCGGGCGAGTGGGACGTCGCGACGCACACCAACGAGCGCACCCGCGCCACGTATCTGGCCGACAACCTGCTCCCCCTGCGCGAGGCGGGACAGCTGGACCTCATCGACGGGGAGACGGCGGTGACCTCGCAGCTCACGGTCGTCGAGACGCCGGGGCACACGGCCGACCACGCCTCGGTGCTGATCCGCGACGGCGGCGAGACGGCGATCTACATCGGCGACATCGCGCAGCACCGGGTGCAACTGGAGCGCGTGGCCTGGATCAGCGCCTTCGACGTACTGCCGCTGGTCAGCCTGGAGACGAAGAAGCGGCTCGTCCGCGAGGCCGTCGCCGGCAATCACCTGATCCTCTCGGTGCACACGCCCTACCCGGGCGCGGGGCGGCTGGTGCAGCGCGAGGGCCGGAACCATTTCATCGACGAGGCGCCGGAGCGCGACCACGAGCCGGTCGCGACGAGCGCTGCAAGCAGAGGAGGAGCCTGATGGTAGGAGGCGGCATCAACGAGGCGGAGATGCAGGCCGCCCAGCAGAGGATCGCGGCCGAGCGGAGACGGATCCGTCACTTCACGTTCGAGAAGGAGATGGGGGACGACTGGGTCGGCACGCTGTCCGAGACGGACGAGACGCCGCCGCTGGACGCGGTCGACGGCGTCTATCTGATCCTGGGCTACAAGGACCGGATGGTGGTGGTCCGGGGCGAAGGCGAGTCGCAGTTCCGCATCCCGCGGCTGCACGTCGATGAGGCGGCGCGCGACACGTCGGCTCGGGGCGGCCCGGCCGCGCAGTTGAACCGCTGGCTGAAGCCGGTCTGCCGGGGGCAGTGGGGAGTCCATCTCAAGGAGTGGACGCAGCACACCCGCTTCGAGCTGGAACCCACGCCGGAGAACACGGCGGTGGCGCCGGAAACCAGACGCTACGAGCTGTTCCTCTACGGCGCCGCGAGCAAGCTGGACGACCTGCCTGACGGCAGCGCTTGGGCGCGCCGCGCGGTGACACGGAAGGACTTCAACCGGCTGATCCAGACCGGCTACACCGAGTTCGAGGAGACCGTCCGGGACGTGCACGAGGCGTACGTCGTGCAGTGGGAGCGAGCCGCCGCGCACGCCCGCCGGGGCTAGCCGCGCGATCGCGAGCCGGTCATGCCCTTGCACCGGCGCCGAACCTCGCGGCGGAGCCTGCTGGGCGCCGGCGCCAGAGCGGGCGTGGGCGCGCTCGGCCTCGCCCTGGTCGGCTGCGCCGACCGACCCAGCGCGATACCAGCGCTCGGCGCGGGGGAGTCCCCGGCCTGGTTCAAGGACACCGCGCCGTTCATCGTCCATGACGACGGCAAGAGCCTCGAGGCCCGTCTGGAACTCATGCGGGGGCTCATCACGCCCCAGCGGCTCTTCTTCGTGCGCAACAACTCGGTCAGCCTCGACGTGGACGCGGCGCGCTGGCGGCTGTCGGTCGAAGGCGACGCCGTGGAGCGGCCGCGCGAACTGTCGTACGCCGACCTGCTCGACATGCCGAGCCGCACCCTGGTCTCGTACCTGGAGTGCGCCGGCAATCAGCGGGCGATGTTCGACCTCGTCACAGGGCGCGCGGCCGGCGGGACGCAGTGGGCGACGGGCGGCGTCGGCAACGGCGTCTGGACGGGCGTCTCGCTGTGGGACGTACTGGCGGCTGCGGGCGTGCGGGACGACGCCGTCAGCGTGCTCCTGATAGGCCTCGACGCGGAGTCGCCCGAGCAGGGGTTCCGCCGCGTCCTGCCCATCGAGAAGGCGCGCCATCCCGACACCCTGCTGGCCTACGCCCTCAACGGAGAGGCGCTGCCCAAGGACCACGGCTACCCGCTGCGGGCCCTCGTCCCGGGCTGGGTGGGGAGCTCCAGCATCAAGTGGCTGAGCCGCATCGTCGTGTCCGCCGAGCCGCTCTGGACGCGCAACAACACGACCTCGTACGTCCTCATCGGCGACGACTACCCGCCGGAAGGGGAGGCGCTCGGCACGGTGGTGACGGAGCAGTCGATCAAGAGCGCGTTGGCCCTGCCCTGGCCGGCGACGCTGGAGCCCGGCTCACAGCGGATCCGGGGCTACGCCCAATCGCCGCACGGCCCGATCACGCGTGTCGAATGGAGCACCGACAGCGGAGCGACCTGGCGCGACGCGGCGGTGCTCGATCCCCAGCCGCAGTACTCCTGGGCGCGCTTCGAGTTCACCTGGGACGCCCGCCCCGGCGAACACGTCGTCATGACGCGCGCCACCGACGCTTCGGGCGCCGTCCAGCCCGACGACGTCCCGTTCAACAAGAAGGGCTATCTCTTCAACCGCCCTCTGCCGCACCCGATCAGCGTCGGCTGAGGCGGGGGCGCGGCGAACAAGACGTCGGGCGAAGCGCGGCACGCTCATCGGATCGGTGACCTCCGTCGGTGCAGGGGCGGGGCGCTCGGCGGCCCCGCGCACACGACCCTGCGTTCCGGGTAGCAGAACGCCGGCAGGCGGCTCCCGGTTCCCGCGACGATTGACACACGCAGACAGTGGCGACGCCGGGGGCGCGAGCGGATACCCTGCCCCCATGCGCGTGGAACTCGCCTACGGCGACGGCGGCCTGCCCGTTGACCTCCCCGACGGCAGCGACGTCCTGGAGCCGGTCGTCGCGCCGCCGCTGCCCGACTTCCCGGCGGCGCTGCGGGCGGCGATCGCGTCGCCGCTCGGCGCGGCGCCCCTGACAGAGCGGGTCGGCCCCGACGACCACGTGACGATCGTCTTCAGCGACAACACGCGCCCCGTGCCCAGCACGATCATCGCCCCGGCCTTGCTGGAGGCGCTCGCCGCGGCCGGCGTCCCCGACGACCAGATCACGCTGCTGGTCGGCGGCGGCCTGCACGCTCCCATGACGCGCGCGCAGATGGACGGCCTGCTGGGCCCGGCCGTGACCGCCCGCTACCGAACCGTCGCCCACGACGCCCGCGACCCCGACCAGCAGATCTTCCTGGAGCGTTACCCCGGCGAGCCGCGGGGCGGCATCTACCTCAACGCCGCCTTCATGCAGGCCAGCGTGCGCATCGTCACGGGCTTCGTCGAGCCACACCTGTTCGCCGGCTACAGCGGCGGCGGCAAGGGCGTCTTCCCCGGCGTCGCGGCGGCCCACAACATCATGCGCAACCACGGCGTCGCCAACCTCGCCCACCCGCGGGCGACCTACTGCATCGCGGAGGGCAACCCGGTCTTCGAGGACGTGCGGCGGATCGCGCTGCGCGCCGGGGTCGACTTCCTCTGCGACGTCACGCTCGACGCGCAGAAGCGGGTGACGGGGGTCTTCTGCGGCGAACTGGTTGCTGCGCACGACGCGGCGATCGCGCAGGTCGACCGCCAGGCCCTGCGCCCCATCGCGGACCCGTACGACATCGTCGTCACGACGAACTGCGGCTACCCGGCCGACCTCAACCTCTACCAGTCGATCAAGGGGGCCGTGTCGGCGGGGCTCGGCGTGCGCACGGGGGGCGACATCGTGCTGGCGGCCGAGTGCCGCGACGGCATCGGCAGCGCCGAGTACGCGGAGTTCCTCGCCTCTGCCCCGTCGCCGGCGGCGGCGATGGAGCAGATGCTGCAACCCGACTTCCATCGCATCGACCAGTGGCAGGTGCAGATGCAGGTCACGGTGCAGGAGCGGGCGCGGCTGCACCTGTATTCGGCGCTCGACGACGCCGACGTGCGGGCATTACACCTGGAGCCGATTCGGGACGTGAGCGCGACCGTGTCGCGGCTGGCGGCGGCGCACGAGCGCCGCACCGAGGAGCGGGCGCGGGTGCTCGCCCTGCCGCACGGCTTCCAGGCGATCCCGCAGCTCGTCCCGCAGGCCGGCTGATGGGCTTCGGCCCGCCTATCCCCCGAACTCGTGCTTGCGGCGTTCGAGGGCGCGGCGGCGCACGACGCCGGGCACGGGCCCGGCGGCGGCCCAGGATCGGGCTTGAGGCGTTCGAGGGCGCGGCGGCGCACGACGCCGGTCACGGGCCCGGCGGCGGCCCAGGAGGCGCGCAGCGGCAGCCGGGCGCGCCGTCCGACGGCGGCGACGCGGACCTCCACGACGACGCGGCTGCGACCCTCGGAGGCGGGCTCGGCGCGCAGTCCGACGACGACGCGGACGTCGGCGGGGACGTCTGCCGCACGGAACTGATCGGCGGTCAGGTCACGAGAGACGGGGCCGGGCGGCCAGAGCCGTCCGGCGGCGCCGAGGACGATCTCGTGGCGGCCGCTCTCGGCCGAGGCCTCCTCCGCGAGGAGGATGACGCCCCGCTCGCCGCCGGAGAGGGCGTCGAAGGAAACGGCGGCGCGGGACGGGCGCTCGCGCTTCACCCCGCGGTACCAATCGAGCAGCCGTGGGGGCGCGTCCCAGGCCCAGAGCAGGACGCGCAGGGCGAAGTCGTCGAGCAGGTCGAGCCGGCGGGCGACGGCGAAGACGGCGGTGGGCTCACCGGGGACCGTCGCCGCGACGGTGTCGCGGTGGTCGGAGCGGGACAGCCACTCGTCAATGAGGGGGGGTGGAAGGGGTGCGGCCTCGGCCGACGGTTCGGCGGCGGCGCCGGCCGCCTCGGCTTGGCCCTCGGGCGGCTCGTCCTCCATTCGTCCCACCTCCCGACGGACCCGCGCGCCGGTCAGGAGCGCGGCATGCCCAGCCCGCGCCCGGCGATGATGTTGCGCTGGATCTCGCTGGTGCCGCCCTCGATCGTGTTGGCGACCGTGCGCATGTAGTCGTAGTTGTAGGAGCCGCCGCGGGGAGCGCGCTCCTCCCCGGTCCACAACTGGCCGTGCAGCCCGAACACGTGCATGGCGGTCGAGGCGATGCGCTGGTTGAGCTCCATCGAGTAGAGCTTGCCCATCGACGCCTCGTGGTTGGGGATCAGGCCCTGCGCCTGCATCGTGACGATGCGGTAGGAGATCAGCCGCGCGATCTGCGATTCCAGGTAGCGGTCGGCCAGTTCGACGCGCAGCCCGGCGCGGTGGCCCAGTTGCGAGACGCCGTTTTTCCGGTGCTCCTGGGCGGCGCGAATCAGCGTCTTGACGTGCTTGCCCATGCCCACCGCGGAGCCGATTGACGAACGCTCGAAGTCCAGCGTCGTCACGGCGCCGTACCAGCCGCGGTTGACCTCGCCCAGGATGTTGCGGGCGGGCACGCGCACGTCCTCGAAGAAGACCTCGTTGAACTCGTGCGTCTTGGCCATGTTGATGAGCGGGCGCACGTCGACGCCGGGGGCGTGCATATCGACGATGAAGTAGGTGATGCCCTTGTGCTTGGGGGCGTCGGGGTCGGTGCGGGCGAGCATGACCATATAGTCGGAGAGGTGGGCGGAGCTGGTCCAGACCTTGTGGCCGTTGATCACCCAGTCATCGCCGTCCTTGACGGCGCGGGTCTGCAGCGAGGCGAGGTCGGAGCCGGAGCCCGGCTCGGAGTAGCCCTGGCACCACTCCGCCTCGCCGCGGAGGATGGGCGGCAGGTGCTCCTGCTTCTGCTCGTCGGTGCCGATGGTGATGATGGTGGGGCCGATGAAGCCCACCGTGATGCCGCTGGGCCCGACCGTGCCGGCCTCGGCCATCTCTTCGTTGTAGATGAACTGCTCCATCACGCTCATGCCGGCGCCGCCGTACTCGACGGGCCAAGCGGGCGCGATCCAGCCCTTCTCGGCCAGTCTCGAGATCCACTTGCGCTTCGTCGGCGTGGAGTCCCGCTTGCTCTTCGCCGACGCCATCTCGACGCGGATGGACTCGCGCAGGGGTTCGTAGGACCCCTCGATGAACGCCCGTACTTCCTCCCGGAAGGCCGCTTCGGTGGGTGAGTCGGCGAACTGGACCATCTTGCGCTCCCTGCTGCTACGCCCGCATGCTAACGACGCGGGCACGAGCCCGCTATCACCGGGGCCGCACGGCCCGCGCTACGATCGATCGGAGGGGGGGCCATGGTCCGACGCAGGATGGAAGAGGTCGACGCCCGGCGCCTCCTGGGCGGGGCGCCCGTCGCGATCGTCACCACTAGCTGGCGCAACGTCGCGAACGCGATGCCGCTGGCCTGGTCGATGCCGGTCAGCGTCGACCCGCCGCTGATCGCGATCGCCGTGCACCCGGGCCGGCACAGCCACGACATGATCACCTTCGGGGAGGAGTTCGCGCTGAACTTTCCCAGCAAGGTGATCCTCAATCACACGCAGTGGCTGGGCATGGTCAGCGGCTTGCAGGGCGACAAGATCGAGGGCTCGCGCCTGCCCTACTTCCGGGCCAAGATCATCGACGCGCCGCTGCTGGAGGGCTGCGTGGGCTGGATTGAGTGCGCCGTGCACGACTCGTACACGACCGGCGACCACAAGCTCTTCATCGGGCGGGTGATGGCGGCCCAGGCCGACACCGACGCCTTCGACTTCGACACCGGGCTGTGGTCGCTGGCGGACGACGAGTACAAGCCGCTGAGCTACCTGGGCGGACGCACCTACTCGGTGCTGGCGGCGGCCTTCGAGGCGGAGGTCGAGCAGCGCTCGCCCGAGCAGATGGCGGAGGAGGGGCTGGGCCGGGAGCTGGAGGAGGTGGAGGCGGAGCGCGCGATCAAGCGCGAGGAGGCCGAGGAGGCGCGCCACGAGCAGGAACGCCGCGGCGAGACCGAGCCGGACACCTCGGCGCTGCCGCGTCCCAGGCCCGAGCAGTAGCCGGCGCGCGGCGATGCCCGGCGCGGATCACGGCCTCGACCTGCGGGCCGGCGGGACGGTCGTCGCGCACGATAACCTGCCCGTCCTGCGATCCCTGCCCGACGCCTGCCTCGACCTCGTCTACACGGACCCGCCGTTCAACACCGGGGGGC
>JAPOXB010000155.1:19932-24142 GCA_026707335.1 Chloroflexota bacterium
CGTTCAACCGCGAGGACATCGATCGCATCCCCTACATGGCGCCGGGGCTGGTGGGGCCGGAGAAGGCGGCGCGCGGCAAGCTGCCCACCGACACCTGGTGGCACACCGTGGTCCCCACCAACGGCGGCGAGCGCACCGGCTACCCGACGCAGAAGCCTGAGGCGCTGGCCGAGCGCATCATCCGCGCCTCCAGCAACCCCGGCGACCTCGTCTGCGACCCCTTCGCGGGCAGCGGCACCGTAGGGGCGGCGGCGGCGCGCGTGGGACGCCGCTTCCTGCTGATCGACGAGAACCCCGAGGCGATCGCCGTGATGCGGGAGCGGTTGGACCCAGGGACCGTCTTCTCCGCGTGGCGGGAGGCCGGCGCCTCGGCCACGGAGTGCTAGCGCTGGTACCAGGTGACGGAGTCCGCGCCCCGCAGGTCGACCCAGAGGCCGGCGCCGTACTCCAGGCGGAAGTCGTCCCGGGCCGCCGCGGGCACGCGCGTGTCCCAGACGCGATAGCGCTGCGACGCGCCGTCCCACTGGTAGACCCGGCGCACGGGCAGCCCCTCCGTCGCGCGGGAGACGCGGAGGCCGTCGGTGCCGGTCCAGCCGACCAGGGTGAAGCCGGACTCCAGCGTCGCGGGCAGGCGGCGCGCCTGTCCGGGCAACTCCAGGAAGGCGATGTCGCCGCCGAGGCGCCCCTCGGGCACGAGCACCCACAGCGCCTGCCCGGCCTCGACCCATGTGAGGTCGTTTCGGCCGGAGACGCCGGCGCGGTAGCTCTTGAAGCGGTCCTCCTTCGCGTCGTAGGTGAAGGCGGCCGTCACCAAGCCGTCGAGCGGCGCCAGCAGCTGGGCGGGCGAGGCGCCGGGACCGGTGTTGGCCAGCAGCGACCAGCCCTCGGTGATCGGATGGAGCACCGGCGCGGGTGACGCCTCCTCCTGGGCCGTCGCGGTCTTGCCCGCGAGGGTCGCGCCGGCGACCGCGAGCGCCATCATCAGCGCCGCGACGACGAACAGGGCGAGCGGGGCCGGACGACTGCTGCGCATAGCCCGACGCTAGACCACCCCGCGCCTACGCCCCATCATTCGCTGGGCGCAGCCCGCCGGCGGCGCACGCGGCGCGCGCCGTAGGCGATGAGCGCCACGACCAGCAAGCCCACCAGCACCAGCACGACGAACACAACCACCTCATCGGCGTCCGCGCTGCGGGCCTCCTGGAGCTGCACGTCGATGCGGGCGTCGGGCTGGTCGCCGTAGGCGGCGGCGGGGTCGTCGGCGCCCTCGCCGGTGCGGACGGTCTTGCTGCGCACGTCGCCGATGGCGTCGACGGCGCGGACGGCGCGCGCGAAATCGCCGCGGGGGACGCGGATCTCGACGAAGCCGCTGGCCTCTCCGTCGTCGACGGTGATGACGGAGGAGTCGATCAGGCCGCCGAGGGAGGCCGCCACCGATTCGACCGCCGCGATGTCGCCCGCGACGTCGTCGCTCTCGATGCCGAAGTAGGCGGAGGGCGGCTCCGTGCGCGCCGCGGACGGCGTGAAGAGCGACACCGACAGCGTGGCCAGCGCCACGCGGCGCTCCAGGAAGTTGAGCTGCCCCTGCAGCCGCTCGATGTCGGCGCGGACACGGCTCAACTCCCGCTCGATGGCGATGACGTCCTCCACGTCGGTCGCGCGGTCGAGGAGGCCGAGCAGGCTGCCCTCCGTGCGCAGCGCCGAGCGCAGGCGCGCGTTGAGGTCGATGAACTGCTCGGTCACGTCCTGCGCGCGCAGGTCCTCGCTGCGCACCTCGCCGATGCGGCGGATGCGGTCGAGCGCGTCGAGGAAGACGTCCTGGGGGACACGGATGGTGACGTCGGCGAAGGCCTGTTCGTCGTCGCCCGACACGACCGAGTTTTCGACGAAGCCGCCCAGCGACTCGGCGGCGATGCGCACCTGCTCGGCGGCGGCCGGCACGTCCTCCACCTCGACGCTCACGAAGCCGGTGGAGATGACGCGGCGCTCGGCCGTCTGCAGCGCGGCGGGGCCGTCGCCGCCGTCGCCGGGCGCCGGCTCCGCCATCGGCGCTGCCGCCTGCTCTACGGCCATCTCCTCCGACTCGGCGAAGTCGGCGTCGTCCATCGCCATCGCCGGGGCCGATTGCCCCGCGCTCGCGGCCGTCTCGAAGAAGCCGCCCTCGTCGTCGCCCGCGCCGCAGGCGACCAGGGCGACCGCCAGCAGCACGGCGATGGGGATCAGTGTCAGGAGTCGTTGCATGGCCGCACCTCGCATGGAAGCGTAACGCCGCGCCGCCGGGGTCGGTTCCCGCGGGTGCGCGGCGGTCGCCGCGGGGCACCTGCAACCCGTGCAACGCAAACGCCCACGGCCCCAGGCTCGGGGGCGGGGGTGGCGGGCCGGCCCGATGGGGGGTGGCGGAGAGGGTGGGATTCGAACCCACGAGGGGCTTGCGCCCCCACACGCTTTCCAGGCGTGCACCTTAAGCCGCTCGGTCACCTCTCCGAGGAGTTGGATGAGAGCTGGCGGAGAGGGTGGGATTCGAACCCACGAGGCCCTTTTGAGACCTACCGATTTTCGAGATCGGCACCTTAAACCGCTCGGACACCTCTCCGAGTGAATCGTAGCAAGGCTGCGGGGCGCGCTGTGTTGCGCGACGGTGAAGGCGCGCGGGTTAGGGCCGCTCCTCGGGCATGCGGCCGGTCTGCCGGGCGACGCGGAAGCGCTCCTCCATGCGTGCCTCGGCGGCGGCGCGCTCGGCCTGGGCGGCGGCCCGCGCCTCGTCGAGCAGCGAGCCCGCTCCGCCCTCGCGGCCGCCGGCGGCCGCCGAGCCGTCCGACGCGCCCTCGTCCGCCGAGGGGCGCCCCCCCATGACGGCCCCGACGATGCCGGCCAGCAGGCCCAGGAGGAAGCCGCGGCGGAACCCCATCGCTAGCCCCCGTTCAGCGCCCGGGCGATGGTCATCTTGCCGAGCTGCGACATGTGCACCTGGTCGGGCCCGTCGGCGATGCGCATCGTGCGGGCCATCGCCCAGACCTTGGGGATGATCGTGTCGGAGCTGACGCCCTTGCCGCCGAAGGCCTGCATGGCGCGCTCGGCGACGTTCCAGCACATGTTGGGACCGACGATCTTGACCATCGGCAGGTACTCGCGGGCCGCCTCGATGCCGCCCTCGTCCATGGCCGCGGCGGCGCGCAGGACCAGCAGGCGCGCCTGCTCGATCTCGCAGCGGGACTTGGCGATGTCCTGGCGGATGCTGGACTGCTTGCTGAGCTTCTGCCCGAAGGCGACGCGCTCCTCGACGCGGTGGCACATCAGGTCGAGGACGCGCTGGGCGGCCCCGACGCAGGTCATGGCGTACTGGAAACGGCCCGGCCCCAGCCGCCCCTGCGCGATGGCGAAGCCCTTGCCCTCGCCCCAGATCAGGTTCTCGGCCGGGACGCGCACGTCGGTGAAGCGCAGTTCGCCGTGGCCGCCGGGCGAGTCGTAGCTCTCGAGCGCCGTCAGCGGCCGCACGATCTCCAGGCCGGACGTGTCGCGCGGCACCAGGATCATCGAGTGGCGCTCGTGGCGCTCGGCGTTCGCGTCGGTCACGCCCAGCACGACAAGCAGCCGGTTGAGCGGGTGCATGATGTTGCTGCTCCACCACTTGCGCCCGTTGAGCACGTAGTCATCGCCGTCGCGGACGATGGTGAGCTCCATGTTGGTGGCGTCGGACGAGGCGACCTGGGGCTCGGTCATGCCGAAGGTGGAGCGGATCTCGCCGGCCAGCAGGGGCTTGAGCCAGCGCTCCTGCTGCGCGGCGGTGCCGAACTTGGCCAGCACCTCCATGTTGCCGCGGTCGGGCGCGGAGCAATTGAAGACCTCGAACGACCAGGGCGCGCGGCCCATGACCTCGGCCAGGGGGGCGAACTCGACGTTGCTGAGGCCGGGGCTCCAGGGCTCGTAGTCGCGGGGCAGGAACCAGTTCCAGATGCCCGCCGCGCGGGCCTTGGCCTTGAGATCCTCCATCAGGGGCGGCTGGGTCCAGAGGTTGTTGTGATCGCGCGTGAAGGCGTCGTACTCCGCCTCGTTGGGGTAGACATGCTCGTCCATGAAGGCTTCGAGTTGTGCCTTCAGTTCGAGCACCTTGGCGCTGTGCGTGAAATCCATGGTCGTGCTCCCTCGTGTTCGTCCGGTCTCCGGCCGATGCGGCGTCGGACCGCCCTCGTTTAGCCGCCCCCGCGCGGGC
>JAPOXB010000155.1:24910-26805 GCA_026707335.1 Chloroflexota bacterium
CGCAGCATCACCTGCGCGGCGGGCTGCTCGACCTGCGTCGTGAGCAGATCGGGGTCCTCGTCGAACATGGCGTAGAAGCCGTTGTAGTCGAAGGGGTGGCCCTTCGTGACAACCAGGACCTTGACGGACATGACTCGCTCCTCCCGGCGGTGTGGCTAGCTGGGGATGAGGTCGTAGGCGTCGAGTTGTGCCTTCAGTTCGAGCACCTTGGCGCTGTGCGTGAAATCCATGGTCGTGCTCCCTCGTGTTCGTCCGGTCTCCGGCCGATGCGGCGTCGGACCGCCCTCGTTTAGCCGCCCCCGCGCGGGCCGCCGCGGGCCTTGCCCAGCACGGCCAGCGCCTTGCGCAGGCCCGCCACGACACCGTAGGCCTTGATCAACGGCCGCACGACCGTCTCCGCCAGGAAGTCGGTCGAGCCCTTCACGCCGGCCGTGGTCTCGCGGGCGTCCTGCAGGATGGGGCCCAGGCCGTCGCTCACGGTGCCGCGCGTGGTCTTGATCAGCTTCAGCAGCCCCCAGCCGATCAGCACCGTGAAGACGATGCAGAGCGCCAGCGCCACGATGCCGATGATGCCGGCCACGATCACGACGATGTCGCGGATGTCGGTCAGGGTGGAGAGGACGTCCATGGGCGGCGGAATCCTGTCGTCGCCGGTCCGCGGAGGCCGGCGGCAAAGCGAACGAAACTATACCACCCTCGTCGGCTCATCCTGGCGGCGGCGCGACGTGCGGGCGACAGTGCCGCCGCCCAGCACGCGGTCGCCGTCGTAGAGGACGGCGGCCTGACCGGGGGCGACGCCGTAGAGTGGCGCGTCGAGGTCGACGCGCAGGCCGGCGGCGGGGGAGCCGGTCCGCAGGCGCGCGGGGACCGGATCGCCGTGCGCCCGCACCTGCACCGTGAGCGGCCGGTCGACGGGCGGACCGTCGGTGAGCCAGTGCGGGTCGGAGAGCGCCAGCGCATCGACCCGCAGTTCCTCGCGCGAGCCCAGCCGGACGACATTGGCGGCGGGATCGATGGCCGTGACGAAGCGGGGCTCACCCGTCGCCAGGCCCAGGCCGCGCCGCTGTCCGACGGTGAAGTGCTGCACGCCGGCGTGCCCGCCCAGGACCGCGCCGTCCGCGTCGCGGAACTCGCCGGGCCGGTCGGGCAGGCGGCGGCGCACGAACTCCCGATAGTCGCCGCCGGGCACGAAGCAGATGTCGGCGCTGTCGGGCTTGTCGGCGACGGCCAGCCCGTGCCGGGCGGCGATGGCGCGCACCTCGGTCTTGGGCAGGTCGCCGATGGGGAAGAGCGTGCGGTCCAGCGCGCGCGGGGAGAGCGTGTAGAGCACGTAGGACTGGTCCTTGGCCGAGTCGCGGGCGCGGTGCAACTCCACGGCGCCGTCGCGCTCGACCCGGCGCGCGTAGTGCCCCGTCGCGATGTAGTCGGCCCGGAGGGCCAAGGCGCGCTCGAGGAAGGCGTCGAACTTGATGAACGTGTTGCAGTTCAGGCAGGGATTCGGGGTGCGCCCGCGGGCGTACTCATCGACGAACGCGTCGACCACGAAGCGGCGGAACGGCTTCTCCAGGTTGAGCGTGTAGTGGGGGACGCCGAGCCGCTGCGCGACGCGGCGGGCGTCGTCGATGTCCTCGGCGGCGCAGCACTGCGTGCGCCCGCGGAAGGCCTCGGGACGGGCCTCGGTCCATAGGCGCATCGTGAGGCCGATCACCTCGTGGCCCGCCTCGGCGAGCCGGGCCGCCGCGACGCTGGAGTCGACGCCGCCGCTCATCGCGACCACCACGCGGCTCACGACGCGGCTCCCGCCGTCCGGCTCCGGCCGGTACCATGTCGCCAGCAGCGACGCCGCCGCGCCGCACGAAGGAGCCGCCCCCGCCCATGTCCACCGACGCCGCCCC
>JAPOXB010000260.1 GCA_026707335.1 Chloroflexota bacterium
GGATCGACGAGCGTCCACTTCACGCCGCAGATGTCCAGCGACTCGAACGTCTTGCGCGCGCCGGGGACCGCCCACAGGTCCACCCCCACGACGCCGGTCCGGCCGCCGGGCGCCGGCGCGACGAAGCGCATCGTCTGCCCGCCGGCCAGCCGCAGCGTGGCGGGCTGCGCCGGGTCGATCGAGCAGCCGGCGCCGAGTCCATCCATCCAGCGCTGGCAGACCTCCGCCGGGTCTCCGCTCCGCGGCGCGATCTCGACCGCGGCGAAGCCGGTCGTCACCCGGCCGTGGGGCCGCGCGTCGACGCCGTTCTGCCAGGTGTTGCCGGCCGGGAAGTAGGCGCCTTTGTTCCTCGGAAACTCGCCGTGGCCGGGCCAGTTCTCTTGGATCTCGGCCAGCGTCCCGAAGTCGCGCGGGTGGAACTGCACGTTCGCGCCGGCGATCGTGCCGGGCGTCTTGGGCACCGCCTCGCCCAGCACGTAGGGCCCGGATTCAATGCCGGCGAGGCCGGAGCCCGGCGCGCCGGGACACAACCACCACGACCCGGAGACGATCCCGGTTCCCGACCCCTGGACCGCCATCGAGCGGGAGGCCACGGCGACGTCGGGGACTTGCACGATCGCCATGTAGCCGCAGTCGCCGTTGCGCTCCAGCAGCCGCGTCTGGGTCGTCGAGACCGCCCAGGCGTGGTCGGACGGCGAGACCGTCTCGAGGAACGAGTCGCCCAGGCGAATGTGCGTGTTGGTGAGGTCGCCCTCGGCGGCCATCCCCGGATCGCGGAAGACCACGGGCGCATCGAAGGCGGCGCTCAGCACGCCCGCCGTCCACTCCAAGTCCCGCGCGAGCAGGCAGATCTGCCGCAGGCGCAGTACGGGGTCGGTCATGGCGCCTCCTTAATGCTTCAGGCGAACACTTCAGGCGATCGGTCGCGCCAGTCTACAAGCGCGATGTGCTCCACACCGTCTTGCCAAACAGAACACTTGTTCGGTAGTATGCCCTCCCGCCCGGCGGGCACGCCGGCCCGGCGCAGGAGGAGCCATGCCGATCGCCTGCCTCGTCGTCCCCTCGCTGGCGCTCACCTGCGAGCTGGCCGGCCGGCCGCAGTTGCACGACCAGCCCGTCGTCCTCAGCGACGACGCGGGGGTGCGCGTCGCGGAACTGACCGCCGCCGCCGCCCGGCGCAACGTGCGCCCCGGCCAAACCCTGCGCGAGGCCGCGGCCCTCTGCCCTCCGATCACCATCCTGGCGCCCCATCCCGCCCGCTACCGCCACGCCGCGGCGACGCTGCGCGACGCGATGGCCGGTGTCAGCCCCATCGTGGAGCAGCCCGAGCCCGGCGCCGTCTTCGCCGATCTGCGCGGCCTGCACCTGCTCTACCCCCGCCCCGACGACGTAGAGCGGGCGATCCTCCAGGCCGCGCCGTCCGACCTGCCCGTTCGCTTGGGCATCGCCGGGGAGCGTTTCACGGCCGGCGTCGCCGCGCGCAGCGCCGCGCCGGGCGACGCGCAGCGCGTGCCCGCCGGCGCGAGCGCCGCCTTCCTGGCCGACAAAGCCTCGGCCTGGCTGCCCCTCTCGCCCGACGATCAGGAGCGCCTGCAACTCTTCGGGATCCACACCATGGGGGCGCTGGCGGCGCTGCCCCGGTCGGCCGTCGCGGCGCAGTTCGGCGCGGCCGGCGAGGCCGCCTGGCTGGCCGCCGGCGGCGCCGACCCCACCCCGGTCGTGCCCGACCCCTTCGTGCAGGCGGCGGTGGTGGAGCGCAGCCTGGCGGAGCCGCCGCTGGTCAGTCGCG
The DNA here is from genome assembly GCA_026707335.1 of Chloroflexota bacterium. Taxonomy (GTDB): domain Bacteria; phylum Chloroflexota; class Dehalococcoidia; order Bin125; family Bin125; genus TK10-74A. The sequence continues at coordinate 1,790 of JAPOXB010000260.1, forward strand.
ACGCGATCCTGCACAGCGCGCAGCAGTTGCTGCGCCGGGCCCTGCGACACCCGCGCGCCTCGGGCCGCTTCGTGCGGCGCCTGCGCCTGCGCGTCGTGATGGAGGAGGAGCGCCACTGGGAGCGCGCCCAGGCCCTGCGCGAACCGACGAGCGACCGCGCGCGCCTCTGGCTGCCGATTCGCGCCGCGCTGGAACGGGCGCAGTGGAGCGCCCCCGTGGTGGAGATGGAGCTGGAGCTGGGCGCGCTCACGGCGGAGAGCGGCCGCCAGCCCTCGCTCTTCCGCGACGCCGCCCGCCGTCGCGCGCAACTGCACGAGATGGCGCGGCACCTGGCCGCGCAGCACGGCCGCAGTCCGCTGAGCCAGATCGTGGCCGTGGAGCCGTGGTCGCGCATAATGATGCGGCGACCCCCGAGATTTAAACTCGCGCCATATGCCT
>JAPOXB010000189.1 GCA_026707335.1 Chloroflexota bacterium
GGGGTATCGGGTATGCGCTTGCGGCCTTCGAAGCCGCCCTTCCCGACGGCTGGAGGATTGTTCCGATCGTCAAGATCGGTGCCGACCTTCATGCACGGGGAATCTCGTTCATTCGCTCCTTCACCCGGGTCGGCGACGCGCGTTTTCTGCGCATGGTGCCGGAACCGAACAACCGGGTCGAGCTGATCTACGCCAACGACTCCGATCGTCTGGAGGTCCTGACTGGCGGCGTCCCGGGCTGGGCCGTCCACGAAGTGGGGGAGTTCCTGTCGGACCTCGCCGCCCTTAGCTTCAACTATTTCCCCGGGATGGAGTTGACGCTGGCAGGGGCGAAGCGCATCCGGGACGAACTCGCCGGACCTTCCCACGCCGATCTCCACTCGTTGTTCCTGAGTGTCGAGAGCGACGGCCGGCGCGTGCCCCGTTATCTTCGGTCCTCCGAGGAATGGGCCGGTTGTTTCGATATCGTGCAGATGAACGAAGATGAATTCGCCATGTTTTCCCGCGACGCAGCCCGCCCGGTGCGCGCGGCCGCACCGGCCTTCGAGCGGCGCGCGCGCGTGATCGTGGTGACGCGCGGAAGCGAGGGCGCAAAGATGATCGCGGCCAGGCGGGGCCAGGCCCCCGCCGTGTGGGAGGTCCCGACCTCGCCCGGCCCGGCGTCCGGCGACCCCACGGGATGCGGCGACGTCTGGGGAGCCGCCTTCTTCTCGGGGATTCTCGCCCGGGCCGACCGGCGCACCGCGATTGCGCACGCCCACGCTCTCGCCCGATGCAAACTGCGCTGCCGGGGCGCCGACGAGACACGGCAGCATCTGGCTGGAGTCGGCCCCTGCCCGCCCTGGAGTTCGCACTGACATGCGGGTCGTGGAGATCCCCTCCTCGCTCGACTACCGAAACGTCGACGCGGTCTTCGCGGAAGCCACCGCCGGCGGCGCGGAACCGGTGCTCTTCGACGCGCGCCGGCTGCGCTGGATCGACCCGAACGGGATGTTGTCGCTTCTCTGCGCCGGACAGGTCGCATCCGCCAACGGTGCGGCTGCCCGTCTGTCGTTGCCCGCCGGAGGCGATGTTGTGGGCTATCTGGACCGGATGGGGTTCCCAGACGCCGCCGCGCAGGTGTTCCACGCATCTCCACGGCGGGCCGGACGTACTCCCTCCCGTGCATCGGACGTGCTGCTTGAGATCACCTCGGTTGCGACCAACTCCGACGTGCACGAGGTGGTCGACCGGGTTCAATCCCGGGCGGGTGCCATCCTTTCCAGGACCCTCCACTATCCGGCAGCCGCAGTCGTCCAGTTCTCGGTGATCCTGTCCGAGGTGTGCCAGAACATAGTGGAGCACGCCGAAGGTCCGGGCTGGGTCGCGGCGCAGCGCTACAACTGGACCCGTCGGCTCGGCCGGCAGGTTCTGGTCATCGGGGTTTCCGACGTCGGAAGGGGCTTCCGCGAATCGTTGGCGGAAGAGCACGCGGAGCGATTTGGCGATCGTTGGGGAGACGTCACGGCCCTGGAAGCCGCGTTTCTCATGGGCCTCACCCGTTTTCCGGACACGGGGCGGGGACAGGGCATCCAGCAGATACGAAAACAGGTCGCCCGCTGGCAGGGCCTCGTCTCGATTCGCAGCGGCACGGCCCGTATCGCGGACAGCCCCGCCTGGCATCCGAGTCCCCCGGTAGTGGACGGCCTGCCCGGATTCCCGGGAGCGCAGATCAACATCGTTCTGCCCGAGCGAATCGATGACTGAACGGCCGGAGCGCAGTTGCCGAGGAGACGGATCTGCCAAGCCTGTCGCAATCGACGTGGCCGCGATCGTCACCAGTGCGGTTGCTTCGCGCGGGCATAACCTGGTGACGCGCCCGACCGGACGAGCTGTCCGGGAGGCGATCGAACAGCGCCTGGCCCAGACGACCCCGTCTCCGGCCCGGACGGCTCCGTTTCCCGCGCAGACGGCTCCGTCCCCCCATGTCATGCTGAACGACTTCACGCGGGTCCGGATCCTCGACTTCAGTTGCGCGGACGAAGTCGTGGCCAAGCTGCTCCTTCGGTTCCAGGGACCTGACCGCCCGGGGAACATCTTCTTCCTGTTCCGGGCCGTGGACGAAATGCACCGCCACGCGGTCGAGGAGGTCCTTGAACGGCATGGCCTGGCCGCGGTCTGCGATGTCGGTGACGGCTTTCAGTTGCTCGGTCCGGCGACC
>JAPOXB010000050.1 GCA_026707335.1 Chloroflexota bacterium
CTCGCTGGACACGAGCCAGATTCCCGACTACGTGCCGCCCGAGGGCGAGGCGCCGGACGACGAAGCGCCGGCCGAAAACGGGGAATCGCCCGCCCAGTCTTAGGCGCCGTGTAGCATAATGACGGCCCAGAGCAGCCTTGCGGCTGCTCGACTCATCTTGCCTCTCACGTTTGGAGCACCGTGGTATGTTGCGAATCCGTCTGGCGCGGCTTGGTCGAAGAAACCGCCCGCACTATCGCGTGGTGGTCGCCGAGCGCCGCTCGGGCCGTGATGGCCGCCGCATCGACGAGCTCGGCCACTACGATCCCCTCACCGAGCCTTCCACCGTCGTGCTGGACGTCCCTCGAACCGAGGAATGGATCCGCAAGGGCGCCCAGCCGACCGAGCGCGTGAGCAAGCTGCTGGCGATTGCGCGCGAGGCCGCGGCTGCCGCCCCGGTCGCCGACGGCGAGTAGGCCCCGTTGGACGAGCTGATCGAATTCATCGGCCGGAATCTGGCCACGGTGCCGGATGAGGTTCGCGTGGAGCGCTTTCGGCGGCACCACCTGCACGTCTACAAGCTGTTCGTCGACCCGCAGGATATGGGGCGCGTCATCGGGCGTCAGGGCCGGGTGGCGATCGCGATCCGCGCGGTGATGCAGGCGGCGCCTGTCAGCCAGGGTCGCCGGCTGGCGCTCGACATCCAGGAGGCCAGCTAGGCGGCATCGTCTGGAGCCGCCACGACGCCGGACGGTGAGCCGCGCGTCCCCGAAAGGCCCGTCGCGACGCAGCGGGTTTCCGGCGTACGCTTGACCGACCGCGACTTAACCGGAGTGTCGGAGGGCGTGCGTGCGCGTTGACGTGGTCACTATCTTCCCCGGCATGGTCGAGCCTGTCGTGGCGCAGAGCCTGCTGGGAAAGGCGCGCGAGCGCGGGTTGATCGACGTGCAGGTGCACGACCTGCGGCGCTGGGCCGACCCGCCGCACCGGCAGGTGGACGACTACGCCTATGGCGGCGGGCCCGGCATGCTGATGAAGCCCGAGCCGATCGTGCGCGCCGTCGAGGAGCTGCGCACGGAGGCTTCGTGGACCGTGCTGCTCTCGCCGCAGGCCCGGCCCCTCACCCAGCCGGCCGTGCGGCGTCTGGCCGAGCGGCGACACCTCATCCTCGTCTGCGGGCGCTACGAGGGCGTCGACGACCGGGTGCGCGATCTGGTCATCGACGAGGAAATCAGCATCGGCGACTACATCGTCGCCGGTGGCGAGGTGCCGGCCCTGGTCCTCATCGAGGCGACCTCGCGGCTGACTCCGGGCGTCGTCGGGTGCGATGACTCCGTACGGGACGAGTCGCATGCCGCGGGTCTGCTGGAATACCCGCAATACACCCGGCCCGAGGAATTTCGCGGACGACGCGTGCCGGCGACGCTGCTGAGCGGCGACCACGGACGCGTGGCGGATTGGCGGCGCGCCCACGCGCTGCGGCGCACCCTTGACCGGCGGCCCGATTTGCTCTCCGAGCCCGATCTCACGGAGACGCAGCGGCGGCTGCTGGCGGAATTCGACCGCGGGGGCCAGGACGATACGAATGAGCAGCCACCCCGGCCGTCCTCGGATCGCGACGGCGAGGCGCCCGCGTGAGAGACGTCGCGATCCTGCACGACCTCGAGGCGCGGCTGGCGCTCACGGCGGGGGTCGACATCGTCGCCAACGCCGTCAAGTGCACCATGGGCCCGCGCGGGCGGAACGTGGCCTACCAGGGGCAGCTTGGCCGTCCCAAGATCACGCACGACGGGGTGACCGTCGCCCGGGATATCCGGCTGCAGAACGGGTTTCTGCAAACCGGCGCGGCGATCGTGACGGAGGCGTGCCGCCTCACCAATACCGCCGCCGGCGACGGCACCACGACGGCCGCCGTGCTGACGCAAGCCCTGACGCACGAAGCCCAGCGGCTGGTGGCCGCGGGCGCGGACCCCATGCGCCTGCGGCGCGGCCTTGCGGCTGCCGTGCTGAGCGTCGACCGGGCCGTGCGCGAGCAGGCCAGGCCCATCACTACCCTTCGGGAGACGGCCTGGGTGGCCGGGCTCGCGGCGCACGACGCGGGCCTTGGGGAGATCATTGCCGGCATCTTCGACCGGTATGGGCCGGAGGCGGCGGTGACGGTCGAGCTGGGCCGAGGGCTCAGCACCGAGGCG
>JAPOXB010000085.1 GCA_026707335.1 Chloroflexota bacterium
GCCCCGGCGCTTGTCCGGCCCGGCCCGGAGCGGGACAATCGGAGGCGTGACCACAGTCTCATCGCTCTACGTGCCGGTGGCGGACGACCTGCAGCTGGTCGAGGACACGCTCGCGCTGACGGCGCGGACGGACTTCGCGCCGCTGCAGGAGATGCTCGAGGCCGTGCTGTCGCGGGGCGGCAAGCGGCTGCGCCCGGCGATCGCGCTGCTGGCCGGGGCCTTCGGGTCGTACGACGCGCAGAACCAGGTGCTGCTGGCGACCTCGATCGAGCTGCTGCACACGGCCACGCTCGTGCACGACGACGTGATCGACACGGCCCAGACCCGCCGCGGCCACCCCACGGTCAACGCCCGCTTCGACAACGCCGCCTCGGTGATGCTGGGCGACTACATGTTCGCGCACGCGGCCGAGCTGGTAGCGCGCACCGGCCACGTGGCGGTCATCCGCCTGTTCGCGCAGACGCTGAAGACGATGGCAACGGGGGAGCTGCAGCAGGACATCCGCGCCTACGACGCGGAGTCGGCCAGCATGCGCGACTACTACGGGCGCATCCACGGCAAGACGGCGTCGCTGTTCGAGACGGCCGGGCGCGGCGGCGCGATGATGGCCGGGGCGCCGGCCGAGACGGTCGCCGCGCTGGGCGAGTACGGCCGCTGCCTGGGCATGGCCTTCCAGATCGTCGACGACGTGCTCGACTTCACGGCGACGGCGGCGGCGCTGGGCAAGCCCGTGGGCGGCGACCTGCTGGCCGGCACGCTGACCCTGCCCTCGATCCTGCTGATGGAGTCGGCGGCGGGGGAGGCGGTCGTGCGGCGGCTGTTCGCGGCCCAGGAGGTCGCGGAGCGGGAGGCGCTGCTGGGCGAGGCGCTGGGGGCCATCCGCTCGGGCGACATCCTGACGCGCTCGCAGGCGACGGCGCTGGAGTGGCGGGAGCGGGCGGTCGGGTCGCTGTCGGGGCTGGGCCCGGGCGACCGGGGGGAGCGGGCGGCGCTGGAGGGGATCGCGGCGTTCGTCGTCGAGCGGGGGTTCTAGGGGGCGGGGAGTGGCGCGGCGCCGGGATTGGCCTGGATGCTCAGCGGGCGTGCAGCCTCTTCCTCAGATCATTGAGGGTCACCGGCGGATCACCGCGGCGCCGTGATTCGATCGCTGCGTCCAAGTATCGCGGCAGATCCTTGTCCTGAAGCAGTCGCTCCTCCAGGGCGGCATCCCGAGGGCCATCCGGGCAGAAGGTGATCTCGGGTGTCGGCTCTGCGCGCTTGCCGGCCTTCATGGCGCTTCCCCTTCGGTGATGGGTCCGATCCGTGGACCAGAATCACCGGGGCGCGAGATCGCACGCGTCCGCGGCCTCTCGCCGACAGTATAGCGGGCGGTGACTTCGGGCTGGCTCCTACACGGCCGCCGGGGCCCGACTCTCCGACGGCACGCGGCCGAGGAAGCGGAAGACCGACCGGCTGGCGCCGAAGAAGCCGTCCTCGGTGTAGGCGATGCCGTGGCGGGCGCAGAAGTCGCGCACGATGGGCTGGGCGCGGGAGAGGCGGTTGCGCGGCATGTACGTGAACAGGTGGTGCTCGATCTGGTAGTTGAGGCCGCCGTAGACGAAGTCGGTCAGGGGGGAGCCCTTGATGTTGCGGGCGGTGAGGATCTGCTCGAGCAGGAAGCCCATGCGGGTGTCGTCGGTGATGGTGTCCATGCCCTTGTGGTTGGGCGCGAAGACGAGCGAGTTGTAGAGCCCGAAGGCGCCCTGGTGGACGAGCACGAAGGCGACGGCCAGCCACCACGGCCCGATGAAGGCGATGAGGCAGCCGTAGATGGCGAGGTGGCCCAGCAGGCCGGCCGTTTCGAACCAGAGGAGCGGCCCGCGGATACGGCTGACGCGGTTGGCGCTGTGGACGCGCGCGCCGGTCGATTGGAAGGGCAGCAGGAACCAGAAGTAGACCCGCTGCCAGTGCGCGATGGCGCGCACCAGGCGGGGGCGGCTGTCCCGCTGGCCCGGCGCCAGCACGAGCAGGCTGATGTCGCAGTCGGGGTCGCGGGTGACGTGGTTGGGGGTGGCGTGGTGGCGGTCGTGCTTCTCGCGCCACCACGTGTAGCTCATGCCGAGCAGCAGGTTGCCGACGAGCAGCGAGGCCACGGTGACGTTGCGGCGCGATCGGAAGACCTGCTTGTG
>JAPOXB010000132.1:0-12426 GCA_026707335.1 Chloroflexota bacterium
GCGCCGATTCGATCACGCGGCGGAAGGCGGCCGAGGTGCCGCCCTCGATGTGCATGGAACCCCAGTGCCCCGAGGGCCAGGCGTAGCGCCGGAAGAGATGCGGCCCGGGGCGGTACTGCAGGCTGCCCGCCAGCCCGTACGACTGGCGGCAGACGAACGAGAGCCAGGGCATGCGGCTGTGGATGATGGCGTACATGAAGCGCGCGCCCGCCCGCTCGATGCCCTGCTTCTCGGACTCCGGTCCCACGAGGAACCCGGGGTCGTCCATCAGCACGACCATGGGCAGGTGGAAGGTGTCGCAGAGTTGCACGAGGCGGGTGCACTTCTCCGCCGCCGCGACGTCCATCGAGCCGCCGCGACGGTTCGGATTGTTCATCATCACGCCGACCGGATAGCCGTCGGCGCGGGCCAGGCCGATGATCCGCGAGGCCCCGTAGGCCGGGGCGATCTCGAAGAAGGAGTCCTTGTCGAGGACGCCCTCGATGATGACGCGCGGATCGTAGGGCTTGCGGATATCGCGCGGGATGAGCGACAGCAGGCGCTCGTCGCGGCGGTTCGGGTCGTCGCCGGTCTCGACGCGGGGCGCCATCTCGTGGACGTTGTTGGGCAGGTAGCTGAGGAAGCGCTTGGCCTGCTCGATCGCGGCCGGCTCGTCGGGCGCGACGTTGTCGACCACGCCGCTGACGCGCGTGTGCACCCGCCAGCCGCCCAGGTCCTCCTTGTCGATGTCGAGGCCGAGCGCCGCCTTCACCACGGGCGGGCCGCCGGGGAACACCTGCCCCAGCCCCTTCGCCACGACGCTGAAGTGGCTCAGCGGCGGGATGGGCGCCGCCCCGCCGGCGGCGGGCCCCAGCACGGCCGTGACGACCGGCGCGACGTTGACGACCTTGCACATCCACTCGAACTGTGCGCCGTCGGGGATATAGGTGCGGCCCAGTTCGGTGAACTCGTTCACCGAGCCGCCGGCAGCGTCCATCAGGTGCACCGTCGGGATGAGCATGGACGACGCGTCGGGCTGGCCGTGGCCGATATCGACCGCGCCGTCACTGGTCCGGCCCGACGCGCCGCGGATGGTGAAGTCGGAGCCGCTGACGTAGACCGGCCGCCCGTTGACCTTGGCGACGCCGTGGACATGGGGGGCCGGCGTGAAGCCGGCGAGGGCGCCGTCGTCGTCGTACGTGGCGTGCCCCTGCAGCTTGCCCATCTCGCGGAATGTGCCGGGGTCGACCAGCAGCGCCACGCGCTCGCGCACGGTCAGCTTGCCGCGGGCGCGCTGCCGGGCGATGCCCTCGGGCCCGCCCATGCCATCGGCCAGGGCGTGGCGGCGCTGCAACTCGTCGATCTCCGGCTGCCAGGTCATGGGTCCTCCTCGGGTGATGCCGCGCGCAACCGCACCATGGGCGTGCGTGCGCCCGGCTCGCCCCGCGAGGTTACCGAGTTCGGTCCGGTGCGTCGCCGCGCGACCGTCGCCGCCTACTCCCGGTCGTCTTCCTCGGGCATGAGCACGAACTCGGGGTAGGCCTCGATGCCGAGTTCGGCGCTGTCCTGGCCGAGGCGCTCGACCTCGGCCGAGACGCGCAGGCCGATCGTGGCGTCGATGGCGCGCCAGAGGATGAACGTGGTCACGAAGACGAACGCGCCGATCGCGGCGACGCCGGCAAGCTGGACGTGGAAGCTGCCGCCCGCGGCGATGCAGACCGCGAGGGTTCCCCACACGCCGGCGAAGAGGTGGGCCGGGATCGCCCCGACGACGTCGTCGAGCCTGACCGTTTCGAGGAGCTTGATGCCCCCCGTGCAGATGAGACCGCCGATGGCGCCGATGATGATCGCCCAGTAGTGGTCGACGATGTCGGGGCCGGCGGTGATCGAGACGAGCCCGGCGATCGCGCCGTTGAGGCCCGCGAACAGGTCGATGCGTCCCAGGATCGGCCGCGACACGGCGAGCGCGGCGACGACGCCGGCGGCGGCGGCCAGGTTCGTGTTGACGAGGATCTGGCTCATCGCGACGGCGTCGGCGGCGCTGCCGAGGGCGAGTTGCGAGCCGCCGTTGAAGCCGAACCAGCCCAGCCAGAGGATGAAGACGCCCAGCGTGACGACGAGGATGTTGGAGGGCGGCGTCGGCTTGACGCTGCCGTCGCGGCGGAACTTGCCGAGCCGCGGCCCGACGACGAGCACGCCCGCGAGCGCCGCCCAGCCCCCCGTGCTGTGCACGATGGTGGAACCGGCGAAGTCCTGGAAGCCCAGCTCGGCCAGCCAGCCGCCGCCCCACGTCCAGGCGCCCACGATGGGGTAGATGATCGCGGTGAGGATCAGCACGAAGAGCAGGAACGACCAGAGCTTGATCCGCTCGGCGATCGCCCCGGAGACGATCGAGGCCGTCGTGGCGACGAAGACCATCTGGAAGAACCAGTCGGACATGGTGGCGTGGCCGGCGCCGATGACGCTGGCGGTGGTGTCGGCCTCTTCGGTCAAGAGGGCGATCTCGTCGTCCGAGGCGCCGTAGAGGAAGTCGAGCGAGCCGATGACGCTGCCGACATCGACGTACATCAGGTTGTAGCCGACCACGAAGTAGGCCAGCCCGGCGACGGCGTAGAGGCCGATGTTCTTGAGGCAGATCATCGAGGCGTTCTTGGTGCGCACGGAGCCGGACTCCAGCATCGTGAAGCCGGCGCACATCCACATGATCAGCGCGCCCCAGACGAGGAACATGAAGGTGTTGAGGATGAACTGCGTCTCTTCGTCGGCGCCGCTCGCGTGGGCGGTGGCGGTCTTGGCGACGAAGACGCCGAGCGTGAGCAGCACGATCGCGCCCACGGTGACGAGACGGCGGCGTCGGGTGAGTCCTGCGAGCAACGGCATCGGCGGCGCGCTCCCTTCTGCGCGCCCCGCGGGCGCGGCGTCTTCAGGGGCGCGATGCCGCCGGTCGGCGCCCGCGCCCGGCCGACCCTGCCTTCACGGTTGGAATAGTGGTCGCCCGCAACTATGTCCAGGCGCAGTCTCATTTAATCTCAGCCGGCGCCCGTTCTGTCGCCTGGGTCGACTGCCGCGGGCGCGCGGCGGCTGATCTCCCCGGCAGCGCGGATCGAACCCCGCCCGCTTGGCAGCGGCCCGACGCGACGGCTAGCCTCCCGGCGTCATTGATCCGTGGTTCGCAGGGAGATTGGATGCCGTGATGCCTGCACAGATCGTCATGCTCACGAGACTGCTCGCGGTCTATTGCCTGGGGATGGCCGCCCTGGTGGGGGCCTACTTCGTGCTCTCGCCGGTGGTCAACCCCGGCGCGACGGAGTTCCCCATCTGGGAGGTGCTGAACTACTTCATGGCCGTCGCGATCTTCGTCGCGCTGGTGGCGAGCTTCGTGCACAAGCTGGAGCACGAGCGGGGCGGCGGGCCGCCGGACACGGTGGAGTACATCCGCCTGACGGTCGCGTTCTACGGCGCGGTGCTGCTGACGCTGTGGTTCTTCTGGCGCTGGTTCATCCAGCTGCAGGGCGACGACGGCTCCGAGCTGTCGTGGACGCTGATCGACCCGGCCTTCGCGATCGTGGTGGGGGCGATCGGACGGCACATCTGGCAGAACGCCGACCGCGGCTAGGCGAGCTGGCGACCCCCGACCCGCCGCCCCCGACGGTCACTTCAGCCGCGTGAGGATGCGGCCCTGGTGGTCGGCGTGCGGCGGCGGCAGGGTGCGCATGCGCGCCGTCCAGCGCAGCATGCGGCCGACGTGGTCGCGGGTCTCCGTGGGCAGCATGACGTCGTCGATGACGCCGGCGGCGGCGGCCGCGAAGGGACCGCGCCCGTCGTCGGCGGCCGCGGCGGCGGTCGTGTAGGCGGGCACGGGTCCGATCGAGACGTCGGCCTGCGCCCAGGCCCCGACGTAGTGCCGGCCCAGCTCGTCGCCGCCCAGGATCCATTCGCCGAAGACGTAGCCCCGCGAGACGATCAACGAGAGCAGCGGCGCGTCCGCTTCGCGCAGCGCGTTGCCGGTCGCGGCGATCTCCCGCAGCGTCTCGGGGTCGGCGAGGGCGGCCGGGTCGTATGCCGCGCCGTGCTGAACCAGCACGATGGGCAGGCGGAAACGATGGCGCAGCCGCGCGAGGCGCAGCAGCGGCTTGACGTGCGCGCGGGTCAGGCCCAGTTGCGGGCCCGCCGCGACGTAGGCGGTCAGCGTGCCGTCGATGATCCCCAGCCCGGTCTCGAAGCAGCCGTCGGCGGCCTGGTGGATGGGGAAGTGGCTGCCGTCGTCGAGCAGGCCGGCCAGGACGTCGCCGATGGACAGGCTGGCGGGGTCGACATCGTCGCTGATGCCGGCGGCCGGCGGCGCGGAGTCGCGGCGGAGATCGTCCTGCGCGTCGTGGGGGAGGAGCGCGAGGCAGCGGCGGGCGAGCGCGATCGCCTCCGCGTCGTCGCCGGCGGCGATGTCGGCGATGGCGCGGGTCGCATCGGAGGCGGCGCCGCCGGCGATCGTGAGGTCGGCCGCGGCGAGCAGCGCCGTGTCGGCGCCATCGAGCCCGCCCAGCACCACCGCGATCAGCGGCGCCTGCCGCTCCTCGAGGCGCAACTCCGGGACCACCGACGCGCGGTCGGACCCGCCGCGGCGCAGCAGCCCCTCGCCGGTGTCGGGGAACTCCGGCGGCAGGGCGGCGTCGGCGAGGTAGGCGATGGCCACGCCGCCGGCCAGGCTCTGCTGGACGATGCGCACGCGCTTGTTCATCCCCACCCCGCCGTCGCTGCGGCCCATGATCACGGGGTCGTCGGCGATGACGCCGACGAGGCGGCCGCCGACGTCGGCGAAGCCGGCGACCACGCCGTCGCCGGGCGTGGCGTCTTCGATGGCGGGGAGCTGGCTGCGCGTCAGCGCGCCGATCTCGAACAGGCTGCCGGGGTCGATCAACTGCTCGACGCGGCGGCGCGGCGTGAGCGTGCCGGGCGCGGGGGTGCGGGCGGCCTCGAAGTCGGCGTGGGCGCGCTTCTCGGCGTGCGCGCGGGCGAGGCGGTCGGCGGTGCCTGCCATGGCGGAAGTCCGTCCTGCTGCTAGCGATAGGGCCGCATGCGCCGGCGGCAGATCTCGAGGATGCGGGCCAGCATGGGTCGCGTGTCGGCGGGGTCGATGACGTCGTCGAGGTAGCCGAGGCGGGCGCCGATCCAGGGCTCGCCCCGCTCGCGGAATGTCTCCGCGCGCTCCTCCAGGTAGGCCTGCGGATCCGGCGCGGCCTCCATCTCGCGCCGGAAGGCGACGCGCACACCCGGCTCGGGCCCCATGAACATGATCTGCGACGACGGCCAGGCGATGGTGTGCCACTCGTAGTCCGAGGCGCTCATGCCTGGGTAGGCGTAGCCGTAGCCCTTGCGCAGCGAGATCGCGATCTTCGGCACGGGCACGCGGATGCGGCGGATCGCCATGTCGTAGATCACCGTGAGCAGCCGGTGGTGCTCCTGCTCGACGTTGGGGATGACGCCGGGCACGTCGACGAAGCTGAGCAGCGGCAGGCGGAAAGCGTCGCAGGCGCGCAGCATGCGGTCGATCTTGTTGACCGCCGGCACGTCGAGCGAGCCGGCCTTGCGGGACGGCTGATTGGCGATGATCGCGACCGCGTGTCCGTCGAGCCGGGCGATGCCGGCGACCAGGTTCGGCGCGTAGCCGGGCGTCCACTCGATGAAGCTGTCGCGGTCGACGACGAGGCGGATGATCTTACGTACGTCGTAGGCGCGGTTGAGGCGGTCGGGGATGATCTCGCGCAGGGCCGGCTCGCGGCGATCCACCGGGTCGCCGCAGCGCACGACGGGCGGCGGCTCCCAGGCGTTGCCCGGCACGTACGAGAAGGTGCGCCGCAGCAGGGCGATCGCGGCCGCGTCGTCTGGGACGACGGCGTCGATCTGGCCCGTCACCCGTCCCTGGATCTCCGCGCCGCCGATGTCGAAGGGGGAGACGAACTCGCCGCTGGCCTCCTGCACGACCGGCGGGCTGGCGATGGAAAGGTTGGAGTTCTGCGTCATGATGCAGAAGTCGGCGTCGGCGGCGTCCCAGGGGGCGTAGTAGTTGCCTAGCACGGCCGCGAAGTGGTTCCAGCGGTTGGGGAAGGCGAGGCGCTCGCCGAGTTCCCCGCCGGGCACGCCGGCGAAGCGCGAGGAGAGCACGTCGGTGATGCGGCCGCCGCCGCCCTGGATGAGGGCGAAGAGGGGCAGGCCGGCCTGCTCGCAGATGCGGTGGATGCGGGTCTTCTTCAGCATGTTGCCGCCGCCCAGCGACCCGCCCTTCACGGTCGCGTCGGAGGCGTAGTAGCCCACGGGGCGGCCGTCGATCTCGCCGAAGCCGGTCAGCAGGCCGTTGCCCAGCGTGCGCGCCTCCTCACCCGGCACGCCGGAGGTGAGGAACGAGCCGAGCGGCAGTTCGCTGCCGGGGTCGAGCAGCAGGTCGATCCGCTCCCGCGCGGTGAGCAGGCCGCGGGCGTGCTGGCGGGCCACCCGCTCCGGCCCGCCCAGGCCGCGGGCGTGCTCTCGCAGGTCGCGCAGATGCGCCACGGCGTCGGCGGCGGGGGCGTCGGTGCGGGTGGTCATGGGGCTCCCGGTCCGCCGCGGGTCGGGCGGCGCTGGGAAGGATAGCCGCAAGCGGGATCTGGGGGGTGGGCTATCGAGGCTCCACTCCACGACGCGAGCACGAGTTAGGGATCGAACCCGATTTCCCCCAGGAAGTCGGCGAGGCTCCATGCCGTCAGGCCGAGACGCTCACACGCCGTCGTCATTGCTATCTTGATCGGCACCCGGTCCACCCGATCCTCCGTCACCACGAGAACCCATCGACCCGACTGCTGGAACTCCAGGGCTTGAGCCAGCACGTAGGGATCGGCGGGGTCGCCCTCCGCGTCGGGCTCGACGACATCACCCGCGATTCGCATGACTTCCTGCAGTGTGCGGGTGGATGGTTCGATGGCTCCGCTCATATGCCCGTAGACGTTGAAGGCCCATGTCTCTGGAGTGTCGTGATGTCTATGGCCGCGCAGTTCTTCGAGGACCGCCCTGGGGAAGTACAGATGACCCTGCTGCACCCTCTCCTTCATGATCTCGAAGAACTCCCACTGACGTTGGGGCGAGACCGCCGCCTTGACCTGAATGAGGGCCGAAGTGTCGAAAACGGCGATGCGCTCAAGACCGCTGCGGAGTATGTCCTCGCTAGCGCTCACGCCAAGGCGCCGATCTCGTCGGCGAGCTCCCCGATCTCGGCACCATCAAGACGCAAGTGACGGCGGGCATCAAGCTCATTGAGCCGATTCTCGGATAGTGCCCTCAGGACGACCTTGGCGGCGCGCGGTCCGACTTCGTTTAGCCTCCGCTTCGGTGCCTTCGGACTGCGCCCGCGGGTAGGGCGCTTGTCGAAGTCGGCAGTCGGCGCAGCCATCACGACATCTGCGTACAGTGTGTCGTCCGCTAGGCCTGCTCTGATCAAGGCGACTGCCGTGGCCCGCAGGCTCACGTTGAATTCCGAAGAAAGCTCCTGGACGAGTGCGAAGTCGGGCTCAACAGCCGCAGCGGCAGTCCGGACCGCCTCACGTAGCGCGTCCGGCGGTAGCACAACTGCACTCGCAACGCCTTCGCACCAACGCTCAACGTCGTCAGCACCGGGCCCGTGCCCCGCTTCCTCAAGGCACGAGGTTCCTGTTCCCGATCCGAGATGCGCGAGTTCATGCAGCAGCGTGAACATTCGCGCCTGGGGGTTCTCGCGCGTATTCACCGCGACCAAGGGCGCGAAATCATCGCCGAGTGAGAACCCTCGGAGACCATCGCCGCCAAGCTGCAACTGCATGACGAGGATGCGACGACGCTCGAACGCATCGCGCCACGCATTGAACGCGTCCTGAGGTGACGACCAACTCCTCTGATCCGCGAGGGTCAGGCCGAGCCATGCGCGCAGTCGGGCACCTGCGTCGTTGATCGAGTGCCCCACAGTGATTCGTGGGATCGCGACGAGCCTTGCTCGATCGTCACTCTCCAGCAGGCTAAGCAGTCGCTGCATGCGCCGCGCGCGACGCACCTCGATCAACTCCTCTGCGCTCAAGTGTCTTCTTGTCCTCCCAGCAGTAGTTCGCAATCTGGGCGGTAGTTCGCCAGAGGTCGGGGGCTCGGGGAGGAAGAAGATCGATTTCGGCCGGTGTAGTTTCTTCGCGACCTTGGTGAACTGTCCTTGCGTCGGTCCATCGTGGCCCGTGATCCACGCCTCGACGGTCGCCGCGTCGATCTTGAGGTCCGCGGCAAGTCCCGCGGCCGAATAGCCGGATTCTTCGATGGCCCATTTGAGAACCTCGGAGGTCACAGGTGGTCGTGCAGGCGGCATTATCCGGCTCGCTTCACGCATCGAGTGCGTTGCCGGAATGATACGGGACCGGAGCCGCGCTGGCCCTACCCCGCGACGGCGGGGCGGGTGCGACCGAAGCCGGTCGCGACCTCGAAGGCGTGGGCGAGTTGCAGCACCTCGAAGTCGGCCTGGTGGCGGCCGACGATCTGCACGCCGACGGGGAGACCCTCGGGGGTGAAGCCGGCGGGGACGGAGATCGCGGGCAGGCCGGTGAGGGTGATCGCGTAGCACACGGCCATCCAGTCGATGTAGGTCTCCATCGCGACGCCGTCGATCTCGCGCACCCAGGGCTGCTCGATGGGGAAGGGCGGCACGGCGGCGGCCGGCAGGACGAGGAAGCGGTAGCGCTGCATGAACTCGAGCACGCGCTGGTACAGCTCGCTGCGCTTGGCCACGGCTTCCGACACGTCCATGCCCGAGAGGGCCAGCCCCCGCTCCGTATTCCAGATCACAGTGTCCTTGATGCGATCGCGGTGCAGGCGCAGGTCGTCGACGCGAGCGCGGGAGGTCGCCCAGGCGCGCAGCGTCTGGAAGATGGCGTCGGCGTCGCGGAAGTCGGGCTCGCCGTCCTCGACGACGCAGCCCAGCTGCTCGAAGACCCCGCGCTGCGCGTCGATGGTCTGCGTCACGACGGGCTCGACGGGGTAGCGCCCCAGGTTGCGGCTCCAGGCGACGCGGGCGCCGCGGAAATCGGCGTCGAGGGGGGCGGCGAAGCGGTCGGGCGACTCGGCGATGGCGATGGGCGCGCGCGGGTCGGGCCCGGCGATGGCGGAGAGCAGCAGCGCGGCGTCGGCGACCGAGCGGGCCATGGGGCCCAGCACGGCGAGCGGCGACCACGCGTCGAGGCTGGGCCAGGAGGGGACGCGGCCCGGCGAGGGCCGGAAGCCGACGACGTTGCAGAAGCTGGCCGGGTTGCGCAGCGAGCCGCCGAAGTCGGAGCCGTCGGCGATGGGAACCATACCGGTGGCCAGGGCGACGGCCGCGCCGCCGCTGCTGCCCCCGCAGCTGCGGGTCGGGTCGTAGGGGTTGCAGGTCGCGCCGAAGACGGGGTTGAAGGTGTGCGAGCCGGCGCCGAACTCGGGCGTGTTGCTCTTGCCCAGGATGATCGCCCCGGCGGCGCGCAGCCGCTCCACGATGAGGTCGTCCTGGTCGGGCACGTGGTCGGCGTAGATGGGCGAGCCGAAGGTCGTGCGGATGCCCGCCGTCGAGACGAGGTCCTTGATCACGATGGGCAGTCCGTGCAACGGGCCGCACGGCCGTCCCGCCGCCAGCGCGGCGTCGGCGTCGTCGGCGTCCGCGAGGGCCCGCTCGGGGATGAGCGTGCAGATCGCGTTGACCCGCGGGTTGACGCGCTCGATCTGGGCGAGGTGCGCCTCGACGATCTCGCGCGCGGACAACTCCCGGCGGCGGATCAGGCCGGCGAGGTTGCGGGCGGAGCGGAAGTGGAGCGGGTCGGGGATGGGGATCCCTCCGATGGCGCGGCGCCCGGAGATGGGCGCACGGCCGAGGGTAGCGCGCCGGCCCCTCGCCTACCTGCGCCCCCGTTGGATTGCGCGGTCGACGGGGCCGCAGCGATCCGATAGACAAGCGTGGGGCTGATCCCGGCGGAACCGTCGGCCCCGAGACGACAGGGAGACGAGCGATGCGTCTGGCGCGAATCGAGCACGACGGCAATCCGGCCTGGGCGATCGTCGAGGGGGACGAACTCGCGCTGATCGAGGGCGACCCGTTCGGCGCCCACCAAGCGACGGGCGAGCGCGTGCCGCTCGACGGAGCGACGCTGCTCTGCCCCGCCACGCCGACGAAGATCGTGGCGATGGCGGTGAACTACCGCAGCCACGGCGCGCCGGTCGCGACGCCGCAGCCGTTCCTCAAGACGCCCTCCGCGCTGATCGGGCCCGGGCAGTCGATCGTGCTGCCGCCCGACGCGGGCCGCGTGGACGAGGAGGGGGAGGTGGTGGCCGTGATCGGGCGGCGGGCGAGGGGAATCACGGTCGAGGAGGTCGACGCGCACGTCTTCGGCTTCACCTGCGGCAACGACGTCTCGGCGCGGGAGTGGCAGCAGGACGACGTGCAGTGGTGGCGCGCCAAGTCGTCCGACACGTTCGCCGCCGTGGGCCCGTGGATCGAGACGGATCTCGACCCGGAGGCGATCGCCTTCCGGGCGCGCGTGAACGGGGAGATCGTGCAGGACGCGCACACCAGCCAGTTGGTCTTTGGCGTGCGGGAGTGCGTGGCGTTCATCTCGCAGGTGATGACGCTGGAGCCGGGGGACATCGTCTACACGGGGACGCCCGGCACGACGGCGCAGCTGTCGGCGGGGGACGTGGTGGAGATCGAGGCGGAGGGGATCGGCGTGCTGCGCAACCCGGTCGTCGCGGGCTGACGGCGGTCGGGCCTACCCGTCCGCCGGCCGCTTCGCCCAGTAGGCGGCGTCGGCGGGGAAGACGGGCGCCAGCTGCGCGATCTCCACGGGGCCGACGAGCGTGTCGGCGACGGCCTTCCAGGCCGCGTAGTGGGGCGCGCGCTGATGCGCCTCGAAGGCCGCGGCGTCCTCGTACACCTCGTAGAAGTAATAGGTGTTCTCGTCCGCGGCGTCTTGGAGCACGTTGAACCGCAGGCAGCCCGGCTCGTCGCGTTCCGACCCCAGGGCATCGACCTCGATCCCGTGCAGGAATCGCTCCCTCTGGTCGGGGTCGATGCGCACCTTGACCCATATCGCGAGCACGGAGGCCTCCCCATCGCTGCGGCCCGTCGGGGCGGAGGGGGACGGGCGCCGGGTCAGTCTAGCGGCCGGCGCCGGACCGGGCGCTAGATCGGGCGGCGCTTGAAGATGGCGGCCAGCCCGAAGAGGGCCGTGGCGACGAGGGCCATGGCGGGGCCCGAGGGCAGGTCGGCGTGGAAGGAGAGGTAGAGGCCGGCGATGGCCGAGATCACGCCGAGGAGCGCGCCGAGGACCATCACGCCGACGAACCGTTTGGCGAGCAGGTAGGCCGTCGCGGCGGGCGTGATGAGCATCGCCATGACGAGCACGATGCCGGCCGCCTGGATGCCGAGCACGATGACGAGCGCGAGCAGGGAGAGCAGGACGTACTCCACGACGCCGGTGCGGATCCCCACCACCTGCGCGCCGACGATGTCGAACGTCGTGTAAGTGAACTGGCGGTGGAACGCATAGAGCCCGGCGACGACGAGCGCCGTGAGCCCCAGCGAGACGTAGACGTCGGTCTGGGAGACTCCCAGCACCTGGCCGAGCAGCAGATCCTCGATGTTGACGGTGACGTTGGTCGACTGGGACAGCAAGACGAGGCCCAGCGCGAACATGCCGGCGAAGATGATGCCGATGGACGTGTCTTCGGTGATGCCGGTCCGCCGCCCCACGGAGCCCATCAGCAGCGCGATGGCGATGCCGGCCGGCACGGCGGCGACGAAGGGGCTGACGCCCAGCAGGAACGCGACCACCATGCCGGGGAGGACGGAGTGAGCAAGGGCGTCGCCCATGAAGGCGCGCCCCCGCGTGATCACGTAGGCGCCGACCACCGGGCACATGATGCCGACGAGCACGGAGACGATCAGCGCCCGCACCATGAAGCTGTACTCGAACGGGCCGACGATGTAATCGATCATGAGGCCGCGCCCACTTGGCGGAGGTCGGGCGCGAATTCGACCCCGTGCGAGCCGTACAACTCCTCGAGCACGGCCGGCGTGAACGCCTCGTCGGGCGGTCCGCAGGCGCAGACGTGGCAATTGATGCAGAGCACCTGGTCGAAGCGCTGGGCGAGGTTGGTGAGATCGTGCGTGGCGAGGAGCACGATGCGGCCCTCGTCGCGGAGGGACTGGAGCACCTCGACGATGCCCTCCTGCGCGCCCACGTCGACGCCGCTGAACGCCTCGTCGAGCATGATGACGATCGCCTCCTGCGCCAGGGCGCGGGCGATGAAGACGCGCTGCCGCTGGCCGCCCGACAACTGCGTGACCGGCGAGGAGCGGTTGTCCCACATGTCCACGCGCTCCAGGCAGAGACGGACCGCCTCCTTGTCGCGCTTGCCGGGGCGCCGCAGCAGGCCGATGTGGTT
>JAPOXB010000132.1:13237-26150 GCA_026707335.1 Chloroflexota bacterium
GCAACTCGTCGAGCTGCGCGATGTAGGCGTCGGCGTTGGCGCGGTAGACGTCGCTACGGTCGGGGTCGAGCTCGGACAGCAGGCCCGCGATCTCGCTGACGACGACCTGCACGCGGATCGGGTCGAACCAGAAGTGCGGGTCGTAGAGGCCGTGGCCGTGGTCGTCGTGCTCGTCCTCGCCCTCCTCGGCCAGGTGTTCGATCTCCTCGATCGCCTCTTCGGCGTCCATCGTCCCGGCGTCGACGGCGGCGAGGATGTCGCGCACCATCTCGTGCAACTCCTCTTCGCCGGCGTGGCCGTGCGCGTCTTCCTCGGCGTGGTCCTCGTCCTCGGCGTGGTCCTCGTCCTCGTCGTGGTCCTCGCCCTCATCCTCGTCGTGATCCTCCCCCTCGTCCTCGTCGTGATCCTCCCCTTCCTCCTCGTCGTGATCCTCCTCCTCCTCGTGCGCCTCCGCCTCCTCGGCGGCATCGAGCAATTCGGCGATCTCGGCCAGCCCGGTCACGGCGTCGATCTCGCCCTCCTCGACCTCGTGCACGACGTGGCTGAGCTCTGCGAGCATCTCCATCTCTTCGGAATGGTCCTCGGCGAACTCGATGGGATCGACGACCTCCCCGAGCGCAACGATGGCATGCGGATCTTGCGCGGCGTTCTCCAGGAGTTCGAGGAGCCAGGATTCCTCAAGGCTCAGCCCGATGCTGAGGACGAGGTCGGCGTCGGCGACCCTGGCGACGTCCTGGGCGCCCGGCTGGAAGGCGTGCGGATCGGCCCCGATGGGGACGAGGCTGAAGACGTCGACGTGGTCGCCGCCCACGTTCGCGACCCAGTCCGCCACGATGCTGGTCGTGGTGACGACGCGCAGGGGCTCGGCGGACTCGGCCGGCTCGGGGTCGGCCTGGGCCTGGGCCTGGGCGGCGGCGGGCGCCTCCTGGGCGGCGGCGGGGGCATCGCTTTCGTCGTCGGAGCAGGCGGCCAGCGCGGCGATCAACGCGATCGCCGCGAGCAGGATCGCCGTCCGGCCCGCGACCCCCTTAAGGATACTGAGTCCCATTTCAATCTGTCCTTTCTGTGGCGGGCTGGCCGGCGCCGGCCCGCGGTTCACTTATTGGTACTGCGTATCATCTGTGGGCCGTCGGTGGCAGGGAAGCGGCGCATGGCGGGCTAGTTCTCTTCGCCCGCGACGCAGCGCTCGCAGGTGACGTAGAGCTCGATGCGGTGGCCGACGATGTCGCCCGGGATCTCGTTGCCGATGATGCGCATCAAGCGCTCCATCGTCGCGGCGCGGAACTCTCCCACGTTCCCGCACATCACGCAGACCGTGTGGTGGTGGTGTTCGACGCGGGAAAGGCTGTATCGAGGGCTGCCATCCACGAGGTTGAGCCGGCAAACGATGCCGACTTCGCGGAGCAGCTTGATCGTCCGGAAGATCGTGGCGCGGCCCACCCAGGGCAACTCGTTGCCGATCTCCTCGGCGGTGAAGCCGTCGAGCTTCCCGTCGAGGATCTCGATGATGGCGCGGCGCGGTGCCGTGGACCGATAGCCGCGGTCTTCGAGCACGGCCATGATGTCGAGACGTGACGGAATCGATGTCGTCATTATGATACCGCGTCTCACATTAGCAGCGACCGGACGGCGTGTCAACCCGGCCGATTGGATGCGAAGCCGGTCACCTTAGGAGCGGCTGGGCGGCGTGTCAACCCTGCCGGTCGCGGGCGCTCGGCGCCGCGGCGCACGAGTCGGCCGGGGAGGCGCCGGGTGGGGAGAGGGGCCTTAGATCCGCAGCGTGTGCGCCTCGTGGGATTCGGCGAGGAGGTGGTCGACGTGGTGGTCTTCCTTGCAGTCCGACGCCGTGTGCTCCAGCTGGATGGTGGCGTGGTTGATGCCGAACTCGTCGTGGACGATGTGCAGCATCCGCGATCGGACCTCCTCGATGTCGCCCTCGTACGAGGGGTCCATCAGGATGTGCGCGCTGAACGCCTCGCTCCCGGACGTGATCGTCCAGACGTGGACGTCGTGGATCAGGGTGACGCCCTCGATCTCCTCGATGTCGTTGCAGAGCTTGTACACGTCGATGTGCCCGGGCACCCCCTCCAACAGCACGTTGACGACCTGGAACATCAGATGCCGGCTGCTGTAGAGGATGAGCAGCGCGATGACGAAGCTCAGGATCGGGTCGGCGATCACCCAGCCGAAGGCGATGACGAGGCTCGCGGAGAGGACGACGCCGACGGACCCGAGCAGGTCGGCCAGGACGTGCTGGAAGGCGCCCTCGACGTTCATGCTGTGCTCGGACGAGGCGTGCAGGATGTAGGCGGCGATGATGTTCACCGCGAGGCCGCCCAACCCGACCAGCAGCACGGGCCAGCCGTCGATGTGCACTTCCTCCTGGAAGATGCGGTGGTAGGCCTCGAAGACGATCCACCCGGCGATCAGCCAGAGCGCCATCGTGTTGAGCGGCGCGGCGAGGACCTCGGTGCGCTGGTAGCCGAAGGTCCGCCTGGCCGAGGCGGCCTTCTCGGCGATGCGCATGGCCACGAGGGCCATGAGGATCGCGGCGGCGTCGGTGGCCATGTGCCCGGCGTCGGCGATGAGCGCCAGGCTGCCCGAGAGGATGCCGCCGACGATCTCGGCGACCATGTAGGTGGTGATCAGCGAGAGGGCGATCAGCAGGCTGCGCCGGCTGGCGCCCCGCAGGTCATGGGCGTGGTCATGGTGCCCGTGGTGGTCGTGACCGCCGTGGTCGTGGCCGGCGTGGGCGTCGTGGTCGTGGCCCGCGTGATCGTCGTGGTCGTGGCCGGCGTGATCGTCGTGATCGTGGCCCGCGTGGGCGTCGTGGTCGTGGCCCGCGTGGGCGTCGTGATCGTGGCCCGCGTGGGCGTCGTGGTCGTGGCCGGGTTCAGCGTCGCGGGACGAACTCGAACTGGGCATGTGAGTCCCTTCGGCCGCCGGCGTCACGGACACGACCCCTCGCGGCGCCGCGGGGCGCGCGATGGAGCATGGCCGAAACTGATACTAACAGGCTTCGCACCGCCGATACCCTTCCCTTCGCCTGCCGCTCCCGCCCGGTCCCAAAAAGAAACGCGAGCAGGTCTCATTTTCCTGCTCGCGTCCACGGAAGGCCGCCTGCTCTCGGAAGATCAGCCAGCCGGTCCTATCGGTCCGTGGACCTTCCGAGCAGCGCGTGCGGCGAGGCCTAGTGCTCGTGGTGCTCGTGGTCGTCGCACTCGTGCGGGTCGTGGACGTGCGCGTGGTGCTCGTGGTCATCGCACTCGTGCGGGTCGTGCACGTGCCCGGGCTCGTCGCCGTGGTGCTCATGCTCGTCGCACTCGTGCATGTCGTGCTCGTGCGCGTGGTGTTCGTGCTCGTCGCACTCATGCGTGTCGTGGTCGGCCATGTCAACCTCCGGTCTGATGCAGCGCTCGCGCTGTATCAATATGCATTGAGACCCCAGACGATTCGGAGCCTCCGCAGCCGAGTATATGGACGGTCTGGAGGCCGTCAATCTTGCCGAAACGAGGTCTCATTTGTCACGGGTGGGGAGGATCCGGCGCGTCGCGGTCGGCGCCTTGCGCCTCACGGGCGAGGTCGGTGTCGGGGTCCATGAATGCACCGCCGGCGTGAAGCGAATCCCTGAGAGTGGTCCGCCGTGCCGAGTCACGGGTCGCGGCAACATTGGCGATGTACGCTCCGTGCATCCGTCGCAAGCCCGTGCAAGAGCCGGGCGGATCGGCGAGAGGTGGCGATGCGGCGGCGAAGTTCCCTCACCGCAGCGCTCTCGCGCCACAAGGTTGCAGTGATAGGCGACAACGATTTCCAATGCCGAGCCCGCCTGATCCAGGCGCTGTGGCGCGAGGAGCAGGGCCTCCCCATCGGCCTGCGGAGCAGCAAGGGGCCCGAACCGCTGGGATCGCGTCTCGCCATGCCGTTCGCCCGCGAGACGCTCGCGAATTACCTCACCGAGACGATCCGAGAGATCGTTCGCGGCGAAGTGCTCGACCGCGTGAAGAGCACAGACAAGCTCTACGGGAAACCGCGGATCTTCGAGGATCTCCTCTCAAGCCAGCCGCTGTGCTTCAATCTCTTCGGAGAGTTGCAGCGTGACCTCTCCCTCGCTTCGGCTGCCCTCGGGCCGCTAACAGATGGCCGGCTCACGCGAGTGACGGCAATCGACTTCGAGCACTCCCCAGGGCGAGGGGATCCCCGCTTCACGGGTGACGGCTCCGCCTTCGACGTCTTCATCCAGTTCGAGGGCCCCCGCGGGACGGGGTTCCTTGGCATTGAGGTCAAGTACCACGAGGATCTCGAAAACAGGGCTGGCAAGCACTACCCGCGGTACGACGAGATCGCGGATCAGATGGACGCCTTCGCCCCCGACTGCCGAAAGCCACTGCGGCAGAAGCCGCTACAGCAGATTTGGCGAGACCATCTGCTCGCCGGAAGCCTTTTTTTGGACCGCCCCAGCAGCTACGACGACGGCGCGTTCGTGTTCCTCTACCCCGCGCAGAACTTGGCGTGCGCTGACGCGATCGCCGAGTACGCCGCCTGCCTCACCAGCAAGGAGAGCTTGATCGTCTGGACTCTCGAGGAGGTGGTCGCGACGCTGCGAGCCGCCACCGGCGCGGCGTGGGTGGAGGCGGTCGCCGACCGCTACCTCGGCTTCCATCGGCTGGAGGGGCTCGTGTGAGTCCGCGAGGAAAGGGCTAGGTATGTCCCCCGCCGAACTCGCCGAGGTTTTCCCGTATCTCTTCCACATGGCCCATCGGGACAGTTGGGACAGCATCCAGAAGCACGGGCTGTTGAGCACGGCGTGGTTGACCGAGCTCTTCGAGCTCGACTCGCTCCAACGCGCCGTGCTCACGGAGGGGCGAAGGCCGGAATCCGTCCCGATTTCCCATCCGACACACGGGACGGCGGTGATCCGAGACAACAAGCCTCTCTCAGACAACGCTCTCGAGAAATGCCTCGACGGGATGACCCTTCCGGAGTGGTATGCGTTGCTCAACTCTCGCGTGTACTTCTGGCCGACGCAGACGCATCTCGATAAGTTCCTCTGCGCGCGCGCCTACCGATTGGCGGAGCACCTCGTGATTCGCGTCCCGACGCTCGCCATCGCGGATGCCTGCCGGGACCGGCTCTGGGTCTCTCGGATCAACTCCGGGTCGACGATGCCGCACTGGGCGCCGAAGCGGCGCGGCCGTGACACGTTCGTAAGGCTCGCCGACTATCAGGCCGATCAGGCAAGCAAGGTGTACGAGTTGGCCGTGGACGGCGCTGTGCCGGATATTCGCGCGCTGTCGCCCAAGGCGTATATCGCTCAGTGTCCGGATTGAACCTGCTGCGGCGAAGCCCCCTCACCCCATCCCCGACGGCCACCAGTTCCAGCGACCGACGATCTTGACCAGCGCGGGGACGATCAGCGTGCGCGTGATGAACGTGTCGATCAGGACGCCGGTGGCGACGGCGAAGCCCAGCTGCGTGAGGTCTTGGAGGGGCAGCAGCATGAGCGCGGAGAAGGTGCCGGCCAGGATGAGCCCGGCGGAGGTGATTACGGGGCCGGTGCGCGCCAGCGCGTGCCGCGTCGCCTCGGCGAGGGGGGCGCGGCGGCCTTCCTCGCGGATGCGGGACATGAGGTAGATGTTGTAATCGACGCTGAGGGCGTTGAGGAAGACGAAGAGGAAGAAGGGCACCGCCTCGCCGATGCCGCCGTGGCCCAGCAGCAGGATGAACACCGCGACGGCGAGGCCCAGCGTCGCGAAGTAGGTGAAGGCGATCGTGGCCATCAGGTAGAGGGGCGCGACGGCCGAGCGCAGCAGCAGCGCCAGCACGACGCCGATGGCGAGCAGGATGGCCGGCAGGACGACGAACGCGTCGCGGTTTCCGGCGGCGCGAGTGTCGGCCGCCTCGGGCGTGTCGCCGCCGAGGAGCACGCTGCCCGGCGGCAGGCCGGCCGCGGCCGCGCCGGCGCGGGCGGAGTCGCGCAGCTCGGCCACGGCGTCGAGCGCGTCGCTCGAGAAGGGGTTGAGGGCCAGCACGACGTCGATGCGGGCGACGCCGCCGTCGGCCGCAAGGAAGCGCGACGCGGCGGCGGCGGGCGGGCCGGGGCCGCCGGGCGGGCCGCCGGTGCCGAAGGGGCGGCTGGGGCCCGAGACGCCGGCGACGCCGGGATGGGCGGCGAGGGCGAGGGTGACGGCGTCGATCCGCTCCAGCGACGCGGGGTCCAGCGCGTGCTCGCCGGGCGGCAGTGTGACGTAGACGCGGGTCGGCGAGAGCTCGCCGGCCGGGAAGCCGGCGCGCAGCAACTCGAAGCTGCGCACCGACTCCGTGTCGTCGGGCAGGCTCTCCAGCCGGTCGTAGTTGGGGCGGAAGGCGAGCAGGCCGCAGATGAGCACGCCGAGAGCCAGCGCCGTGCAGGCGAGCGTCGTGCCGGGCCGCCGCAGCACGACGCCGCCGATGCGCCCGTAGACGCTGCGCCGCCAGCCGGCCTCGGCGGCCGGCCGGGCGTCGAGGCGGGGCTGCATCGGCCAGAAGGCGCGGCGGCCGGCGATCGTCAGGACGGCCGGGATCAGGGTCAGCGCGGCCAGCATCATCAGCGCCACGGCCAGCGCGATGACGGGCCCCAGCGATTGGTAGGAGCGCAGGCTGGCGAAGCCGAGCGCGGCCGAGGCGACGAGGATGGTGGCGCCGGCGGAGGCGACCGCCCCGCCGACGCCGCGCATCGTGCGGCGCATCGCCTCGTGGCGGTCGCCGTGGCGGGCTAACTCCTCGCGGTAGCGCGCCGAGACGAAGAGCACGTAGTCGGTGCCGGTGCCGAACAGCACGACGGTCATGATCCCGGTGGCCTGACCGGAGATGGGCAGGTCGAACTGCTGGGCGACCCAGGCGCCGATACCGCCGGCCAGTTGGAAGACGAGGCCGACCCCCAGCAGCGGGATCACGGCGACGATCGGCGACCGGTAGATGGCGAGCAGCAGCGCGAGGACGAGCGCGACCGTGACGAGCAGGAGCACGGTGTCGATGCGGGCGAAGACGCTCACGAGGTCAACGACCAGCCCGCCGGGGCCGCCCACGGCGACCTCGACGCCGGGCAGGTCGAGCGCGGCCGTGCGGTCGCGGATCGCGTCGACGGTGTCGATGTATGGCTGCTCGGCCGGCTCGCCGACGATGTCGGCGAGGACGTACAGCGTCGTGCGGTCGGGGGAGACGAGGCCGGCCGCGTCGTCCGCGATGGGGCCGGGCGCCCGCGCCTCGATGACGTTGGCCGGGGCGCCGGCGCCGGTCAGCCAGGCGGCGAGGTCCGCGGCGGCGGCGTAGGTCGCGGGGCTCAGCCCGTCGGGCTCGCGGAAGACGGCCAGGACGGGCGTCCCGGCCGACGGGAACCGATCACGCGCGAGTTCGTAGGCGCGGGTCGATTCGGCGTCGCCGGGGAGGAAGAGCGCGGCCTCGTTCTCGCGCACGTCGCTGAGCCGGGGCAGCTGGGAGATCAGCAGCCCGGCGACGACGAGCCAGACGATCAGCGTGACCCACTTGCCGCGCGGGCTGCTGACGAAGTCGGTGAGGCGACCGAGCACTAAGGGACTCCCCGGGAGTTGGTACGGATGCCGCGAAAGAACGGGACTATAGCGCAGAGTAACCAGGGAAGCTCGCGGGGCGCACGAGCGCGGGGGGTGCGGGCTAGTCCGGGGGCATGTCGCCGGTGACGCCCGCCTCGACCAGGGCGTTGTACTCCGACTCGCTCATCCCAAACTCCTCGTGCAGAACCTCGAAGCTGTGCTCGCCCATGCAGGGCGCGGGGTGCACGTTGGCCACGGCGCGGCCCGAGAACTTCCACGGGGCGATCGCCAAGGGGTGGCTCCCCGCCTCTGGGTGCGCGACCTCCGCCATGAACCCCCGCTCGACGAAGTGCGGATGCGGCGACTCCACGACCTCCGCCACCCGGGCGACCGGGGCCGCCGCGCAGCCCAGACCCCGCAGGGCCCCGGCGGCGGCGTCGGCGTCCTGCTCCCCGCTCCAGCTCGCGATGGCCGCATCGAGCTCGTCTTCGTGCGCCTTGCGGGCGGCGGCCGACGCGAACCGCGGGTCGCCGGCCAGCTGCGGCCGTCCGAGCCGACCGGCCAGGGCCCGCCAGGCGTCGTCGGTCTCGGCGGCGATGGCGATCCAGCGGCCGTCTCGCGCCGGGTACACGCCGTGCGGCGCCACGCGCGGGTGGCGGTTTCCCGATGGCCCACGCACGACGCCGTTCAGGGCATGCTCCAGCACCGCGTCGCCGAAGTGGGCGGTCATCGCCTCCACCATGGAGATGTCGATCTGCTGGCCCTCGCCGCTGCGCGCCCGGTGATGGAGGGCTGCCAGGATCGCGGTCGCCAGGTACATCCCGCCGACGGGGTCCGGCAGCAGCCCGCCGCTATTTTGCGGTGGCCCCCCGAGGCGCCCGTGCAACGACGCAAACCCGGACATCGGCTCGATCGACTCCCCGTTGGCCGCGAACGACGCGTACGGCCCGGTGGCGCCGTACCCCGACAGCGACGCGAAGATCACGTCGGGGCGCGCGGCGCGCAGCGCCTCGAAGGTGACGCCCCAATTGGCCATGACGTGGGGCCGGAAGTTCTCCGCCACGACATCGAAGCGGGGGACGAGGCGCCAGAAGAGGTCCGCTCCGCGTGGGTCGCGCATGTCGAGGGTGATGGCGCGCTTGTGCAGGTTGGTGCCGTTGTAGAGGCCCATCGTGTTCCAAGCGCGCTGGCGGCGGCCGGGGTCGGCGATGCCGGCGGGGATATCGGCGCGGTAGCCGCCGGACTCACTGGCGAAGGACGTTCCGGCGTAGGTGCGCCAAACGTCGGGACGGGATCGCGCCTCGATCTGGACCACGTCGGCCCCCAGCAGGGCCAGCAGCTCCGTGCCGAGCGGGCCCGTCCACGCCTGCGTGAACGTCAGCACCCGCACGCCCGATAGCGGCGCCTCGACCGGCGCCGCATCGACGGCGCCAGGGGCCGGCGACGGCGGCCGTGGATCCGACCATGCCTCTTCGGCCGCATCGCCGAGCCGGGGAGCCCCGCGTCGCGCCGCCCACGGGGTCGCGCCCAGCTTGGCCGGCGCGCCCGGCACGCGCGCCGTCCCGCCGGCGACCTCCGTCTCGACGAAGTACCCGCGCGATCGCAGCTGGCGATCGGCCAACAGGTCCGACATCTGCTCCACCACGCCGGACCGAGAGCGCACGGACGACAGCGTCTCGAACACGTCGAACCGGGGGAGCTGCGCGACGCGCTCCTCGATACGCGGCTGGAACTCGTCGACGTGCGCGCGGCGGACCAGCGGGTCGGCGAAGCGGTCGTCGGCGAGCTCGGGCAGGTCGAGCGCGTGCATCGCGTCGATCCAGAACGGGCCCGGACCCAGGCCGATCATGATCTCCCCGTCGGCCGCGCGGTAGAACCGGTGGTCGCGGTGATGGGTGTGCACTTCCTGCGCGTGGCCCCCGGGCCCCTCGTACACCGCCGCGAGCGACCAGGGGATCGTCGTGACGATCGCCGCTTCCGCCTCGCCCGCGTCGACCAGCGCGCCCTTGCCGGACGCCCGCCGCCGCAGGAGCGCCCCGGCCGCGCCGACGAACGCCGACACCCCCGCGATGTAGTCGGCGGAGTGCGGCGGCAGCTGCAGCGGCGGCTCGCCCTCGTCGCCGCAGATGTCGGCCCAACCGCTCATGGCGCAGGCGGTGAGGTTGTTCCCGGCCGCGCCCGTCAACGGTCCGTCGAGGCCGAACGGGGTCACCGAAAGATGGACGGCGTCGGGGCGCTTCGCGTCGAGCGCGGCGCGCAGCGAGCCGGGCAGGGGCGCCGCGGTCGTCACGATCAGGTCGGCGGCGGCGACGTGCGGCGCGATCTGCCACGGGTCGCGCACCGTCAGCGAGCGTTTGTTGGCGTTGACATAGGCGTGGAGCAGGGACGCCTCCGGCCCCGATACCCCCTCGGCGAAGGGGGGCTCGCGCCGCAACGCGTGCCCCTCCGGCGGCTCGATGAGCAGCACATCGGCGCCGAAGTCGCCGAACAGGCGCGCGCTATACGCCCCCGAGAGGCGGTCGGACAGGTCCAGCACGCGCAGGTCGTCGAAGGCGGCGGGCATGGCTGGGACGCACCCTACCAAGGTGGGCGGCTAGCGGCCGGTGAACTCGGGAGCGCGCTTCTCCAGGAAGGAGTCGCGCGCCTCTTGCACGTCGTGCGGGGCGCGGTTGGCGAAGTTGAGGCCGGCGGTCTCGTTGATCAGGGCGTCATGGAGGTTGAGCTGCAGGTTCTTCTGCAGGACGCGCTTGGCGGAGCGCATGGCGACGGGGGGCCAGACGGCGATCTGGTTGGCCAGCTCGAGGGCGGCGGGCAGGAGCGCGTCGGCGGCGACGAGGCGGTCGAGCAGGCCGATGGCGTGGGCCTCCGCGGCGTCGACGAAGCGGCTGGTGAAGATGAGGTCGGCGGCGCGGGAGTAGCCGACGATGCGGGGGAGGAAGAAGGACATGCCGGAGTCGGGCGAGAGGGAACGCTCGATGAAGACGGTCTTGAAGCGGGCGTTCTCCGAGCCGATGCGCATGTCGCAGGCGAGGGCGAGGCTCATGCCGGCGCCGACGGCGACGCCGTTCACGGCGGCGATGGTGGGCTTGGTGAGGTCGTAGAAGGCCTTGGCCTGGTGGCCGACCCAGCCGAACTCGTCGAGGCGCTCGTTCTGGGGCGAGACGTCGTCCCCGCCGGCCTGCCGTCGAAGCCGCGCGAACTCGTCGAGGCGCTCGTACTGGGGCACGTCGCGTTTTTGCGCGAGGCCGCCGGCGGTTTGGTCGGAGCCGGAGCAGAAGCCGCGGCCGGCGCCGGTGACGACCATGACGCGCAGGTCGTCGTCGGCGTCGACTTCGGCGCAGGCGGCGCGCGTCTCGTCTTGGAGATCGAAGTGGAGGGCGTTGAGCTTCTCGGGGCGGTTGAGGGTGACGACGGCCACGGGGCCGTGCCGGTCGAAGGACAGGTGTTGGTAGCTCACGTGGAGGTCTCCTCCCGCATCTCAGGTTCGCGTGGACAGCGTTCGAACCGGACGCCGCGATCCGGGAATCGGCACGCAGCAGCCCGCGCCCGGGACGCAACGGCACGCCGCCGCCGCACGGCGGCGGCGCGCCGACGCCTACACAGACGCTCCTAGGCCCGCAACTTCTGCGCCGCGTAGAGATGGTTCCAGTTCCGCGACTGCACCGCGCCGGCGGGCCAGCGGATATCCGAGCGGGTGACCTGCGCCTTCCGCACGGAGACCAGGAAGCCGTGGTAGTGGCCCTTGGCATGATCGAGGAACAACTGGCTGACCATCTCACCCCGCTTCTGCGAGTCCAACTCCTTCGCTTGGGCCCGTGCGAGCGCCACAATGTCATCGCTCGGCAGCGAGATCGTGTAGGTCCCCTCCGGGACGATGCAACAGTTGACCACCGACTGGATGTCGGGATGGAAGGCGCTGCCGAACATCCAGATCCCGGGCGCGTTGGGCCGCTGGCGCGCGCCCGCATCGGAGAAGTACTGCGCGGCGGTGTACTCCTTGATCGTCAGCCGGATGCCGATCGCGGCCAGATCCTGCTGTACCACGAGAGCCAGCGTCGCGGGGAGGCCGCCCCAGACGCCGAGGACGGTGTGGAGCGTGGTGTCGAAGCCGTCGGCGTAGCCTGCCTCGGCCATCAGCTCCCGTCCCCGCTCGGGATCGTAGGGGAAATTCAAGCCCGCCGCCTCGATCTGCTCCGGCGAGGGATAACCGAAGGCAGTGGGGCCCGTGAACAGGGGGTTCCCCGGCAGGGCGCCCAGGTTGTCAATGATGGCCTGGCGGTTCAGTGAAATGTTGGCCGCCTCCCGGACCCGAATGTCCAGGAACGGGTTGGGGGAGCCGTCTTCCATCACGGGGTTGTTCAGGTTCCAATAGAGCAGGTGGGCGCGGTCGCCCTCGTAGTGGATCACAAAATCGGGGTCGTCAACGAGCCCCTCCACGTCCTTGGTCGACAATTCGTAGAGCAGGTCGAGTTCCCCTGCCTCGAGCCCGGCGATTTGCGACAGCACCTCCGGCCGCACCAGCACCGTAAGGTCCTTATGGAAGGGCACGTGGCTCACGTTGATCGGGTGGTCCAGCGGGTTGAGGTGGTCGTCGTGGCGGGTGAAGACGAAGTCCGTGTCTTCCCCGTGGCTCACGAAGCGGTAGGGGCCGGTCCCCATCGGCTCCCGGTCCATCACCGCGTCCCCCACACGCTCCGTATAGGCCTTGGAGACGATCGACAGTGAGGTCGGGCTCTCCCCCACGATCACCCCAAGAAAGGTGGCATTCGGCTCGGTCAGCTCCACGACCCAGGTCCGATCATCGCGGGCCTCGCTGCGGACCCAGTTCTGGGAGCCGTATTGCGCGCGCGAGCTGGTCCAGCCGGCTGCGTGATCGCTCGTCTCGCCGCCTTGGTGGTACTCGGCGAGGTTGCCCGCCCGCTCGTAGGTGAAGACCAGGTCCTCCGCCGAGAGGATCGATCCGTCGTGGAAGGGGGCAGGCCGGACGTCGGCCACCATCGTCACGTCGTCCACGAACTCGGGCGCGACCATGTGAGGGATCACCGCGTTCGTGTCGGGGTGGGTCTCGACCCCGCTGGCGTAGACGCTGGCGTGGGAGATGTAGTTGAGGTGGCTGCCCGAGCGGTGCTGGTCGGTCCCGCCAGCGTCGGTGGGGACCGCGGTCGTGATCGACGCGTCCAGGTCGATGTCGGCGAAGGGGCCCGAGGCCTCGTCGGCCATGTCGTCCTCCGCCGCCATGGCCGCGCTCTCGGCGGCCTCCTGGGCCGCGTCGGCGGCCTCTTGCGCCGCGGCGACGGCCGCGGCGGCGGTTTCGGCCGCGGCTTCGGCGGTCTGCTGGGCGGTGGCGGCGGCCTCGCCGGCGGCGG
>JAPOXB010000071.1:0-6483 GCA_026707335.1 Chloroflexota bacterium
CCATCTTCGGCGAGAAGTACGCCAGCGACGTCCGCGTCGTCGAGATCTGCGACCCCGCCCCGCACGTGCACGACTGCTTCAGCAAGGAGTTGTGCGGCGGCGTGCATGCGCCCGCGACGGGCTTCGTCGGCGCGTTCCAGATCGTCAGCGACGCCAGCATCGGGGCGGGGCTGCGCCGCATCGAGGCGCTCACGGGGGCGGCGGCCGGGGCTTGGCAGCGGCGCCGGCTGGAGTCGCTGCAGCACGCCGCCCAGTTGCTCAAGACGCCGCCCGAGGAGCTTCCGGCGCGGGTGGAGGCCCTCCAGGACGAACTCGCCGACGCGCGCCGCCGCCTGGCCGAGGTTGAGCGGCAGGCGGGCGCGGCCTCGGCCGGGGACTTGGCGGCCGGCACGGTCGAAGTCGCGGGCGTCTCGCTCGCCACCGGCCACATCGAGGTCGAATCCTCCGACGCGCTGCGCCGCGCCGGCGACGAACTGCGCAGGCGCATGGGCAGCGGCGTCATCGTGCTGGCGACGGTGTCCGGCGGCAAGCCGCAGTTCCTCTCGATGATCACGCCCGACCTCGTCGAGCGGGGCCTGCACGCGGGCGCCCTGATCAAGCAGGTGGCGCGGGTCGCGGGCGGCGGCGGCGGCGGCCGGCCCGAGATGGCGCAGGCCGGCGGCAGGGATGCGGGCCGGGTCGATGACGCCCTGGCGGCGGTCCCGGCCATCCTCGAGCGCCTGATCGATGAGCAGGGGCGGTAGTCCGGCCCTGCCCACACCGCCACGCACGCGCCCCGGTTCGATATGCTCATTGCACAGGCGTGGCGGCGCCCGCGACGGGGAGACCAAGGGGCAAGAGCGCCGTCGAATGCAGATGCACCACCGCCGCCCAGCCGGCCCGCGCGCCGCGACGGATCGTCGGTCGCGTGGCTGAGCCCGCGCCCCCGCCCGGCCGCGTGCTCGCCATCGACCCCGGCGAGCGTTGGATCGGGGTCGCCCTTTCCGACGACGCCCGCCGCTTGGCGCTGCCCAGCACGACCGTCGACCGGCGCGCGCTGCGGCCCGACACGCCCGCCGCGATCGCCGCCTGCATCCGCGCCGCGATCGCGCCCGACGCGCCTGCGCTGCTCGTCGTCGGCGTGCCCTACCGCCCCGACGGCGCCGAGGACGCCCAGGCAGCGGCCTTCCGCGAGCTGGGCGCGGGCGTCGCCGGGGCGCTCGGGCTACCGCTGGCCGTGCAGGGGGAGCGCCACTCGAACGACGCCGCGCCGACGCCGACGACGATGAAGCCGCGCAGCGGACGCCGGCCGGGGGCAATCAGCCCCGCCCGCCGCGCGCGCCGGCGTGAGAAGCAGCACGCCGCCGCCGCCGCGACCATCCTCCAGCGCTGGCTCGATGCCCAGCGCGCGGGCGAACCATGAACCGCCAGCTGGCCTGGGCGGTGAGCGGGATCCTGGTGGCCGTGCTGGCCGCGGTCGCGGTGTGGATCTCGCTCGACAGCCCCGGCGCCGTCCTCGGCGACACGCCGGAGCCGCGGGAGCAGCGCCCCACCAGGAGCGAGGAGACGATCGTCGTCGAGATCCCCAGTGGTCACACCGCCGAACAGATCGGCGACGAACTCTTCCGCCGCGGCGTGATCACGTCCTCGCGGCAGTTCCAGACCTTGGTCGGGCTGCTTGGCTACGAGGGCCGCCTCGTCGTCGGCACGTACGACTTCGAGCCCGGCATGCTCACGATGGACGTCATCGAGCGCATCCGCCGCGGCGTCACGTCGGAGATCGTGGTGACGATCCCGGAGGGCTGGCAGGCGGCCGAGATCTTCGCGCGCGTCGCCGAGCACAGCCCGATCAGCGTCGCCGACCTCGAGGCCGCCGCAGCCGACCCGGACGTGGCGCGGGGCACGCTCGCCTTCGCGCGGCCCGACGGCGTCTCGTTGGAGGGCTACCTCTTCCCCAGCACCTACGTCATCTCCCGCGTCGCGACCGCGGCCGACGTCGTCCGGCAGATGCTGCGCCAATTCGACGCCCAGATCACGATCGATATGCGGGCCGAGATCGCCGCCGCCGGCCGTCCGCTGCACCTGCTGCTCACGATCGCCTCGATCGTCGAGCGGGAGGCCGTGCTGCCCGCCGAGCGGGCCGTCATCGCCTCCGTGTTCTGGAACCGCATCGACAACGACCTGCCGCTGCAGGCCGACCCGACGGTGCAGTACGCGCTCGCCCAGGATCCGGACAGCGTCTCCCTCTACGGACACTGGAAGTCCCCCCTCACGGCGGAGGATCTGCAAGTGCCGTCGCCCTGGAACACGTATGCTTCCGACGAAGTGCCGCCGACCCCGATCGCCTCGCCGGGCATCGAGTCCATCCTCGCCGCCCTGCGGCCGGCGGAGACGCCGTACTTCTTCTTCGTCGCGCGGGGCGACGGCGGGCACCTGTTCGCGGAGACCTTCGAGGAGCACCGCGACAACGTCGACCGGGTGCGCAGCCAGTAGCGGGAGCGGGAAGCGGAGAGCGGATGAGGCGGAGGGATCAGCAGCGATGAGCGTACGCGTGGGCCTGATCGGCCACCCACTGGGGCACAGCATCTCGCCCCATTTCCAGCAGGCGGCGTTCGACGCCATCGGCCTCGACGCGCGCTACGAGGCCTGGGATCTGCCCCCCGAGGAGGTCGAGGAGTTCATCCGCGGGCTGCGCACGCCCGACGCCCTCGGCGCGAACGTCACGATCCCGTACAAGGAGGCGGCCCTGCGCTACGTGGACCGCCTGCACGAGACCGCCCGCTTCGTCGGTGCGATCAACACCATCGTCAACGAGGGCGGGCACCTGGCCGGCTTCAACACCGACGTCGCCGGCTTCCAGGCCGCGCTCAAGGACGTCGGCTTCGACGCGCGCGGGGTCAACGCGGTCGTCTGGGGCGCGGGCGGCGCGGCGCGGGCGGTCGCCTGGGCGCTGGTCTGGCGCAAGGCCACCTCGATCACGATCGTCAACCGCACCGCCGTGCGGGCCGCCCGCCTGCGCCACGACGTCTCCTCGACGCTCACCGGCGGCGACGCCGGCGGCGTGCGCCTGCGGGCCAGCGGCGCCGACGACCCCGCCGCCATCGGCGCGCTGCAGGTCTGCGACCTGGTCGTGCATTGCACCCCGGTAGGCATGCATGGGTCCGACGAGCCCGACGCGACGCCTTTCCCCGTCGATGCGCTCAACCCCCGCGCGCTGGTCGTCGACCTGGTCGCGAATCCGCTGCAGACGCCGCTCACGCGCGAGGCGGCCGCCGCCGGCCACCGCGTCATCGGCGGCCTGCCCATGCTCGTGCACCAGGGCGCGGCCTCTTTCGAGTTGTGGACCCGGCGCGTGCCGCCGATGGCCGTCATGACCGCCGCCGCCCGCCGCGCCATGGCGGAGGTCTCGTGATCGTCACGGCCGGAGCCAAACACGATGAATGCCCCGGCCGGAGGCCGATCTCATGAATGCCCCGGCCGAAGGCCGATCTCATGAATGAAGGCGTCGCGATCACCTTCGCCGTGATCTTCGTGATCGTGGGGCTGATTGGGCTCGTCCTCTTCAAAGAGATGCGCACGCACACCTACTGGCGGCAGCTGGCGGCGGCCAACGACCTCGACGCGATCCGCGGCCTGCTCGAAGCCGAGATCGACCACTGGCGCCGCATGCGCCCGCCCAAGGGCATCAACGCGGCGGTCTGGGCGGGCGTGCAGGGCATGGAGCTGCTCGCGGCCGACGCCGGCCACGTGCAGATCACGACCAGCGCCGAGCCCGAGATGCGCGTGATCGGCGGCAAGAGCCAGCAGGTGGCGACCGCCCTCGACATCGCCCTTGCGACCGCCGTGCGCATCACCGAGATGGTCTTCTACGACGTCGCCGACTACCTCCCCCAGGTCGTGCGCGTGGACGTCTACACCACCTTCCGCGACGCCACCCGGGCGACGCCCCAGCCGATCCTCAGCATGAGCGCCGACCGCGCCGACGCGGTGGGGCTCGACTGGGACGCCGAGGCGCGGGAGATCGCGCTGGCCTTCAACGCCACGTACGACCTGGGCCCCAGCGGCGAGCCGCGCCCCATCGAGCTGCCGCCCATGGCCCCCGCCCTCGCCGCGTCCCTCGCCCAAGCGGAGGAGGCGGCCGAGACGGCCGCCCCCGATCCGTAGCGCGCGCGGCGTTGATCGGCGGATCGCATTTCTCGCCTGCGCTACCGTCATTCCATGGGATCGCTGCGCTGGTTCACCGCCGGGGAGTCGCACGGGCCGGGCCTCACGGTCATCGTCGAGGGCCTGCCCGCGGGCGTGCCCCTGAGCGAGGCCTACATCCGCGCGCAGTTGGCGCGCCGGCAGCGCGGCTACGGCCGCGGCGGCCGCATGAAGATCGAGACCGACTACGCCCACATCCGCGGCGGCGTGCGGCATGGGCGCACGCTGGGCAGCCCGGTGGCGCTGTGGATCGAGAACCGCGACCACGCCACCGGCAGCGGCCCCGATAAGCGCCCCTGGACCGAGACGATGGCCGTCGAAGCGCTGGAGCCGGACGCCGAGCCGCCCACTCGGGTGACCCGCGTCCGCCCCGGCCACGCCGACCTCGCGGCGGCGCTGAAGTACGGCTACGGCGACGTGCGCAACTCGCTGGAGCGCGCCAGCGCCCGCGAGAGCGCCGCCCGCGTCGCCGCCGGGGCCGTCGCCCGCAGCCTGGCCGAGCAGGCTGGGGCCCGCTTCTACAGCCACGTCGTGCGCATCGCCGACGTCGCCTCGGAGGAGGCCGACTTCGCCGACATCGACTGGCAGGCGCTCGAGGACTCCCCCGTCCGCTGCGCCGACCCCGACGCGGCCGCCCGCATGGTCGCCGCGATCGACGCCGCCAAGCGCGACGGCGACAGCGTGGGCGGCGTCGTGGAGGCGCGGGTCACGGGCGTGCCCTTCGGCCTCGGCTCGCACGTGCATTGGGACCGCAAGCTCAGCGGCCGCATCGCCCAGGCGCTGCTGAGCATGAACGCCTTCAAGGGCGTGGAAATCGGCGACGGCTTCCGCGGCGCGGCGCGGCGCGGATCGCAGATGCACGACGTCGTCCTGCCGCAGGACGCCTGGCCCAGCGGCGAGGCCCCCACGCGTCCCTGGCGGCGCGCCAGCAACCACGCCGGCGGCATTGAGGGCGGCACGAGCAACGGCGAGGACATCGTCGTGCGGGTGGCGGTCAAGCCCATCGCGACGCTCGCCCACCCGCTGCCCTCGGCCGACCTCGCCAGCGGCGAGCGGGTGCAGGCCCACTACGAGCGCTCCGACGTCTGCGTCGTGCCCGCCGCAGGCGTCATCGTCGAGGCGCTGCTGGCCCTCGTCCTGGCCGACGCCCTGCTGGAGAAGCACGGCGGCGACAGCCTGGCCGAGGTGCAGCGCAACCTGGCCGCCTTCCGGGCCCGCATCGGCCCCCTCGACGAGCGGCCGGCGGACGGGTAGCGGCCATGCCCCCGGCCCAACCGACGCGCATCGTCCTGATCGGCTTCAGCGCCACCGGCAAGTCGTCCGTCGCGCGCGCCCTCGCGGACCGGCTGGGCTGGACGGCGCTCGACACGGACGACCTAATCGAGCAACGCGCCGGCCGCAGCGTGCCCGACATCTTCGCGCAGGACGGCGAGGCCGCCTTCCGCGCCCTGGAGCGCGACGCCGCCCGGCAGGCCGCCTCCCGGGAGCGGGCCGTGATCGCGACCGGCGGCGGCCTGTGGCTCGACGCCGCCAACCGCGAAGTCCTCTGCGACGGCGGCTTCGTCGTCGCGCTGGAGGCCCGACCCGGCACGATCGTCGCCCGCCACGCCCCCGCCGAATCGGCCCGCGCCGACGCCCGGCCGCTGCTCGCCGGCGGGGAGCGCCTCGAGACCGTGCGTCGCCTCAAGGCCGCCCGCCAGTCGCACTATGCCCTCGCCGACGCGACGGTCCACACCGACACGGCCTCCGTCGAGCAGGTCGTCGACCAGATCGCCGCCGCCTTCGAGCGCGATGGGCCGGCTGCCGTCGCCTCCGCGGAGCGCCGCCGCGACCTCGTGCGGGGGCCGGCCACCGCCGAGCCGGAGGCCCCCTCGCCCGCCGCAGACGCCGCCCTGGCCGCCGTCGTGCGCACCCGTCCGGCCGCGGCCGACTATCCGGTCTACTGCGCCTGGGGCCTGCTGGAGCGGCTGCCCGAGATCCTCGACGCGGTCGCGCCCAGGGCCGGGCGCGTCTTCCTCGTCTGCGACGCCGCCATCCAGGCGCTCTACGGGGAGGCGGTCGCCTCGGCCCTGACGGCCGCCGGCCGCCGCTGCGAAGCGACGACCGTACCCGGCGGCGAAACCAGCAAAAACCCCGCGCAACTCCAGGCCCTGTTCGACTGGCTGGCCGTGTCCCGCGCCGAGCGCGGCGACGTCGTGCTGGCCCTGGGCGGCGGCGTGGTCACCGACTTGGCCGGCACGGCCGCCGCGACCTACCTGCGCGGGATGCCGCTCGTGCACGCCCCCACGACGCTGCTCGGCA
>JAPOXB010000071.1:7045-26144 GCA_026707335.1 Chloroflexota bacterium
CGCGGTGCTGGAGGCCATGCGAAGCGACAAGAAGGTCGCGGCGGGGCGGCAGCGCTGGGTGCTGCTGGAGGCGATCGGCGCGCCGGTCGTGCGCGACGACGTGCCGCCGGAACTGGTTCGCGAGGTGGTGCATGGGCTGGTGGAACCGGCTGCGACGTAGGCGGCCGATGGCCCCGCCCGGCGACGCCGGCCCGGATCAGCGGCTGACGGCGCTCGTGCACGGCTTCGTGCAGGGCGTCGGCTACCGCGACTTCTGTAGCCGCACGGCCTACCGCCTCAACCCCCACGCGCTGAGCGGCTACGCGCGCAACCTGCCCACCGGCACGACCGTGGAGGTCGTCGCGGAGGGGCCGCGACCGCTGCTCGAGGCCCTCCTCGAACGGCTCTACGAGGGGCCGGGCATGGCCCGCGTGATCGACATCGAGGTCTCCTGGAGCGCCGCCAGCCACGAGTTCGACCACTTCACGGCCCGCTACTATCCCACGCGTGGGTAGGATGGAAGTGCGGTCCACCACCCCACCCGGCCGCCGCGACGGCGGCGGCCCCACGAACGAAGTGAGCCCCATGGAGTACACGATCGAGCACGGTCCCGCCTTCGCCCTGGGCGTCATCCAGTTGCGCGCCGGCGAACGCATGCAGGCCGAGGCCGGCGCGATGGTCAGCATGTCCGACACGATCGAGATGAAGTCGGAGGTGCGGGGCGGCCTCATGAAGGGGCTCAAGCGGTCGGTGCTGGGCGGCGAGAGCTTCTTCATCAACAAGTTCGAGGCCTCCGGCGACGGCGGCGAGGTCACGGTCGCGCCCGCCCTGCCGGGCGACATCGTGGCCCTGGAGGTCGGAGGCCCGTCGCTGCTCATCCAGTCCGGCTCCTTCCTCGCCGCCACCGACGGCGTCGAGATCGACACGAAGTGGGGCGGCGCCAAGAGCTTCTTTTCGGGCGAGGGTCTCTTCCTGCTCAAGGCCACCGGCGCCGGCACGATCTTCCTCTCCAGCTACGGCGCGATCCGCCTGATCGAGCTCGGCGAGGGGCAGCGCTACACCGTCGACACCGGGCACATGGTCGCCTTCGACGAGAGCGTGCGTTACAGCGTCGGCAAGTCGGGCGGCTGGCGCACCACCCTGACGAGCGGCGAGGGTCTGGTCGCCAAGCTGGAGGGACCGGGGCGCTTCTACATGCAGACCCGCGCGCCCCAGGCGTTCATCGGCTGGCTGGCCCCCAAGCTGCCCGGCAAGCGCGAGTAGCCGCCCGATTCTCCGAGGCCGCGCCCGGCGCGATACGCTGACCGCCATGGCCATCCCCCGCGACCGGGCCGAAGCCGCCGCCCTGCTCGGCGTGCCCGCCGACGCGGAGGCCGACGTCATCGCCGAGCGCTACCGCACGCTGGCGCGCATCTTCCACCCCGACCGCAACCCCGACGCGCCCGACGCCGACGCCCGCATGCAGGAGCTCAACATCGCCCGCGACCTGCTCCTGCAACTGCGGGCGGAGTCGGCCGTCGTGACGGTTCCCTCGGAGCCCGAGCCGGCCCACTCGCGCCGCCAGCACGCGCGGCTGGCCGCCGTCATGCACGAGATGCCCTACGGCGTCTACTTCATCGGTACGCAGCGCGACGGCGACCCCTCGGGCATGATCGCCGACTGGGTGCTGCAGGTTTCCTTCAAGCCCCGCCTGATCCTGATCGCATTCGAGCGCGACTCCTACAGTCTGGCCAGCATCCAGGCCAACCGGGCGCTCAGCGTGGCCCTGCTGGCCGAGGACTGCTTCGACGTCGCCGGGCGCTTCCTGCAGCCGCGCGACCCGGCCAAGATCCGCGGGCGCACGCGCGGCCAGCAACTGCGCGACAAGCTGGCCGGCGTCGAGTACTGGACGACGGAGCGCGGCTGCCCCGTCCTCAGCGACGCCCTCACCTGGCTCGACTGCGAGGCGCAGCAGTTCATCCCGGCCGGCGACCACATCCTCGTCGTCGCCCAAGTCCTCGACGGCGACCGCCAGCGCGACGCCGAGCCCCTGACGTCGCTCAACACCGGCTGGACCTACAGCGGCTGAGCGGCCCGCGCCAGGGGTCACGGTCGGCCCGACGGGGGTGCAGGCGCCGTCGTCGAGCGACCCGTTGATCGCGGCGGCTGATGCGGGTGCTTGGCTGCAAGGACCAGCCCCAAGGATGGCGTCTCGACCGGCAACGGGACTCGGATGGAGGAAGTGTTAGGCAGGCGACAGCGGGTGGACATGACTCATGCCATGTTCACCGGCTCCTCCAGGACTGAGAACGCGTGACGGCCACCGAACGCAGTCAGGCGGTCCTCAAAGGCCCTGCGGGCAGGCCGATCGGAGCACACGAGTCCGCTAGATCGATCTCGCCATGATTCGCACGGGAAGTGAGCACGTCTACGACGTCGTTGTCGTCGGCGCCGGCGCGGCAGGCGTGGGCGTGGCGGTGACGCTCCAGCATGCCGGCATCGAGAACTTCGTGGTGCTCGACCGCCACACGGTCGGCGCTTCGTTCGCCTCATGGCCGGCCGAGACGCGCTTCATCACGCCCTCGTACGCCACCAACTCGATTGGGATGCTCGATCTGAACTCAATCGCGATCGGCACTTCACCCGCGTACAGCTTGGGGGTTGAGCATCCGACCGGTGAGGACTATGCGGCGTACTTGCGTGCAGTCGCGCAGTTCTTCGAGCTGCCTGTCCGCCAGGAGGTCGACGTCCTGCAGGTGGCGAAGGTTGGCGGCGGTTTCCGCATCGAGACCGCCGACGAGAGCTTGCAAGCCAAGCACGTGATCTGGGCGGCCGGCGAGTTCCAATACCCCCGCTTCGGTGGCTTCGTTGGAAGCGAATTGTGCCGCCACACCGCGACCATCGCCAGCTATGACGAGCTGGAGGGCGACGACTTCATCGTGGTGGGCGGCTACGAGAGCGGCGTCGACGCTGCCTACCACCTGGCCTGTCGCGACAAACGCGTCTGCCTGTTCGACAAGGACTGCCCGTGGGAGGAGGAGAGTTCCGATCCCAGTGACGCGCTTTCCCCGTTCACGCTCGAGCGGATGCGTGAAGACCAGTTTGTTGAGCAGGTGGAGCTGTTCCCGAACACACCGATCGAGTCGGTTGCCCGCGTGGACACCGTGTATGAAGTGACGGCTCAAGGCGGACGCCGGCTCCGGACGCCGGTGCCGCCACTATTGGCAGGCGGATTCGAGGGCAGTCAGAGACTCGTCGCGGACTTGTTCGAGCGACGCGAGGATGGCTCGCTGCTCCTGAGCGAGGACGATGAATCGACCCTCGTGCCGGGAGTGTTCCTCTGCGGCCCCGCGGTTCGCCACAATGAGCACGTCTTCTGCTTCATCTTCAAGTATCGGCAACGATTCGCGGTTGTCGCCAAAGCGATCGCCACCTCGCTGGGGCTGCCGGCGGAAGATCTGGAGGAGTACCGCAAGTGGGGCATGTATCTCGATGATCTCTCCTGCTGCGGTGTGCAATGCGCCTGCTGACGAGAAACGAAGACGTCGCCGCCGCGTCTGGCGCGGGACGCAGCCGACTGGACAGGGCGCGGAGCCTCAAATGGCTCGGCCAGACGGCTGCGAGCGTTTGCTGGATGAGCAGCATGGTGACTTCCGGGGTTGAATCCACCGGGGATTGGTTGCAGCTGTGTGCGGCATCGGCATGGCTGGTGGCCAACATCGCGACGCTCATGACCACCGAGGCTGAGTGAACGTGACACCGCGCCGAGCTTCGGTTGGATCGAGAGGGGTCTGCTCGATCGCGGCCGCTCAGTCGGGCGCGTGCTCCCAGTCCACCATCAGCACTTCGACCTCTTCCCCCACCGCCACCCGCTCCCGCTCGGCCGGGCAGACGGCATAGCCGTTCGCGTAGGCCATCGACGTCAGCACGCCCGATCCCTGCGGTCCCGTCAGCCGGGCGTGCCAGCGGCCGTCGGCGGCCCGATCGACGATCGCCCGCGCGTAGACCCGGCGCGCGTCGGTGTTGATGATCGGCTCGTCGGCGACGGCCGTCACGACCGGCCGCGCCTGCACCTGCCGCCCCTGCATCTTGAACAGCGCCGGCCGCCCGAACAACTCGAACGCCAGCAGCGAGGAGACCGGGTTGCCCGGCAGGCCGATGTGCGGCACGGCCCGCCCGTCGGCGGCGCTGAAGCGGCCGAAGGCCAGCGGCTTGCCGGGCTTCATCCGCACCGTCCAGAAGCGCACCTCGCCCTCCTGCGCCAGCACCTCCTTGACGACGTCGAAGTCCCCGCGCGAGACCCCCGCAGACGTCACCACCATGTCGGCCGCCGCCACCGCCTCGGCGATCTTGGCGGTCAGCGCCGGCACGGTGTCCGACGCGATGCCCGACAGCACCGGCACGCCGCCGTACTCCTCGACCAGCGCCGCCAGGCCGTAGGCGTTGCTGTCGTAGATCTTGCCGGGCGCCGGCGGCTCCCCCTCGGCCGAGGCGCCCGGGGTCAGCAGCTCGTCGCCGGTGGAGAGGATGGCGACGCGCGGCCGCCGCACGACCGACACCGCGCCGATCCCCATCGAGGCCAGGACGGCGATCTCGGCCCCGCGCAGCACCAGCCCCCGCGTCAGGATGAGCGCCCCTTGGCGCACGTCCTCCCCGCGGCGGCGGATGTTCGCGCCGGGCCGGGCCGCCTTCAGCACGCGCACGCTGCGCTGCCCCGCGTCGGCCGACTGGCCCGGCGCCTGCAAGCCCGTCTCATCGGTCTCCTCGAAGGGCACGATCGAGTCCGCGCCGGACGGCATCGGGGCGCCGGTCATGATGCGCACGGCCTCGCCGGGGCCGACGGCGCCCTCGTACACGTAGCCCGCGGCCAACTCGCCGATCACCCGCAGCTCGGCGGCGCCCTCTCCATCGACATCAGCGCCGGCCGGCGCCGTATCCGCCGCCTGCACCGCGTAGCCGTCCATGGCCGTGTTGTCGTGCGGGGGGATGTCGAACGGAGCCACGACATCGGCGGCCAGTACCTGGCCGGTGGCCTCGCGAATCGGGCGCAGCTCGGCCGGCATCTCCCGCACGAGGTCGAGGATCCGCGCCAGCGCCTCCTCCACGGGCAGCATGTCCGCGGGGGGCTCGGTCCGCCGGGGCATCGGCCCGCCTTTCTGCGCCGGAACCTCGCGCGGGGCGCGGCTAGTCGAGCATCAGCGTCAGGCAGGTCGTGGTGCGCTTCACGCCGGTGATCGTCTGGATCGCCTCGGTGAGGCAGCTGCCCAGACGGTTCAGATCTTCGGCCTCGATCTGCGCGACGACGTCGAACGGGCCGGTCACGGTATCCACCTGCGTCACGCTCGCATCGCGGTAGTGG
Source organism: Chloroflexota bacterium (assembly GCA_026707335.1). Classification (GTDB taxonomy): domain Bacteria; phylum Chloroflexota; class Dehalococcoidia; order Bin125; family Bin125; genus TK10-74A. Next base: position 12,363 of record JAPOXB010000071.1, read on the forward strand.
ATGTCCTTGAGGTGGTCCGCGACAGACTTCGCCGTGCCCACTTCGGTCTCGATCAGGACGTAGCTCTTGACGGCCATGACAGGGGGCTCCTTCGCTCTCGCATCGATCGGCGCGAGTGTAGCAGCGCGGCGCCGCGCCGCCGCCGGCCGCGATTGCCCTCCGCCGGGGCCGTAAGTACGGTGACCGCGATGGCGCTCCCTGACCTCGCCGCCCTGGAAGCCGACGCCCGGCGCGAGCTGGCCGCCGCGTCCGACGCGGCCGCCCTCGACGGCTGGCGCACGCGCTACCTGGGCCGCAAGGGGCGGCTGACCGGCGTGCTGCGCGGCGTCCGCGACCTGCCGGCGGCCGACCGGCCCGCCATCGGCAAGGGCGCGAACGCGCTCAAGGGCACGCTCGAGGCGGCGTTCGACGAGCGCCGCGAGGCGCTGCTCCGAGGCGCCTCGGTCGCGCAGGCCGCCGCCTCGGTCGACGTGACGCTGCCCGCGCGCTCGCTGCCTCAGGGGCAACTGCACCCCGTCACACTCACCCGCCGAGCCATGGAGGGCGTGTTCCGGGAGATGGGCTTCGACATCGTCGAGGGCCCCGAGGTCGAGTGGGACAGCTACAACTTCGACCGCCTGCGCATCCCGCGCGACCACCCCGCGCGCGACATGTGGGACACCATCTGGATCGACCCGGAGGACGCCGGCGGCCCGGCGGAGGGGGCGGAGCCGCCCCCGCGGCGGCTGCTGCGCACGCACACCTCGCCCATGCAGATCCGCTACCTGGAGACGCACCGGCCGCCGATCCGCGTCATCGTGCCGGGGGCCTGCTACCGCTACGAAGCGACCGACGCCACGCACGAGTGGATGCTCACCCAGATCGAGGGGCTCGTCATCGACGAGGGCGTTTCATTCCCAAACCTGAAAGGCACGCTGGAATCGTTCGTGCACCGCTTCCTCGGCCCCGATCTGGAGACCCGCTTCCGCTGCGATTACTTCCCCTTCGTCGAGCCCGGCGCCGAGCTGGGCATCCGCTGGGGCGGGCGCTGGCTGGAGGTGCTGGGCGCCGGCATGGTGCACCCGGAGATCATCGAGGCGGCCGGGCTCGACCCGGAGCGCTACACCGGCTTCGCCTTCGGCATGGGCGTCGAGCGCTTCGCGATGCTGCGCTACGGCATCGACGACATCCGCTACTTCTACGCCAACGACCTCCGCTTCCTCGAACAGTTCCGCGGGAGCGCGACGTGAAGGTCCCGCTGCGCTGGCTGGCCGACTACGTCCCCATCACGCTGTCCGTCGAGGAGTTGGCGCACCGCCTTTCGATGGCCGGGGCGGAGGTGGAGTCGATCGACCGCACGGGCGATTGGGGCAACCTCGTCCGCGTCGGCCTCGTCACCGGCGTCGAGCCGCACCCCGCCGCCGATCGCCTGCGCCTGGCCACCGTGGACTACGGCGGCGACGCGCCCCAGACGGTCGTCTGCGGCGCGCCCAACGTCGCGGCGGGGCAGAAGATCGCCTTCGCGCTGGAGGGCGCCTCCCTGCACGATGCGCATTCCGGCAAGACCCGCAAGCTCAAGCGGTCGAAGATCCGCGGCGTCGTTTCGGCCGGCATGGTCTGCTCGGAGTTGGAACTCGGCCTCTCTGATGAGCACGAAGGCATCCTCGTCCTCGACGACGCGGCCGCCGTCGGGACGCCGCTGGGCGAGGTGCTCGGCCAAACCGTGCTCGACATCACGCCCACGCCCAACCGGCCCGACCACTTCTCCGTGCTCGGCATCGCCCGCGAGGTGGCGGCGCTGACCGGCCAAGCCGTGCGCGAGCCGGAGATCGAGTACCCGCAGGAGGGCCCGCCGATCGCGCAGGCGACGTCCGTCGAGATCGCCGATCCCGACCTCTGCGGCCGCTACATCGCGACGATCATCCGCGGCATCCGCGTCGGCCCCTCGCCGGAGTGGCTGCAGCAACGCCTGGCCGCGGCCGGGCAGCGGCCGATCAACAACGTCGTCGACGTGACGAATTTCGTCATGCTGGAGATGGGCCAGCCGCTGCACGCGTTCGACTACGACCGCCTCGACGAGGGCCGCATCGTGGTTCGCCGGCCGCGGCCCGGCGAGGCCATCACCCTGCTCGACGGCAGCGACCACCAGCTCGGCGCCGATCACCTGCTGATCGCCGACGCGACCACGGGGCGAGCCTTGGCCGGCGTGATGGGCGGGGCCGACTCCGAGGTCGCGCCGGACACGACCAACGTCCTGCTCGAGGCGGCCAGCTTCGCGCCCGACAACACGCGCCGCACGGCGGCGGCCCTGAAGCAACGCACCGAGGCCTCCCTGCGCTTCGAGAAGGGTCTCAACCCGGAGTTGGCGGGGCTGGCCTCGGCGCGGGCGATGCGGCTGCTGCTGGAGACCGGGGGCGGCATCGCCGACACCGGCGTCGCCGACGCGTACCCGGCGAAGCGGCCGCCGGCGCGCGTGCAGTTGACGTCCGATCGGCTGGAGCGCATCGCCGGCGTGGCCATGCCCACCGAGACCGTGCGATCGGTCCTCAGCGGCCTGGGCCTGCCCACCCGCTGGAAGCCGCCCGGCACCTACGTCGTGGAGACGCCGCCCTGGCGCACCGACATCGCCCTGCCCGACGACGTCGTCGAGGAGGTCTGTCGCATCTACGGCTACGACAACCTGCCCAGCCGGGGCCTCAGCGGCGTGCTGCCGGAGCCGAGCCTCGATCGCCCCCGCCGGGTGCGCGAGTCGATCCGCGACGCCCTCGCCAACGCCGGCTGCGGCGAGGTCATCACCTACGCCGCGACCAGCGCGGCGGCGCTCGACGCCGTCCCGGCCGGCCCCAGCGGCGCCCCGTCCGGCGACGACGCCCTGCCCCTGCTCAACCCGATGAGTTCGCAGCACGCGCGGATGCGCACGTCGCTGCGGCCGGGCGTGCTCGCGAGCTACGCGGCCAACGCCCGCGGCGGCGCGCGGGCGGCCGGCCGCCTGCAGATCTTCGAGGCGGGAAAGGTGTTCCTCCCCCGCCCGGACGACCTGCCCCGCGAGCGCACCGACGTCGTGCTGGCGATGGGTGGCACGCCCGCCGCCTCCGCCCACGACCCCGAGCCGCGCGCCGCCGACCTCTACGACGCCAAGGCCCTGCTCGACGCGGTCGCGGCCGCGCTGCGCCTGCCTTTCGACTACGAGGGCGCCGAGCCGCCCGACGCAGCGCTGCTGCCCGGCATCAGCGCCCGCGTCGGCGTCGTCCAAGGGACGGGCAAGCGGCGGCGCGTGACGCCGGTGGGGGTGGTGGGTCAACTCGACCCCGCCGTCGCGGAGCGGGTGGGCATCGCGGGCGACGTGTTCCTCGCGGAGCTCGACGTCGACGCGCTGGCCGCGTGCGAGCCGGAGCCGCTGCGGATCGGCACGCTCAGCCGCTATCCGGCGGTTGTGGAGGATCTGGCGATCGTCGTCGAGGCCGACCTGCCCGCGGCTCGGGTCCACGCCGTCCTCACCGGCAACCGCCTCGTCGAGCGGGCCGACCTGTTCGACGTCTACCAGGGCCCGCAGGTGCCCGAGGGCAAGAAGTCGCTCGCCTACGCCGTCACCTATCGCTCGCCGGAACGCACGCTGACCGACGCCGAGATCGCCCGCGTGCGGCGGGGCATCGTCGGGCAGTTGGAGCGCGAGCTCTTGGCTGCCATCCGCGAAAGCAGATAGCCTGCGCGACGGCCCACCGATCCCCGGCCGCGCAGGTCGCGCAACGACCAGGCAAGGAGCCCCGCGATGAAGGTCGGCGTTCACCTCAACTTCCAGAACTACCACGACTGGGACCGCTTCGAGCGCAAGGCCAGCGACGAGCCCCAGCCCGTCACCGACGCCCAGATCTACGAGGAAGACCTGCACCTGGGCAGCCTCGTCGAGCCGCTGGGCTACGACTCGCTGTGGGCGATCGACCACCACTTCTCGCCCTACATCATGACCGGCGGCGCGGTGCAGAACCTGACCTACTTCGCCGGCATGACCGAGCGCATCGACTTCGGCACGATGGTCGTCGTGCTGCCCTGGTACGACCCGATCGCCATCTGCGAGCAGATCTCGGTGCTCGACAACATGCTGCAGGGCCGCAAGCTCACCATCGGGTTGGGGCGCGGCGCCGGCCAGCGCGAGTTCGACGGCTTCCGCGTCCCGATGGGGGAGTCGCGGGGGCGCTTCCTGGAGTCGCTGGAGATCCTGCGCAAGGCCTGGAGCAGCGAGTTCTTCGCCCACGAGGGCGAGTTCTTCACCATCTCCGAGACGACGATCCGGCCGCGGCCGCGCACGCCCGACCTGCTCGACCACCTGAAGGTCGCCTGGATCAGCCCCGGCACGCTGCGCATCGCCGCCGACGCGGGCCTGGGCATGCTGTTCACCAACCAGAAGAAGTGGGACGAATACCGGGTCGACATGCGCGACTTCAACGCCGTCCGGGCCGAGCACGGCTGGGGTCCCAAGCAGCCCACCGTGGTCGTCAACGTGGTCTGCACCAAGGACCGCGACGAGGGCTGGGAGCGCATGGTGCGCCACGTGACCGAGGCCCAGGAGAGCGTCGAGCGGCATTACCACTTCTCGGACAGCGCCCACTTCAAGCAGGCCGGGGGCTACGAGTTCTACGAGCAGTTCGAGAAGACGCTCAAGAAGAAGAGCCTCCAGGAGATCGGCGAGTTCAACGCCCGCCCGCAGGTGTTCGGCAGCCCGGAGGAGTGCCTCGACAAGATCCACTACATCCAGCGCATGACCAGCGCTGAGGAATTGGTGCTCAACTTCCGCTTCGGCGGGATGCCAATCGGCCAGGCCGAAGAGAGCCTGCGCCGCTTCTCGGAGACGGTGCTGGGCGACGTGCAGGCGATCGAGCCGCAACTCCACGAGTACAGCGAAGAGGACGAGGAAGCGGTCGCGGCGGGCGGCAAGCAGTCCTACCGGCTTCCCGGCGCGTAGCCGCCTACCTGCTTCGGGGCCGGCCGCCTACGGGCGGCGACTGCCGAGCGGCTGCATCAGGCAGACGTCCGTGTCGATCGTGAGGCCGGCGCGCTCTGCGCTGCCGGGGCCGGCGGCCTCCCAGATGGGCACGAGATCGGGATCGATGGACCTCGGACATCCCAGCGGGGTAGAGTCCTACTCTGATCGTCGCACGTGAGGAGGACCGGATGGAGTACGACGTCATCATTGCAGGGGCCGGATCATCGGGCGCCGTCATGGCGACCCGCCTGAGCGAGGATCGCTCGCGCTCGGTGCTGCTGCTGGACGCCGGGCCGGACTATGCGTCGATCGATGCGTTGCCGTCCGACATCGACAGCGTCCTCGAGCCATCGGTCAAGCGGCACGACTGGGGCTTCGGCGCGACGTTCGTTCCCGGCCGCGAAGAGCCGATGCCGCGCGGCAAACTGGTCGGCGGCTCTTCGGCCGTCAACGGGGGCGTCGCGATCCGCGGCGCGCCCGGCGACTATGACGTCTGGGCCGAGATGACCGGCGACCCGCGCTGGGCCTGGTCCGAGTGCCTGCCCTATTTCCGCGGGATTGAGGACGACAAGGACGAAGGCGGCGACTTCCACGGCCAGGGTGGACCGATCCCGGTGCGGCGCTGGACGCTCGACGAACTGGAGCCGGTGCAACGAGGGTTCTACGACGCCTGCGTGGCGCACGGCTTCGAGCAGACCAACGATCAGAACGACCCGGAGTCGACCGGCATCTCGCCGCTGGCGATGAACCGCGACGGCCCCGGACGGATGACCCGCTGGTCGGCCAGTCTCGGTTACCTCTCCCAGGCGCGGAACCGCTTGAATCTGACGGTGCGCGGTCACTGCCTGGTGGACCGGGTGATCTTCGAAGGCAATCGGGCCGTTGGCCTGGTCGTGGAGTGCGACGGCGAGTTGCAGGAAGTTCGCGGCCGGCAGATCGTGCTCTGTGCGGGCGCGATCATGAGTCCGGCGATCCTGCTGCGCAGCGGCGTCGGGCCGACGGGGGAGTTGGCGCAACTGGGCATTCCCTCGGTGGTCGACCTGCCCGGTGTGGGCAAGCACCTGATGGACCACCCGGCGACGCCGATGCTGTTCTGGCCGACGCCGGGCACGGTCGATCCGGATCGTCCTCGTCCGCTCGTCCAGACGTTGTTGCGCTACACGTCCGAGACGGGCGAGTTCAACGACATGCAGGTCTATCTGCTCGGACACTTCCGGGTCGGTCCCCAGCTCCGGTTCGGCGCCTGGGTAGGCGCGGATGAGCAGGAGGAAGAGGCCAGCTGGGTATTCGCCATTGCCCCGAGTCTACAGCTGCCCAACTCGTACGGCTCGGTGACTCTGCAGAGCGCGGACTACACGCAGCATCCCAACATCGACCTGAAGTTTGACGAACACGAGGGAGATCGGGTCCGCTTGCGAGAGGCCGCACGGCTGGCCTGGAACCTGGCGCATTCCGACGAGATGAGTTCGTTCCATCAGGGCGCGATCGACATCGACCAGGACACCGTCGACGACGACGAGCAGCTGGACGAGTGGATCCACGCGACGGTGACGAGCACGGCCCACCCGACCTGCACGTGTCCCATGGGCGCCGATCCGGCGGAAGGCGCGGTCGTCGACAGCGAGGGCCGGGTTCATGGGGTCGAGAACCTGAGGGTGGTCGACGGCTCGATCATGCCCACGCTGGTGAGAGCTAATACCAACTTCACCTGCATGATGATGGGCGAACGGGTCGCTGAGTGGATGGCCGCCGGAGACTAGGAGATGGCTGAGGAAGCGGTCGCGACGGGCGGCAGCCAGTCCTACCGGCTGCCCGGCGCGTAGCGGTCCCGCGCCGCGTGATCGGCCGTGGTGCGATCACCGCGCTGGGCCGCGGGGCGTGTGGATCGGCGTGGCGCCCCCGGCCGCGACGTCAGCCCATACCTCAGCCCATCCGTCAGAACGTGGGCGCCAGCGACTTCGCCCACTCGTAGGTGCGATCGCGGGTCTCGCGGTCGTGCCCCTCGGGCGTGACGATCAACTCCGTGACCCCGATCTCCTTCAGCCGGCGCAACTCGCGCTCCAGCAGCGCCTCGTCGCCGATCAGCGAGACGCCGGCCGGACCCTCGGCCCCGGAGCCGCGGATCACGCGCTGGTACGAGGGCAGGTCGCCGTAGAAGCGGTAGGCCCGGGCGATGCGCTCCGTCGTCGCGCCCACGTCGTTCGTCAGCGCGATCGGCAGGCCCACCACGATCCGCGGGTCGGGCCGTCCCGCCGCCGCGGCCGCCTGCCCGATCGTCGGCACGACGACCTCCTCCAGGTAGCGCGCCCCGGCGAGCCAAGTCACCGTCCCCTCGGCCAGACGGCCCGTCAGGCGCAGCATCTGCGGCCCCAAGGCCGCGACCAGCACCGGCGGCGGCTCGGCGTCGCCCACCCGCAGCTGCGCCCCGCGCACGGGGAAGACCTCCCCGTCGTAATCGACCTGCTCGCCGGTCAGCAGGCGGCCGAGCACCGTCAGGTACTCGCGCATGTGGCGCACCGGCTTCGCGAAGTCCTGTCCGAAGTGGTTCTCGATCACCACCTGGTGGCTCAGCCCCACGCCCAGCACGAAGCGGCCGCCCGTGGCGGCCTGCGCGCTCAGCGCCTGCTGGGCCATCGTGATGGGGTGGCGTGAATACGTCGGCACGACGTCGACGCCCAGCGTCACTCGTTGCGTGACCGCGCCCGCGGCCACGATGACCGACATCGTGTCGTGCTCGAAGATGTTGGGCAGCCAGGCCGAGGCGAAGCCGTCGGCCTCGAGCCGTCGGAAACCCTCGACCTTGTCGGCGAAGGTGCGGCCCAGGCGGGAACTGCCGATCCGCATGCGATCCCTCTGCTCGCGCGGCGCCTGGACGCTCAGGCCGGCAGGGCCGCCCTGGCCTGACCGACCACCGCCTCGAAGCCCGGCGGATCCTGCACGGCGAGGTCGGCCAGCACCTTGCGGTCGATCTGCACGCCGGCCAAGCGCAGGCCGTGGATCAGCTGGCTGTAGCTGAGGCCGTGCAGCCGCGCGCCGGCGTTGATGCGTTGGATCCACAGCCGCCGGAAGTCGGCCTTGCGGTCGCGGCGGTCGCGGTAGGCGTAGGACAGCGCGTGCAGCCGCGACTCCGAGGCCCGCTTGAAGCTGCGCCGGCGCGAGCCGTGGTGCCCCTTGGTCTGGGCCAGCACGTTCTTGTGCCGCCGCCGCGCGGCGGGGCGATTCCTGGCACGGGGCATGGGGACCTGCCTTCGTGGGCGGGCCGGTCGCGGCCCGCGGCGCGGTCAGACTCCGTAGGGGAGCAGCCGCTTGACTTTCTTGCGCATGCCCCGCGTCTGCACGGGGTGCATCTCCGCCATCGCATAGAGCTGGCGGCGCTTTTTCTTGGTTTTGTTGTGGCCGCGGCTGCCCTTCATCCGGCGCAGTTCGCCGCTGCCGGTGATGTGGAAGCGCTTCTTGGCCCCGCTGTGCGACTTCATCTTGGGCATCAGCCGGTCGCCTCCGCCTCGTCGGCCTGCTCCCGCAGGAGCGCCGCCGCGCGCACCTTGTCCTCCGCCACGATCACGCTCATGAAGCGCCCCTCCATACCCACGTCCTTCTCGACCGTGAGCGGCAGGCTCTCCTCCGCCTCCAGCCGTTCCATCATCGTGCGAATCCGTCCCCGGCCGATCTCCGGGTGCGTGATCTCGCGCCCCCGGAAGACGACCGTCAGCTTCACCTTGTCGCCGGCGCGCAGCAGCTTCGCGGCCGTGCGCAGCTTGAAGTCCATATCGTGCTGGCCGATGTTGGGCTTCATCTTCACTTCGCGCAGGACCACCCGGCTCTGCTTCTTGCGCCCTTCGCTCTCCTTCTTGGCCTGCTCGTACTTGAACTTGCCGTAGTCGAGGATGCGGGTGACCGGCGGCTGGGCGGTCGGCGCGACCTCGACCAAGTCGAGCCCGCGATCCCGCGCGATCTCCAGCGCCTGCTCGGTGGGCAGGACGCCCAACTGCTCCCCCGCGTCGTCGATGACGCGCACTTCGGGAGCCCGGATGCGTCCGTTTAGTCGGTGATCGGCCTTGGCCAGAAACCGCCTCCCGCTTCCCGACGGTCACCCTGCCGCGCTCGTGCCGGGTCCGGACCGGCGTCGGATGGGCTCGCTCCGCACCGGCCGAACGCCGATCGGATAGAGGATCATGCTAGCAACGCGCGAAAACGCGGGTCAACGACGCGCCCAACACGCGGCGATCAGTCCAGCGGCTCCCCGTCCGCCTCCAGCACGACCAGCAGCGCGCCGTGCTCGGTCAACTCACCCACCCGCACGTGCACGCTGCGCACGACACCGTCCAGCGGCGAGCGGATCTCGTTGTTCATCTTCATCGCCGCGATGACGAGCAGCGGGTCGCCCTGCCGCACGGCCGCGCCCGCTTCGACCAGCACTTCCGTCACGACGCCGCTCATGGGGGCCGAGACGACCCGCTCCCCCTCGTCGAACGTGGCGCCGTCGAGGCCGGCGCCGTCGGCCGCCGTCCCGCGGTGCACCGCGACCTCGTGTGCGCGCCCGCCGACGGTCACGCGCAGCCCGCGGCCGGCCCGCTCGATGTGCACGTCCGTGAGCCGCCCGTCGACCCGCAGCCGGTGCATGCCGCCGCCGTTGGGGGCGAGCTCGACGCGCCGCGTCTCCCCGTCGACCTCCACCAGGAACACCCCGCCGGGGCCCCGCGTGAGGTCCAGGTCCTGGACGCGTCCGTCGACCATCAGCGCCAGCCGCCGCGCCATCAGCGCCTCCAACCCGCGCCGCTGGGGCTGCGCAGCGTGCGCGCCTGCCCGGCCCAGCCGCCCAGCGCGCCGTTCGCGTGCTCCGGGTCGCGCTCGCCGGCGGTCTGGAAGTAGGCCGCCGCGGCCAGCGCCGCCAGCCGCTCGCTGGGCTCGGCGTCCGGCGCCGGCATCTGGAACTCCTCCTCGACGTAGTCGATGTGGATCGCGCCGCGCAGGAAGTTGGGGTCGTCCAGCATCGCGAGGTGGAAGGGGATCGTCGTGTGCACGCCCGCGACGCTGAACTCCCGCAGCGCCCGCCGCATGCGGCGGATGCACTGGTCGCGGTCCTCGCCCCAGGTGATCAGCTTGGCCAGCAGCGAGTCGTAGTGCAGGCTGACCTCCATGCCCGGATGCAGCATCCCGTCGACGCGGACGCCGGGGCCGGCCGGCTCGCGGTAGGCGTGGATCGGGCCGATGGCGGGCAGGAAGCCGGCGTAGGGATCCTCGGCCGTGATGCGGCACTCCATCGCCCAGCCCTGGATCGGGCGGTCGGCGCCGGTGTAGCCCAGCGGCAGCCCGGCCGCGACGCGCAACTGGTCCCGCACCAGGTCGACGCCGCGCACGAGCTCCGTCACCGGATGCTCCACCTGGAGCCGGGCGTTGACCTCGAGGAACGCGACCTGGTCCTCGTTCTCGCCGTAGACGAGGAACTCGACCGTGCCCGCGTTGCGGTAGCCGCAGGCCCGCACGGCGGTCGCCGCCGCCTCCTCCAGGCGCGCGCGCAGGCCCGGTCCCACCGCCGCAGAGGGGGCCTCCTCGATCAGCTTCTGGCGGCGCCGCTGCAGCGAACATTCGCGCTCGCCCAGCGTGACGACGTTGCCCTCGGCGTCGGCGATCACCTGCACCTCAATGTGCCGGGCGCCGCGCAGCAGCTTCTCGACGAAGACCGCGCCGTCGCCGAAGGCGGCCCCGGCCTCCTCCTGCGCGTTGCTGATCGCGCGGGGCAGCTCGTCGGGGCTCTGCACGACGCGGATGCCCTTGCCGCCGCCCCCGGCCGACGCTTTGACTATCACCGGGTAGCCGGCCTCGTCGGCGGCGGCGGCGGCCTCGGGCAGGCTGGTCACCGGGTCGATCGCGCCCGGCACGATCGGCACGCCGGCCGCCTGCATGCTGCGCCGCGAGGCGATCTTGTCGCCCATCTGGTCCATCGCCTCCGCCGGCGGCCCCACGAAGGTCAGCCCGGCGGCGGCGCAGGCGCGGACGAAGTCGGCATTCTCCGAGAGGAAACCGTAGCCCGGATGCACGGCGTCGGCGCCCGACCGTTCGGCCACGTCGAGCAGCCGCTCGATGTTGAGGTAGCTCTCCGTCGCCGGGGCGGGGCCCAAGCAGTAGGCCTCGTCGGCCAGGCGCACGTGCGGCAGGTCCGCATCGACATCGGAGTAGACGGCCACGGTGGGGATGCCGAGGTCGCGCGCGCCGCGCACGACGCGCAGCGCGATCTCGCCGCGGTTCGCGACGAGCAGCTTGCGAAACAGGGGGCGGTCCTGGCTCATCGGCGTGCGTCCCCCGCTATGCGTTCCCCGGGACGCGACGTCGCGCGCCGCATCCCCGATGAGGGCACATCATAACGGGCGCCGCGCGCGCGAGGTATGACACGGATCGTCCTTCGTGTGTCGCTGTTTCCCTGGGGCCTGTTCACATCGGCGCCGGGGCGTCGGAGAGGAGGGAGGACACCGGCGCGGAGGGGGTCATGGGCTTCAAGATCACGGCTTGAGTCCTTAATTTTTTTTTCTGCGGGGCGCCCGGCGAGAGGCTGCGAGGCGAAAACCCCATGTTTACTGGGGATCTTGCCCGGTCACGGGGAGTCATGGGGCGGCATGGGCTTGCACCGGCGCGCATTTGGGCGCATCTGGGAGCATCTGGGAGCAGGAATCCGGCACGAACTTGCCCGATCTTTCACGATCTTTCACGATCTTTCACGGCCTCAGCCGGGCCCGCGGAGGGCGTCAGTCCGGTCCGTGTGACACGCGATTTGCGGTCCATGAACGCAGTTTAGCGAATAGCGCGATGGGAAGTCAACCGTCCCGCCGGGACGCCCGCTCCCAGTGAACAGAGCCTAGCGGCGACGCGTTCGCACTTCCTCGAGCAGCGCGGCCGTGAAGGCGTCGACGGTCAGCACGCCGCGGTCCTCGCCGCCCCGCGCGCGCACCGCGACCGAGTCAGCCTCGACCTCCTTGTCGCCCACGACCAGCAGGTAGGGCACCTTCTCGATCTGGCCGCGGCGGATCTTGGCGTTCATCCGCTCGCCGCCCGCGTCAACCTCCACGCGCAGCGGGTCGTGCGGCGGTCCCGCCGCACGCATGCGCTCCGCCGCCGCCTGCGCGAAGGCCGCGTGCCGGTCGGCGATGGGGATCAGGCGCGCCTGCACCGGCGCCAGCCAGGCCGGGAAGGCGCCCGCGTACTGCTCGATGAGGATGCCCATGAAGCGCTCGGTGGTGCCGGTCACGGCCCGGTGCAGGACGACCGGCGTGTGGCGCTCGCCGTCCTCGCCCACGTACTCGCAGCCCATCCGCGCGGGCTGGACGAAATCGACCTGGATGGTCGACAGCTGCCACTCGCGGCCCAGCACGTCCTTGGCGAAGAAATCGGCCTTGGGGCCGTAGAACGCCGCCTCGCCGGTCTCCTCGGTGTAGTCCAGCCCCGACGCGGCCAGCGCCTCGCGCAGCGCCGCGATCGCCAAGCGCCACTGCTCCGGCTCCCCGGCGAGCTTCTCGTCGGCGCCCGGCAGCGACAGCGCCACCCGGTAGTCCGTCAGCCCGTAGGTCTCCAGCGCCTCCCGCACCAGCGCCATGCAGAGGCCGAACTCGTCCTGCACCTGCTCGGGCGTGCAGAAGGTGTGGCAGTCGTCCTGGGTCAGCGACCGCACGCGCGTCAGGCCCGACAGTTCGCCCGACTTCTCGTCGCGGTACAGGGTGGCGAACTCGGCGTAGCGCTGGGGCAGGTCGCGGTAGCTGTGCAGCTGCGAGTTGTAGAGCGTCATGTGCGAGGGGCAGTTCATCGGCTTGAGGAACATCTCCACCTCGCTGCCGGGCTGCGTCATGCCGGGGAACATGCTCTCGCGGTAGTTGGCCAGGTGGCCCGAGCGCTCGAACAGCTGCCCCTTGGCCAGGTTGGCCGTCCAGACGTGCTGGAAGCCGCGCCGGGTCTGGATCTCGCGGATGTACGACTCCATCTGGTGCCGCACGGTCTCGCCGTAGGGGAGGAACAGGGGGATGCCGGGCCCCACGTCGTCGGAGAAGGTGAACAGGCGCAGCTCCCGGCCCAGGCGGCGATGGTCGCGGGCCTGCGCCTCGCGCAGCCGCTCGAAGTGCGCGTCGAGCTCCTCCTGCGTCGCGAAGAGCGCCCCGTAGACGCGCTGCAGCTGCGGCTGCGTCTCGTCGCCGCGCCAGTAGGCCCCCGCCACCGAGGTCAGCCGGAAGGGCCCGATCTGCCGCGTCGAGGTGACGTGCCCGCCGCGGCAGAGGTCGGTGAACTCGGCGTGCGTGCAGAGGCCGAGGCCCTCCGCGCCGTCGCCGAACTCGTCGATCAGTTCCAGCTTGAACGGCTGCGCCGCGAAGCGCTCCCGCGCCTCCGCGACCGGGACTTCCTCCCAGACGAAGCGGTGATTGCGCTTCATCTCCTTGCGCATCTGCCGCTCGATGGCGGTCAGGTCGTCGGGCGTGAGCGCCCGCGGCAGCAGGAAGTCGTAGTAGAAGCCCGTGTCGATCGGCGGGCCGATGGCGATCTGCCCGTCGGGGAAGCGCTGCAGCACGACCTGCGCCAGCACGTGCGCGGCGGAATGGCGCATGCGGCGCAGCCACTCCGCCGCGTCGACGTCGTCCCGGCCGGCGATCGCGTCGCCCGCGAGAGGAGCAGCGACATCGGCGGGATCGGGCATCGGGTCGCCTCTCGGCGGGTGCGGTCGCGCGACGGCCGGCCGCGCGCGGCGAAACCGGCGGCCGGCGCGGGGTCGCGGGCGTCGGGAGTGGCTGTCTGGTGGGCGATACTGGACTTGAACCAGTGACCTCTGCGATGTCAACGCAGCGCTC
>JAPOXB010000074.1:0-13104 GCA_026707335.1 Chloroflexota bacterium
CCTCTCCATCCTTCTGGATGGAGAGGGGGAACGTGGAAGCGACCGCTGGGGACTCCCCCTCCGGTCCCCCCTCTCCATTGCTCGGCAATGGAGAGGGGGTTAGGGGGTGAGGTTCGGGCGGTCGTTCGGCCGCTCTGGACGCTCGCCGATGGGGGCGGGATACTGCCTCTGCGCGCCGCGATCGTGATCGATGCCGCGCGCCGCCGGGAGGAACCGCATGCCGCCGCTCGTACCGCCCTTCATGATCCCACAATGGCTGCGCGAGGCGCCCCTGCCGATCAAGTTGGCGCTGCTGGCCCCGGGGATGATCGTGGGCGCCGTGCTGGGCATCGTGGTGCACGCGATCCTGGTCAACCTGGGCGCGGGCAACCAGCACCTCAGCAGCGCCGAGGGCGGCTTCGACGCCTGGCTGATCTGGATCATCGTGGCGGCGGGGCTCTTCCTGGGCGTCGCCGCGGGCGGCTTCGTGTACTTCGGCGTCGGCCTCGGCGCGGACGACTTCGACGACGACGACGACCACGACGGCGAGAGCGGCCTGCTCGAGGTCTAACACGGCCGGCGCACACCCCGAACGGCCCCGCACGGCGGGGCCGTCTCTGTATCCGGCCCGATGTCCGGGCGGCGCGGCCTCAGCTCTTGAGTTGCGCGGCGAAGAACGCCTTCAGGCGCTCCCAGGCGTCGGCGGCGTCGTCGGCCTTGAAGGCGGGCGAGGTGTCGTTGAAGAAGGCGTGGTCGGCGTCGGGGTAGGTGTGGATCGTGTGCGACACGCCCGCGGCGCGCAGCGCCTGGTGCACCTGATCGACATAATCCGATGTGACGAAGCCGTCCTGTCCGGCGTAGAGCCCCAGCACGCCGCCCTGGATGTTCGACGCCTCGGCGAGGTCGCCCATGGGCACGCCGTAGAACGGCGCGGCGGCCGTCACGGCGGGGTTCTTCATCGCCAGCAGCAGCGCCAGGCCGCCGCCCAGGCAGAAGCCCGTGACGCCGATCTTCGCCCCGTCGACGTCGTCGCGGGCCTGGAGCGCGGCCACGGCCCCGTTCATGTCGGTCACGGCCTTGTCCTGCTGCAGCGCCATCATCAGCTTCTGGGCCTCGTCGGGCTCGGCTGTCACGTTGCCGTGGTAGAGGTCGGGCGCGAGCGCGACGTAGCCCTCGGCCGCGATGCGGTCGGCGATGTCGCGGATGTTGTCGTTCAGCCCCCACCATTCCTGGATCACGACCACGGCCGGGTGGACGCCCCCCTCGGCCGGGCGGGCGAGGTAGCCCGCCGTCGTGCCGCCGTTGGCGGTGAACTCAAGCGATTCGGATGTCGTCGCGACCATGGTTCTCTCCTCCGTGCGATCCTCGTGCGCGTCTTGCGCGTTGCTGCTGCGCCGCCCGCTATCCCTTGGGCGGCGCGACGTTCTTGATCTTGCTCAGGAAGGTGCGCTTGGCGACCTCCGACACCTCGTCGACGCTCCAGTTGAGGCCCGACGAGAAGACCGTGCCCTCGGGCTCGGGGTCGGTGTGAAGCGTGATCTCGCCGCCGCCGACCAGGAAGGTGCGGCCGTTGATGTTCGCCGCTTCGTCGGTGCAGAGCCATGTCACGAAGGGCGAGACGTTCTCCGGCCCGTAGGCCTCCTCCAGCATCACGAAGGTGGGGTCGCCCGCGTCGGCGGCGGCGCCCTTGGCGTCGCCGGGGCGCTCGGACTCGCGCTTGCGCTCGATCTGCCGGAGCAGTTCCGGGTTGAGCGTCAGCCGCGTGCCGGCGCGGGGACGCAGCGCGTTGACGGTCACGCCGTAGCGGCCGAGGTCGCGGGCGGCGGCGCGCGTCAGCCCCACGATGCCCTCCTTGGCGGCGGCGTAGTTGCCCTGGCCCATGTTGCCCAGCCCGCTCTCGGACGACGTGTTAATGATCCGGCCGCTGCGCTGCTGGCGGAAGATCCGCGCGGCGGGGCGCATCGTCGTGAAGTGGCCCTTGAGGTGCACCGCGATGACGATGTCCCACTCCTCCTCTGTCATGTTGTAGATCATGCGGTCGCGCAGGATGCCGGCGTTGTTGACCAGGATGTCGAGGCGGCCGTACGTGTCGAGCGCGGCCTGGACGATCGCCTCGCCGGCCTCCATCGAGGTGACGTTGTTGTAGTTGGCGACGGCCTCGCCGCCGGCGTCCCTGACCGCCGCGACCACCTCGTCGGCGGGCTCGGCGGAGGCGTCGTCGGTCTGGCCGCCGGGGCCGCCGCCCAGGTCGTTGACGACCACGCGCGCCCCCTCGGACGCGAGGCTCAGCGCGTGCGCCCGCCCGATGCCGCGCCCCGCGCCCGTCACGATCGCGACACGCCCCTCAAGTCGGTTGCCCATTCGTCGTCTCCCCTGGTTCCCGCGGCTGGCGCGCGGATCGGGTCCGCGGCCGCCCCAGTATGCCCCACGTTCCCGGCCGAATCGAGCGCCGGCGCTACTCTGCCGCGTCGCCCCGGATCTCGGCTCCGCGCGCGTTGAGGCCGTCCGGGCGCACGCCGTTGGCCGAGGCCGGTAGCCAGGGCGCGAGCGTGGTCAGCAGGGCGGTCCGCTCCAGCGAGATCTCCGCCTCGCGGGCGGCGTCGGCGCCCGACGAGCGCGGACGCCAAGCGTCGAGCCAGCGCCGCCGGTGCACGCGCATGCGCAGCCCCACGAAGCCCATCACCGGGCCCGCGACCGCCAGCGCGACCGGCATCAGCCCCGGGGGCCCCAGCAGCCGCCGCCGCGCCATGTAGCGCGCGGCCAGCGTGTACCAGCCGAGGAACAGCGGGGCGCCCAGCACGACCTTGAGGAAGGCGCGCTTCTCGCGGCTGTGCACGAACAGCGCGATCCACAGGCGCAGCAGCAGGTAGGGCGGCATGTTGAACAGGAAGCCGAAGGAGGCCAGCGGCAGCGTGGCGGCGTCCTGCAGGCGCGTCGGCACCTGGCTGCGGTCGCCGCCGTGGCGCTGCCAGGCGTCGGCCGCCATCCACAGCAGGTCGGTCGAGCGGCGGAAGCGCGCGGCGGCCGCGGGGTCGGCGGCCTGGAAGGCCTGCAGCGCCGCGCTCACCTCGCGCGTCAGGCGCAGGCGGGTAGCGGCGTCGGGCGTCGATTCGGGCCAGCCGCCGGCGAAGTCGGCCACCTGCTCGACGCAGGCCGCCCAGGCCGGGTCGGGCACGTGCAGGGCGAGGTCGCGCAGCCGCAGCTGGATCTCCGCCGTGAAGGCGCGCACCGCCTCGTGCGGATCGTCGGCGTGCTGGGCGAGGTAGGGCGCGGTGTCGATCGGCGGCCCGAAGGCGACGGCGCCGTCGCTGAAGAAGCGGTCCACGTCGGGGAAGTACAGCCCCGCGGGCACGACCTGCACACCCAGCCGGTAATCGTTCCGGGCCTCCGCCTCGAGCACGATGCGGGCCGTGCCGGTGCGCACCTCCCGCACCTGCCGCTCGGGGTGGCTCTGCCCCTCGGCGAACATGCAGATCACGCCGTTCTCCTCGAGCAGGTCGGCGCAGCGTCCGAACGACTCCAGGTTCGCCGACGCCCGCGCCGTCGCGCCGCCCGCGGCCGGCCGCTCGCCCTGGCGGAAGACGGGCAGCACGCCCGCCGCGCGCAGGAAGCGGCTGACCACCGGGTAGCGGTCGAGCAGCGCCCCCTTGGCCACGAAGTGCAGTTGCCGGTGCGTGCGCGTGCCGAGCGCCAGCGCGTCGATGATGTAGTTGGGGTGGTTGGCCGCGATCACGACCGGCCCGCCGGACGGCAGGTGCTGGCCCTGCACCGTCGCGATGCGGCGGTAGAAGATGCGCAGCGCCAAGGTCGAGACGACGCGGGCCGCCTCGTACGTCCAGGACGACGGCCGCGCGGTCCGGTCGCTCTGCGTCGCGGTGGAACTCATGACGGGAGACTAGCCCGCCGCGCGCCGCTTGACGACGGTGATCGGGGTGCGGGACGGCGGGCAGGACGGTCCCGGAGGTTGACTGTTTCGCCCTATCGCGTTATCAAGTTAACCGTTGGTGGCGGGCGCGGGAGATGAGATGTCTCTGATCAGCGCCCAGCCTGTCGTCGCCGGTTCCGCAGGGACGGCGGTCGTCGGGCGAGTCTCGCAGAACCTCCGACCGGTCGATTCCGTGGACGCCGACGCGAACGGCGATGTCGGCGCGCTCCCCTCGCACGACGTGGAGTGCACCGTGCTGACGCCCAGCGGCACGGTCGTCGCGAAGGGGCGCGTGGCGCCCCGCGCCGACGACCACCTCCCCGAGGCCTACGCGATCCAACTGACGCAGATCGAGCCGCCGGGCGTGCTGGAGGCCATGGTCTACGCGGACCAACCGACGATCCTGCTGCGCTACGAGGGCGCCGCCGAAGCGCGGGTCCGCATCGACCACATCACGGGGCCGCCGCCCGCCCGCGCCTTCTTCTGCCAGCCGGCCTGACCGCCGCCACCCGCTTGGTCGACGGGTACCGGGAGGCTCCCTAGCCTCGACGGGTGCTCGACGTCACCCTGGCGCAACTGCTGCACAAGAAGCTCCGCAGCCTGCTGACGGTGCTGGGCTTCGGCTTCTGCGTGAACCTCTACATCGTCGTGACGACGGTGATGCGCTTCATCACGGAGGACCTCGACCTCCAGGTCGAGCGCTTCCGCGGGCTGCTGCTCGTGCAGTCGCGCGGGCCCGAGGGCGCGACCGGCATGGAGTGGCCGCCGATCTCCTCGGCGATCGCGGAGGAGGACGCCCGCCGGGTGATCGCGACGCCGCGCGTGCACGCCGCCGAGTCGACGCCCGTCGTTTTCGCCGGGCTGGCGCCGCCGCCCTTCCCCACGGCCCCGCCCGAGGCGCTGATCGTCGGACTCGACTGCGGCCGCGAGGCGGCCTTCCTGGGCGGCGCCTCGGCCCTGCTGGGGGCCAACCGCCTGCTGCCGGGGGATCGGCAGGACCAGGTGCTGCTGGGCGTGCTCGCCGCGCGCCATTTCGCGCCGCACGCCTCCGCGACGGCGGAGGTGCCGTCGCCCGTCGGGCCGATCGCCCTGGCGGCCGTCGGCAGCCGCATCGCCATCCGCGGCCACGACTTCCAGGTGCTGGGCATCCTGGAACCGGAGACGAACCAACTGCTGCGCTCCTGCGTGGTCATGCCGTTGCCGGCTGCCCAGCGCGTCATGCGGCAGCCGGACACCGTGAGCGCGGTCCTACTCACGCCCGAGTCCACCCGCGACATCGTGCCCGTGAAGCGGGCCGTCGAGGACGCGCACCCGGAGCTGATGGTCGTGACCGAGGAGCAATTGGCCGAGAACGCCGGCAAGCTGCTCGACCGCGTCACGCAGCTCTTCAACGTCGTGCGCTGGACGTCCGTCAGCGTCGCCGCGCTGCTGATTACGATCGTGATGTTCGTCGCGGTGCTGGAGCGCACGCGCGAGCTGGGCACGCTGCGCGCGATCGGCGCCCCGGCCCGGTCGATCTTCGCGATGGTGATGGGCGAATCCCTCCTCATCTCGGGCGCGGGCGCGGCGATGGGCGTGCCGATCTCGCGGATCGTCATCCGCCGCGCGCTCGGCCCCGACGCGACCAGCATCCGCTCGCGGCGCATCGAGCTGCTCGCCATCGCGCTGCTGACGGGCTTCGGCGTCACCGCCTCGGTGCTGCCCGCGCTGCGAGCCGTGCGCGTCGATCCCATCGTCGCGCTGCACTACGAGTAGCCCCATGCCCGACGCCGACCCCGACGCCGCCCCGGTCATCCTCTCGGCCCGCAACCTGCGGCGCGTCTTCCGGCTGGGCGAGAGCCGGGTGGAGGCGCTGCGCGGCGTCTCGCTCGACGTGCGCCGCGGCGACTTCGTCGCCATCGTTGGGCCGAGCGGCAGCGGCAAATCGACGCTGCTGCACGTGCTCGGCCTGATCGATTCCCCCACCGGGGGCAGCGTCGCCGTGCGCGGGGCGCCGTCGCACCACCTGGGGCCCGAGCGGCGGGCGCGGCTGCGCCTGCGCTGGCTGGGCTTCGTGTTCCAGTCGTTCAACCTGCTGCAACTGCTCACGGCGCGGCAGAACGTCGAGATCGCGCTGCGGCTGGCCGGCGCGCCGCGCAAGCAGCGCCGCCGCCGAGCCGAGCAACTGCTGCGCCGCGTGGGTCTGGGCACCCGCATGGGGCACCGGCCGGTGCAGCTCTCGGGCGGCGAGCGCCAGCGCGTCGCGATCGCGCGGGCGCTGGCCAACGACCCGGCGGTGCTCCTGGCCGACGAACCGACCGGCAACCTCGACTCGAAGACCGGCGCGGGCATCGTCGATCTGCTGGCCGAACTCAACCGCGCCGGCCAGACGGTCGTCATGGTGACGCACAATCTCGACGTCGCCCGGCGCGCCGGCCGCCTCCTGCACATGCGCGACGGACGCCTCAGCGACGCCCCGCACGACTCCCAGGACGCATAGGCCACCGCAGCCGCCGTCGCGCAGGCTATGATCCGACCTGCGGGAGCGGTGCATGAGCGACGGGCGAGAGCCGGACTTCTGGGACGAGGCGCGGGCATTGCTCGAGGCCCGGCCGATCGGCTTTCTGGCCACGGCCGACGGCGATCAGCCGTTCGTGCGGGCCGTCACGCCCGCCTGGCAGGGCATTCGCGCCTTCATCGCGACGGACCCCCGCACCGCCAAGGTCAAGCACATCCTGCGCAACCCCCTCGTGAACCTGATCCACTGGGGGCAGGACTTCCGCCACGTTAGCCTGCGCGCGCGCGCCTCCCTCGTCACCGACCCGACGCTGCTCGACGAGCTGTGGAGCGCCTTCCCCTACGACCTCAACGACTACTTCGACCGCGCGGAAGAGCCGTCCAGCGGCAAGGCCCGCTACGGCGTGATCGGCCTCGACCCGTTCCGCATCGAGCTGTGGAGCCTGCAGAGCCTCGCGACCGGCAAGCCGCCCCAGGTCTGGCGCTCCCGCTAGCGACGCGCGCCCGTTGATCGACGGCGCGCCGCGGCGCTAGGCTCCCCCCGGCCGTCGCGCCCGCGTACCGCCGTCAACGACGTCGCAGGGGGTCCCATGCGCATCGCCATCATCGGACAGGCGGCCTTCGGCGCCGCCGTCTACGAACGCCTCCGGCAGGACGGCCACGAAATGGCCGGCGTCTTCACCCCGCCCGAGGGGAGCCGTCCCGACCCCCTGGCCGAGGCCGCCCGCGAGCACGGCGTGCCGCTCCTGCAGGCGCGGCGCTGGCAGCGCAAGGGCGTCGTCGATGAGGAGGTCTTCGCGCGCTACGCCGCCACCGAGCCCGAGCTGAACGTGATGGCCTTCGTCACGCAGATCATCCCCGCGCGCGTGCTCGATCACCCGCCCCAGGCGACGATCCAGTATCACCCCAGCCTGCTCCCCCGGCACCGCGGCCGTAGTGCGATCAACCACGCCATCCTGCAGGGCGACGACGAGACCGGCCTGACCATCTTCTGGGTCGACGACGGCATCGACACCGGCCCGGTCCTGCTGCGGAAGCGCGTCCCCATCGGCGAGGACGACACGCTCAACAGCCTCTACCGCGACCATCTCTTCCCGCTGGGCGTGGAGGCGATGAGCGAGGCCGTGGCGCTCGTCGCCGGGGGCGACCCGCCCCGCATCGTGCAGGACGAGGCGCTGGCGACCTACGAGCCGCCCTGGGAGGGCGACATCGCCGAGATCGACTGGACCCTGCCCGCGATGGAGGTGCACAACTTCATCCGCGGCAGCGATCGCCAGCCCGGCGCCTGGACCACGCTCGACGGGGCCCCGGTGCGGCTCTACGGCTCCACCCGCGCCGAGGCGAGTCCAGGCCCGCCCGGCAGCGTCGCCGCGCTCGACGAGAGCGGGCTGACCGTGCGCTGCGGCGACGGCGGCGCGGTGCGGCTCGACACCGCCATGCCCGAGGGCGCCCGGCGCGGGCCCATCGGCGAGTGGGCGGCGGGCGCCGGCGTCGCCGTGGGGACGCAGTTCGGCTAGCCCGGCCGGGCGACATCCCCCGCTACATGTCCTGCACGCGCCGGCCCGAGTCGATGAGCCGCCCGAACGGCGTGCGGCTGATCGGGTCCGCCGCCACCCCGCGCTCCCAGGCGGCGTCGACCATCTTGGCGTACTTGGGATGCGACTCGTTGAGCTTCGTCTGGTCGTCCTTGATGAACGCGTAGCCGCTCAGCGAGCGCCGCACGCCGCCCTTGCGGCCGCACCGCGGGCACTTCGGCTTGGGCGCGTCCATGCGGCGCAGCAGCGCCTCGAACGAGGACTCGCAGGGCTTGCAGACGTACGTGTAGATCGGCATCGGCCGGCTCCGATCGCAGGCTACACCGTGACTTCGTCCGCGGTCGCGGCTGATAATCTGGCAGCAGCCGTCCGGATGGCGCGGCGCTGGAGGGAGCGGAACCCCGGTGATCGGATTCAACGGCGTCAAGACGCTGTTCCTCATCGTGCTGCTCTCGGGCCTGCTGCTCATCGTCGGGCAGATGGTCGGCGGCGTCGTGGGGCTGGCCATCGCCGGCGTGCTCGTCTTCGCGATGAACATCGGCTCCTACTGGTACTCCGACAAGCTGATCCTCAAGACGATGAACGCCCACGAGGTCACGCCCCAGCAGGCGCCCGGGCTGCATCGCATCGTCGAGCGGGCGGCGCGGGAGGCGGGCCTGCCCAAGCCCAAGGTCTACGTGGTCGACACGCCGATGCCCAACGCCTTCGCCACGGGACGCAACCCGCAGAACGCGGCCGTCGCGGCGACCACCGGCATCATGGGGCTCCTCACCGAGCGCGAGATCTCCGGCGTCTTCGCGCACGAACTGGCGCACGTCAAGAACCGCGACACGCTGATCAACACCGTCGTCGCGATGCTCGCCTCGACCGTGATGATCATCGCCATGTTCGCGAAGTGGAGCCTCTTCTTCGGGCTGATGTTCGGCGGCGGCCAGCGCGGCGGCGGCTCCGACCAGCTCGCCAACGTGGCCGGCACGCTGGTGCTGGCGATCTTCGCGCCGATCGTCGCCTCGATGATCCAGATGGCCGTCTCGCGGGCGCGCGAGTACAGCGCCGACGAGACCGGCGCGCGCAACTGCCGCGACCCCGAGGCGCTGGCCTCGGCGCTGCAGAAGCTCGCCTTGGGCTCGCAGTCGCCCCGCGTCCAGGCGGCGGCCAAGGCGATGGTGGGGGCCGAGGCGGCCAACCACCTGTTCATCGTCAACCCGCTGGCCGGCGGTCCGGGGCGCTGGTTCGCCAGTCATCCCCCGGTCGAGGAGCGGGTCGCGCGGCTGCGCACCATCGGCCGCGACATCGGTCAGATCTTCTAGCCGGCCCGCCGAGACGGGCGACCCCCGCGCGTTGCCCCGACGCCGGGCTTCGGTATCCTGCCGCGGGAGTTGGACGGGAGCGCGCATGCCGGGAATCGAGAGGCGGCGGGGCGCCGCATGAGCTGGGAGATCGACGCCAGCACGACCCACAACCTGCGCGACAAGTACGCGATCGTGGGCGTCGGCGAGACGACCTACACGCGCGGCTCGGGCATCACGACCCGGGCGCTGGGCACCTGGGCCGTCCGCAACGCCATCGAGGACGCGGGCCTGACCACCAACGACGTCGATGGGATGCTCTCGTATTCCCTCGGCGACTCGACCGCCGGGCCGCTGCTGGCCGCCGACCTGGGCATCCGGCTCAACTTCTACATGGACTGCATGGGCGGCGGCTCCAGCACGGAGGCGCTGGTGGGGCTGGCGATGGGCGCGATCGAGGTGGGGCTGTGCCACACGGTCGTGGTCTTCCGCGCCATGAACGGCTACACCGAGATGCGCATCGGCGGGACCGGGCGTCGGGCGCGCTCGGCGCTGAGCGGCGATCGGCTGCACGCCGCGCCCTACGGCTGGTTCAGCGCCGGCCAGAGCTTCGCGCCCGCCTTCATGCGCCACATGTACGAATTCGGCACGACGCCGCGGCAGGTCGCGCACGTCAAGATGGCGCACAGCCGGCACGCCTCGCAGAACCCCAAGGCCTACTACAAGCAGCGCGTCTCGGTGGACGACGTGCTGGAGAGCCGCTGGATCTGCAAGCCGCTGCACCTGCTCGACTGCTGCGTGGAGACCGACAACTCGACGGCGATCATCGTGACCAGCGTGGAGCGCGCCTACGACATGCGGCACACGCCGGCCCGCATCCTGGGCGTCGTCGGCCGCTGCTCGAAGCCCGGCAACGACACGCAGATGAGCTACGAGCACGGACGCATCACGACCATCGGGGCCGACTACGCGGCGCCCCGCCTGTGGTCGAGCGCGGGCGTGGGCCCGGAGGACGTCGACGTCAGCGCCTCGTACGATGCCTTCACCTTCACCGCGATGATGCAGTTGGAGGCCTACGGCTTCTGCGCCAAGGGCGAGGGGGGCGCGTACGTCAGCAGCGGCGACATCCAGTTGGGGGGCAAGCGGCCCAACAACACCAGCGGCGGCCATCTCTGCGAGGGCTACACGCACGGCATGAACATGGTCATCGAGAACGTGCGGCAGCTGCGCGGCCGCATCGACGACTACTGCCCGCTCGATGAGTCGAGCAGCGACGGCGCCCGTCACCACAGCTACGACTACGAGACGCCGGGCGCCTGCCGGCAGGTGCGCGACGTCAACATCACCGCCAACCTCGGCTGGGCGACGCCGGCCACGGCCTCGGCGCTCGTCATGCGGAAGGGCTAGCCATGCCGGACGCCACGCCCGTCGGTGCGGGCGAGCCGCTGCGGCCCATCGAGGGCGAGCACCTGGGCATGCCGCTGGCCATCAACGTGCTCGATGCGCCGAACCGCGAGTTCTTCGGTCACTGCGCCCGGCGCGACTTCCACCTGCAGCGCTGCATCGATTGCGACCTGGTGGAGTACCCGCCGCGCGCCGCCTGCATGTGGTGCGGCGGGTCGAGCATCGAGTGGGTCCCCGTCGAGGGCCGCGGCGCGGTCTACTCCTACACCGAGGTCGTGCACGCCATCCAGCCGGCGCTGCGCCAGGTCGCGCCGTACCTGATCCTGATGGTCGAACTCGACACCCAGCGCGGCCGCCCCGGCCCCGACGACGGCGTGCGCGTGACGGGCAACCTCGTCACCGCGGACGCCGAGTACGCGTCGCCGGAGCTGGTCGCCCAGGTCGGCATCGGCAGCCGTATGCGGATGGTCTACCGGGACGCCGGCGAGGGCATCGCCCTGCCCATGTGGACCCTCGACGAAACCGCCGACCAGCCCGTCCCTTGGCGCTACCCGGAGTGAGCGTGTTCCCACGGCGCCGGCGTATGCTGCCCGCGATGCCCCTCCCCATGCCGCCCCCGCCGCCCCGCCCCGACGGCGTACCCGGGTCCGCGCCGCCGTTGGCGCGGCGGGTCGCCGCCCGCTGGGACGTCGCCGTCGCGGCGCTGATGTTCTCGGGGCTCGCCGTGGTCCTGGTGCTGGCGGCGGCGGTGATGGTGCAGCCCTCCCTGTTCGGGAACCTCCACCCGTGGTGGCCGGCCATCGCCGGGCTGGGGCTGCTCTCGACCGTGGCCGGCTTCTGGTGGTTGTGGTGGCGTCCCCGCTGACCGGCGCCGCGACGGCGCGCGCCGCGTCCATCGCGCTGCTGCTCGCGATCGCCGCGCTGCTGGCGGCCTGCGACTTCGGCGGCGCTGGCGGCGAGGCGGCGCTCGCCGTGGCCGTCGATGAGACCCACCCCGACCGGCCCGTGGTCGTGCCCGCGCCGGAGATCGTGGAGATCGACCGTCAGTACCTCATCCGGCTCGAGGTCCCCACGACGATGGACGCCGACCAGGTCCGCGTCCGTGTGGAGAAGCGCGTGGGCGCCTCGCACCAGCAGCGCCGCGAGTTCTTCCACCCGGTGACGCCGCCCTGGCGGGTCGCGGTGATCCCGATCAGCGTGCCCGACGCCGGAGAGTGGAACATCGCCCTGATCGTGAACTCCCGCAAGGTCACCGACGTCCGCTTCCGGGCCGAACGGCCCTGAGGCGGCCCCGGCTATCCTGGCGGGACGGAGGAGTCGCCATGCGCCCCATCACCGACGTGGCCGCCGACCTGGGCCTCGGCCCGGCCGACCTCGACCTCTACGGCTCCGACAAGGCCAAGCTGACCCCGGCCGCCGTCGAGCGGCTGGCGGAGGCGACGCCCGGCAGCCTCGTGCTCGTGACGGGGATCAACCCCACGACGGGCGGCGAGGGCAAGACGACCACCTCGATCGGGCTGACGCAGGCGCTGCGCCGCCGCGGCGTCCGGGCCACCGCCGCGCTGCGCGAACCGTCGATCGGGCCCGTGATGGGCATCAAGGGCGGCGGTACCGGCGGCGGCGGCTCCCAGATCCACCCGGCCGACCAGATCAACCTGCACTTCACGGGCGACCTGCACGCCGTCACGGCGGCCAACAACCTGCTCGCCGCCGCGATCGACAACTCCATGTTCCACGGCAACCCGCACGGCCTAGACCCGCGGCGCATCACCTGGCGCCGGTGCCTCGACATGAACGACCGCGCGCTGCGCGGCGTCGTCGTGGGGCTGGGCGGCACGACCGACGGCGTCCCGCGCGAGGAGGGCTTCGACATCACGCCGGCCTCCGAGGTGATGGCGATCCTGTCGGTGACATCGGGGCTGGACGACCTGCGGCAGCGCCTCGGCGACGTGATCGTGGGCTACACGCGCGAGATCGAGCCCGTGCGGTGCCGCGACCTCGGCGTCGATGTCGCGATGACCGTGCTGCTGCGGCAGGCCCTGCAGCCGAACCTCGTGCAGACCAGCGACGGCGGTCCCGCCTTCGTGCACGGTGGACCCTTCGCCAACATCGCCCTGGGCTGCAACAGCCTGATGGCCACGCGGGCCGCGCTCGCCACCTCCGACGTGACCGTCACCGAGGCCGGCTTCGGCTCGGACCTGGGGGCCGAGAAGTTCTTCAACATCTACTCGCGCATCGGCGGGCTGCGGCCCGAGGTCGCGGTGATCGTCGCCACGGCGCGGGCGCTGAAGCAGCACGGCGGCGTCGATGCGAAGCAACTCGAAGCGGAAAACGTGGAGGCCCTGCGCGCCGGGCTCGTCAACCTCGACGCGCACATCGACAACGTGCAGCGCCACGGGCTCACGGCCGTCGTGGCGGCCAACCGCTTCCCCGCCGACAGCGACGCGGAGATCGCGGCCATCGTCGAGCACTGCCG
>JAPOXB010000074.1:13327-23191 GCA_026707335.1 Chloroflexota bacterium
CGCATGACCCGCCTCGGCCTCGACCACCTGCCGGTCTGCATCGCCAAGACGCAGTACTCGCTCTCGGCCGACCCCGCGCTGCTGGGCCGCCCGACGGAGCACGAGTTCCCCGTGCGCGAGGTGCGGCCCTCGGCGGGGGCGGGATTCCTGGTCGTCATCGCAGGCGACATAATGACGATGCCCGGTCTGCCCAGGTCGCCCGCGGCGACCCGCTTCACACTCGACTAGCGTTCCCTGCCGGGCGGGCGTCAGCGCTCCACGATGACGCCGTCGGCGTTGCCGTACTCCGCCCACGAGGCGTCGTACAGCCGCGGGCGCGGGTAGCCCAGCAGCTCCAGGAGGAAGAATCCGTGCGCCGCACGGATGCCCGCCTGTCAATACGTCGTGACGGTCTTCTCGGGCGTGATGCCCCGCTCGGCCAGCAGCGCGCGCAGCGCCGCCGGCGACTTCAGCGTGCGCACGGGGTGCTCCAGCGTCTCCAGCCATTCCAGGTGGGCCGCGTTGGGCACGCGGCCGCCCTGCTTCGTGCCGCGCGTGTTGGCCCCGGTCCACTCGCCGTCCGAGCGCACGTCCCAGAAGACGTGCTCGTCCGAGGCGCAGTCGCGCTGCACGTCGTCGAGGCGGCAGAGCGACCCGTCGTCGGGGCCGGTCGCCACGAACGGCGCCGGCGCCGGCCGCTCGTTCACGTTCGAGAGCGGGCGGCCCTCGGCGTACCACTTGTCGAGGCCGCCGTGCAGCACCTGTACCGCGTCGAAGCCGAAGCGCCGGCAGGTCCACCAGAAGCGCGCGGCGTAGAGCCCGCCCGAGCCGTCGTAGGCGACGACGCGCGAGTCGTTGCGGATGCCCAGCGATCCGATGATCTGCGCGAAGGCGTCGGCGTCGGCGATCGCGTGGACGCCGCCCTCCAGGCCGCCGGGATCGTCGGGCGCCTTCCAGTAGCGCGACCGCGACCACACGGCCCCTGGGATGTGGAGGCGCTGGTAGGCCGGCAGCAGGTCGCAATCGACGACGACCAGTTCGGGGTCGTCGAGATGCGCCGCCAGCCAGTCGGTTTCCGCGAGCAACTCCGGTCGCGCCCAGCCCGGTTCCGTCATGGCGATCCCCTTCCCGAGATACTCCGTCCGCGGCTAGAGCTCCGGCGGCCCCAGCCAGGCGATCGCATCCTCCGAGTGGCCGTTGGACGGCGGGCAGAGGTGATCGGCCGGGTCCAGCGGCTCCTTGCACAGGGGGCACAGCGGCCGTCCCGCCGCGACCGTCTCCTGCGCTTGGCGAGAGAAGCGGCGCGCCAGCTCGCGCGAGAACGAGGCCCGCAGCGTCGAGCGCTCCTGGTCGTCGGCGGCGGCGTCGGTGGCGTAGATCGCGAGCGCCTCGCCGCCATCGTCGTAGGCCAGGGCGAGCCGGCTGACGCGGAAGTCGTGCGTGGGGTGGCGGGGGAAGTCGCCGAGTGCCGCAGCCGGGGGCCGGGCGCCCTCTTGATCCCTGCGATGCAGCACCAGCACCTGCTCGATCGCGTTGGCGAGCGCCTGGACCTGCTCCTTCTCGATCCACAGCGACGCGGTCTCCCCGCTCGCCGCCAGGCGCAGGCGGAAGCGCCGCTGGCCGGGCTCCCCGATCGACTCCGCCTCGAACGAGTCCACGCGTCCCAGGTCGTGGTCGGCCCCGTCAGCCATGTCGCCGCTCGCACATCCTTCGCCGCTCCATCGCTGGGCACGCCTCACCGGTCACCGCGAAGTGTAGGGGCGGCGGGGGACTGGGTCCGCAGCGGGATGGGGAGCGGCGACGCCGGCGGCGCGGCGATAGTCCGAGGATCGGCGGCCTATGGAGAAGCGGGGGCGAATGTGCGACGATACGCGGGGCGGCCCGCTCGCCCAAGCGGGTCCGCCCACCGTTCAGGGTGGGGTCGATCCAGGTCTTGCCGTTTCTCCTGGATCGCCCCACCCGCCTCGAAGTTCGCCTGACCGCAACCTATGCGCTGCCCTCCTGGGGCGGCAACCGCTCCCCGCCATCCGGGGGCCAGGATTTACACCACGGTTACCCGGCCCGACGCCGTTTCCGAGGACGCCCCCCGTGACGATGCCCCCACCCGACCAGCCCGCCCGCGACGCCGCCGCCCGCGCGCACCGCGCCGCGCTGCTCAACGTCGTGCCGCTGCTGGGCGTGTTCGCCGCCGTCGGCGTCTACCGCACGCAGCAGGCGGGGTCGGTGTGGGCGGCGCGGCAGGCGTTGCAGGCCGCCCTCTTCCAGTTCCTGACCTTCAACGCCGCGCTGATCGTCGTCACGATCGTGGCCGTCGCGGCCGCCTTCGCCTGGGAGCCCTCGCGCGGCGGGGGCGCGTTGGCGCTCGCGGTCGTGCTGACGGCGCTGCCCGTCTACGCGGTCTACTACGTCGCGCAGGCCGGCCTCGCGTGGCGCGCGGCCGCCGCGGTGGGCCGCGGCGAGGACTTCCGCTACCCGCTCGTCGGGCGGCTGATGGGCCCGCCGGGGTAGCGGCCGGCGTCGCCCGAACAGGGGTCGCCCCGTAAAGGCGACGTAAAGCGGCCGGCTTATGCGTTGACCGATCCGCCCCGGCGGATCACGCTATGTCGTAGGTCGTGCTGGTTGTCTGACCAGTTATCTCCCAAAACCGACCGGCCCTATCCCCCTGCGCGCCAGCGCGCGCGTACGCGATCCGTGGCCGGGTGTGGGAGATGAACCCATGGTGACGCAGACAGCTCCGGCAAGCCCGGCGCGGGAGGCTTCGCCCAAGAAGGACGCCCGGTGCGTCCATCACTGGATGGTGCGCCCGCCCGACGGCGAGAACAGCTGGGGGCAGTGCCGCAAGTGCGGTCGGCGCAAGCGCTTCAGCAATCGCTTCGATGGGCGCGACCGAGCCAACAACTCCGACATCTTCGCGAACGGCTCGATCAGCTGGAAGCCGGACCATCGCGCCGGCTACGCGGACATCCACGTTTCGGGCGCCGCGTTCTAGCGCCCGGGACCACGCCCCCGCGCGGCCGCGGCCCCATCCCGGCCGCCGGGGGCGCCTGCCCGCTGCGATCCCGCCGGCCCCAGCGAGTGAGGGTCGCGGCCTCCCCGAGGGCCGTCCGCCGCGCGGCGGGCGGCCCTCACCCGTCCCCCCGCGGCGCCGCTGCGCCCGGGCGCCGGTAGCCCCAGCCTGGGGCCGCTGGCTACGATGCGACCAGCCCGCCCGGCGGGCGGTCGCGGACAAGCGATAACGGAAAGCGAGCCCGGCCCGATGGTGGGTTCCGACTGGGAAGCGCGGGGCTTCGGCGTCCGCCACGTCCCCTTCGACGAGTGGGCCGACATCGACACGCTGGTCCACCGCGCCGCGCTCAGCAGCGGCGACTTCGACTACCTGCTGCGCCCCGTCTGCTCGGACTGCGGGAGCGACTTCCAACTGGCCTACGAAGACGTCGCGGGCGAGGGCTCCGCGCTCGCGGCGATGATCTGCGACGCCTGCCAGTTGATCTGGCAGCTCGCCCCCGACGCCGGCGATTCCACCGTCGGCTGACCCCGCCGGCGCCCGGCGATCGCCAACGCCACCGCGAGAGAGGAGCGGCCCGTGGTCATCGTGATGGGCACCAACGCCACCCAGGCCGACATCGACCTCGTCCTCGCGCGTCTCGCCGAGCAGGGCTGCCGCGGCGAACTGACCGTGGGCGTGGAGCGCACGATCATCACCGTCGTCGGTCCCACGACCCCCGCCCTGCAGGAGGACGTGCGCGTGCTGGCGCACGTGGTCGACGTCGTGCTGCTGGGGAAGTCCTACGACCTCGCCGGCCTGGATTCGCGCCCGCAGGGCACGATCGTCGGCATCGGCGACGGGGCGCGGTCGGCCGAGATCGGCGGCGAGCAGCTGGCGATCATCGCCGGGCCGGGCACGGTCGAGTCGGCGGAGCAGCTCGCGGCGCTGGGCGCTCCGCTGCGGGAGGGCGGCGCCGCGGCCCTGATGGGCGGCAGCCTGCGCCCCGGCCAGTCCCCCTACGCCTTCACGGGTCTGGGCGAGGAGGGGCTGCGGCATCTCGCCGCCGCCCGCGAGGCGACGGGGCTGCCCGTCGTCGAGGAGGTGCCCGACACCGTCTCTCTGCCGATGGTCGCCGGCTACGCCGACGCGCTGGAGATCGGCCCCCACGGCATGACCAACTTCGGTCTGCTCGAGGCCGTGGCGGCGACCGGCAAGCCGGTCATCCTGCGGCGCGGCTTCTCGGCCACGCTCGACGAGTGGCTGCTCAGCGCCGAGCGGATCCTGCTCGCCGGCAACCCCCACGTCGTGCTCTGCGAGGCCGGCATCCGCACCTACGAGACCGCCACCAGCCACACGCCCGACCTGAGCGCCATCCCCGCGCTCAAGCGCCTCACGCACCTGCCCGTCATCGCCGACCCGGCCCGCGCCTGCGGCCAGGCCGACCTCGTGCCGGACCTGGCCGTGGCGGCCGTCGCCGCCGGCGCCGACGGGGTCGTCGTGGAGGTGCACCCGAACCCCGACCACGCCCTGGCCGACGGCGCGCAGTCGCTCTCGCCGGAGGCGTTCCTCGCGCTCAGCGCGCGCTTGGCGGCGCTGGCCCCCGCCGTCGGACGGCGGCTGCCGCGGCCGGCCTGACCCGTCGCCGGGTCCCGGTGGGCGCAAGCGCCCGCGACGGCCATAATGCGAGGACCGGCGGGTCGAATCCCCCCGCGAATAGCAATACCCCGCGAATAGCAAGGATGAGGCGCTGCGATGCCCGTGACCGTTCGAATCCCCACGCCGCTGCGCAAGCTGACGCAGGAGCAGGACGTCGTCGACGCGTCGGGCGCGACGCTCGCCGCCGTCGTGGTCGACCTGGAGGCCAGCTACCCCGGCTTGCAGGACCGCCTGATCGACGAGACGGGGGAGATCCGGCGCTTCGTCAACGTCTTCGTCAACGGCGAGGACGTGCGCTTCCTCGACGGCCTGGGCACGGCGATCGGCGAGGGCGACGAGGTCAGCATCGTGCCGGCCGTCGCGGGCGGCGCGCGCCCCTGAATCCGGGCGGCCCGGCCGGCCGCGCCTGTCGTGCGCCACGGTCCCTCACGCACACATGAAACAGGGGGAGGGCCGAAGCCCTCCCCCTGCGCTGCGGCTCTCCGGCAGGGAGCGCCCGCTGTTGGTCCAAGGACGCGGCGCTATTCGTCGCCGCCGCTGTTCTCCACGGCGGGGATGACCAGCCGGTCGCCCACCATGATGAACTCGTCCTCGCTCAGCCCGTTGGCGCTCATGATCGCCTCGATCGACGAGCCGTAGTAGATCGCCAGGTCGTAGAGCGTGTCGCCGGCCACGACCTCGTGCACGACCGAGTTCTCCGCCGTCGGCAGGGTGCTGGGCGCCTCCAGCGGGCGGGCCGGGGCCGGGTCCGGCGTGGTGGGCGTCTCCAGCACGATGGGCGCGACCTGGGCGGGCGGCGCCGGTGTCGCCGCCGGCGGAGCGGCGACGGCCGTGGGCTGCGTCGCCGCCACCGGGGCCGGAGTCGTCTGCGTGGCGGCCGTCGGCGTGGTCGGCGTCGCCGCCGCGACCGTGCCGTCGGTCGATGTCGTCGTGGCGGCGAAGTCGATCGCCGGCGCGGTGGTCTCCGTCGTCGCGCTGGTGGCGGCGCCCTCGCCGCCGCCGCCGAGGGCGCCGGCCGCGAAGATGATCAACGCCAGCAGCCCGACGGCGCCGGCCACGGCCGTGAGGTGCACGCGGTCGGGCAGCACCCAGCGGCCCTGGCGGTCGGGTCCCGGGAAGCCCAGCGAGAGCAGCAGCGAGTCGCCGGGACGTCCCGCGCCGCGCCCGCCGCGACGCGCCGCGAAGGGACTCGCGGGGCCGCCCCCGGCCACGACGGCGCCGGCCGGCTGCTGGACGATCGCGCCGTCCAGCCACCACGCCGCCGCGCCGGCCGCGATCGTGGACAGCGAGAAGACGAGCAGCCAAGTGCCCGGTCCCGGCCAGCCCACGCCAAAGATCAGAAGGAAGAGAAACGCGCCCGCGGCGTAGGCCGCCGCCGTCTTCGGTTCGATTCGCACGATGGTCCCCCACGAGTTCAGGGGCCCACCACCAATGTTCGCACTGTAGTCATTTCCGCACTGCGCGCAAGCGTGTGATCGGGCCGCCGGGCGGCGGGCCGGCCGCGCGCCTACAATGGCGTCGCAGTCCGCGCCGCCGCCGCGCCCCGGCCTCGGCGCCGGACGAGGAGCCCTCGATGCCCATCTTCATCGCCCTCGGCAAGGTGACCGACGCGGGGATGCAGAACCTCGACCACCTCACCGCCCGCCACGAGGAGGCGATCAAGCGCGCCCACCGCCTGGGCGGCCGCGTGGTCTCGTCGTACGCCACCATGGGCGCGTACGACTTCGTCGTCGTGCTCGACTGCCCCTCAATGGAGATCGCGATGACGATCCTGAGCCGCGAGGCCGCCGGCGGAAACATCCGCTACGAGACCCTGACCGGGCTGCCGACGCGCGACTTCGCCCGCATGTTCCTCGACGCGGAGGCGCTGGCCGAGGAAGAGACCGTCCTCCGCCGCGACCGGCCGCCGCGCCCGGCGACTTCGGAGGCCGCGGAGGAGTAGACGCGGCAGGTCACTCCCCGGCCTGACGCCTCCCCCCGGACGTTGTGATCCGGTTCGCGGGTTCGCTATCCTCCGCCCACTGGCGCATCGTCATGTTGAGAGCCGTTGTTTTACGGCGCGTGCGGCGCGTGCGGCGCGTGCGGCGCTTCCGGTGGGGCCGGGAGGTGCTGCTGGTGGGCCTCGCCTACGTGCTCTACTGGGTGGCCCGGTCGCTGTCGGCCGGCCGCACGCAGGACGCGTTCGAGAACGCCGAGATCCTCGTCCGGGCGGAGCGCGCGCTGGGCATCTTCGTCGAACTCCACGTCCAGGTGGCGATCCTCGGCTGGCACGGCATCGTCGATTTCCTGGGCCTGTGGTACTTCTGGGGGCACTTCCCCCTGATGATCGCCTTCGCCCTCTGGGCCTTCATGCGGCATCGCCCCGACTACCTGTGGGCGCGCAACGCGATCTTCGCCGCCGGCGCGATCTCCCTCGCGATCTACGTCGCCTTCCCGGTGGCGCCGCCGCGGCTGGTCCCCGGCGCCGGCTTCGTCGACACGCTGCAGGGCGTCTTCGCCCTCCAGTACGACGAGAGCACCCTGGTGAACCAGTTCGCCGCCGTGCCCAGCATGCACCAGGGCTACGCGCTGATCGTCGGCGTCGGCCTCTACCGGGTGGTCGGCGGGCGGCGCGGCCGGGCGATCATGGCGGCGCTGCCGGCGCTGATGTTCGTCAGCATCGTCGCGACGGGGAACCACTGGTTCCTCGACGCGGTCGTCGGCGCCGCCGTGGCCGTCGTGGGGATGTGCGTGGCGTCCCACGTCGAGCAGCGCGGGCTGCCGCTGCCGCGCGCCGCGCGCGCTTTCCTCTCCGTCAAGCCGCCATCGCCCGCGCGGACCCCCGAGGGCGCGGCGTCGTTCCCCCGGCTCCGGGGAGTCGTTAGGCTGACGGGGACGCGGCCGGACGCAGCCTGAATGGCGCCTGCGATTCGCGTGCCCGGGACGACCGCGTGGCGACGTGGGGGTCGGCATGACCCAGGTCTCGGATCCCGGCGCGGGTGATCTGTCCCTCGAGGAGATCGCGGGCCGGCACGCCGATGCGAAGACCAGCGACATCTTCGCCCGCGTGTCCAACTTCCAGCTGGCCAAGCAGGCCCAGGCGGTGGGCCTCTACCCGTTCTTCCAGCCCATCGACGTCAACGAGGGCAACGAGGCCGTCGTCAATGGGCGGCGCGTGCTCATGCTGGGCTCGAACAACTACCTGGGGCTCACCCGGCACCCCAAGGTCATGGCCGCCGCCCGCGAGGCCCTGGAGCACTACGGCCCCTCGATGACCGGCTCGCGCCTGCTCAACGGCACCAGCCCCCTGCACGAGGAGTTGGAGGAACTCATCCCGGTCTTCCTGGGGCACGAGCGCGCGCTGGTCTTCTCGACGGGGTACCTGGCCAACCTGGGCGCGATCTCCGCGCTGGTCGACCGCGGCTGCACGGCTGTCGTCGATAAGTCCGACCACGCCTCGATCTACGACGGCACGGCCATGGCGCTCGGCGACACCGTCCGCTTCCGCCACAACGACCCCGCGCACCTCGACGAAGTGCTGGAGCGGCTGCCCGACGACACGGGCCGCCTCGTCATCATCGACGGCGTCTACTCCATGGGCGGCGACATCGCGCCGCTGCCGGAGATCGTCGAGGTTTGCCGCCGGCACGAGACGCGCCTGCTCGTCGACGACGCGCACGCCATCGGCGCCATCGGCGAGGGCGGGCGCGGCACCGCCAGCCACTTCGGCCTGGAGGACGGCGGCGACCTGGTCATCGGTACGTTCAGCAAGACGCTGTCCTCGGTGGGCGGCTTCGTCGCCGGGCCGGCCACGGTGCTGGAGTACGTCAAGCACTTCGGGCGACCGATGATCTTCACCGCCTCGCTGCCGCCGCCCTCCGCCGCCGCGGCGCTGGCGGCGCTGCGCTGCATGATGGAGGAGCCCTGGCGGGTGGAGCGCGTCAAGGAGCTGGGGTTGCGCCTGCGCACCGGCCTGCGCGGCATGGGCTTCGATATCGGCCAGAGCGAGACGCCCATCGTGCCGGTGCGGATCGGCAGCGAGATCAAGACGGCGATCTTCTGGAAGGCGCTGCTCACGCGCGGCGTCTACACGAACGCCGTGATCACGCCCGCCGTGCCGCGCGGGCAGGCCACGCTGCGGACGTCGGTCGTGGCGACGCACAGCGACGAGCAGATCGACCACGCCCTGGAGCTCTTCGGGGAGCTGGGCCGCGAGCA
Source organism: Chloroflexota bacterium (assembly GCA_026707335.1). GTDB lineage: Bacteria > Chloroflexota > Dehalococcoidia > Bin125 > Bin125 > TK10-74A. The sequence continues at coordinate 22,146 of JAPOXB010000074.1, forward strand.
CAACGTCATCGACTGACGCCGCGCGCGCCCGGACCGCGGCGCTGGGGAGGCCTGGGTGCGCGTTCTCCTGACCGGCGCGAGCGGCTTCGTGGGGCATCACACGGCGCGGGCGCTGGCGGCGGCCGGACACGATTTGCGGCTGCTCGCGCGGGCCGGCAGCGACCTCGGCCCGCTCGCCGACCTCGACTTCGAGCGCGTCGACGTGCCGCTCGGCGGGCCCGATCCCGCCCCCTTCGCGGAGGCGATGGCGGGACAGGACGCCGTGGTCCACGTCGCCGGGGTGACCGTCGCGACCGATCGGGACGCCTTCCGGCGCATCAACGCCGAGGCCACCGACGCGCTCGCGCGGGCCGCCGTTGCCGCCGGCGTGGGCCGCTTCTGCTACATCTCCTCGCTGGCCGCGCAGGGCCCCAGCCGCGACGGCCGCCCCGCCCCTCCCGACGCGCCCAGCCACCCGGTCAGCGACTACGGCCGCTCCAAGTCCGGGGGCGACGTCGCCGTGCTGGCCCGCTCCGGCGAGATGCACGTGCAGGTCATCCGGCCGCCCCTGGTCTACGGCCCGCGCGACCTGGGATTGCTGCCGTTCTTCCGCATGGCGCGATGGCGCTTCATCACGCGCCTCGGCGACGGGCGCAACCGCCTCTCGGTGATCTATGGGCCCGACCTGGCGGACGCGATCGCCGCCCTCCTGGCGCATCCGGCGGACGGCCCGGCCGTGTTCCACATCAGCGACGGCGACGGCCCGTACGACTGGCGCACGATGATCGATGCGCTGACGGCGGCGTTCGGCCATCGCCTGCTGATCATCCCCGTCCCGGGCAGCGGCTTCGCCGCGCTGGCGCGCGCCGGCGTCGCGCTGGCCCGCCTGCGCGGGGGCCGCCCCCTGATCGACGAGGCGCGGGTCGCCGAGATGCGGCAGACGGGCTGGCTGGCCGACGGCGACCGGCTGGCCGCGGCCACCGGCTGGGCGCCCGGCACGTCGCTGGAGGATGGGCTGGCCGCCACCCTGCGCTGGTACCGCGACAACGGCTGGGTGTGATGAGCGC
>JAPOXB010000074.1:24074-26134 GCA_026707335.1 Chloroflexota bacterium
TCGCGGTGCGCGTGACGCCCTACGGCCTCCGGCACGCGCTGGCCAACGTGCTGACTTTCGGGCGCGCCCTGACGCCGCACATGCTCGGCGTGACCCAGGGGCTCGCGAATCTGAAGGCGGCGGCCGAGGGACGTGACGGCCCGTCTCCCCACAGCAGGTGACGTAACGGCTCCAGGGCGGGCCGGAGGGCCGCCCGAGCACGCGCGACATATTGACCACAGCGCGAACAGTGCGAAGATTGTTCGCATGGGGTGAGCGGCAGGGATCGGCCGCATGGTACGCATCCTCGCGACGTTTGTGACGGCGCTCGCCCTCTCCGCGGCGCTGATAGTTTCGGGCACACCCGGCGCGGCTTCCGCTGCGGGCGCCGCCGCGGACCCCCTCGTGGCGCCGGCGGATACGGCCCCCCGCGCCGACGTGCCCGTGGTCCGCATCCCGCGCACGCTGCGGGGCCTCGTCGTGACGTGGCGCGACGGGCGGCTGGAGCGGGTGCCCTTCGCCCACATCGGCACCGGCGAACACACCCTGCAGGCCGACGGGGCGGGCCGCTTCACCATCCCCGCCTCCATTCGCACCAACCACGTGAACATCGTCGCGCCGGGCTATCACGTGATCCGCGAGGTCACCACGTCCGACTACGTCGTCGCCTTCGCGAAGCCGGTCGACGTCCGCGCCGTGTACCTGCCCTTCGGCCGTCTCGACGACCGCAACGTGCTCAACTGGGCCCTCAATCTGGCCCGCCGGGGCCTCATCACGGCCCTGGTGATCGACGTCAAGAACGAGGGCGGCGCCGTGCTGCCCGAGGTCGCCAACCAGACCGCGATCGATATGGGCGCCGTGCGGGGCAGCGGCACCGACATTGAGGGCTTCCTCGCGGAACTCGACGAGCTCGGCGTCTACCGGATCGCCCGCATCGTCACCTTCATGGACGGCTGGCTGGCCCGGAGCTATCCCGAGGCCGCGATCCTCGACTTCGACGGCACCATCTTCTACGACGACATCAACTTCGCCTGGGTGAGCCCCTTCCACCCGCTCTCACGCCGGCACAACATCGAACTCGGCGTCAACGCCGCGCGCCTCTTCGACGAAGTGCAATACGACTACGTCCGGCTGCCCGTCGATAGCATCCCGCTGCGGGGCCGGATCAGCGCGGCCCAGCGATCGGCGATCATCGCCCAGTTCGCCTCCGAGGCGGCCCACGCCTTGCACGCCGTCGGCGCCGCGCTGTCCTTCGACACGTTCGGTCTGACGACGATGGCCACCAACGACAGCGGCATCGGGCAGGTGCTTGAGGAGTTGGCGCCGTTCCTCGACTACTACTCGCCGATGGTCTACCCCAGCACCTGGTCCACCGGCTGGTTCGGCCTGGAGTACCCCGCCGCCGACCCCTACACCGTGGTGCTGGGCAGCGTCGGCTCCGCCGTCTCGCGGCTCGAGGGCTACAACATCGTCGTGCGGCCGTGGCTGCAGGACTTCCCCGACTACAACGGGCGCGGGCTGCTCTACGGGCCTGAGCAGGTCCGGGTGCAGATCGACGCGACGGCCGATGCTGGCGCCTCCGGCTTCATGCTGTGGGATGTCAAGCTGCAATACCAGTTGGGGCCGCTGGGCGAGATTGCGACCGCCGGCCTCGACTGAAGCGCGGCCGAGCCGCGGCGGAGCCGCGTCCTAGCGCCGGCGGAAGGCGCGGATCGTGCGCGTGATCCAGAACACGCACCAGCCCGCCAGCGCCAGCGACGCCACGGCGATGCGCGTGCTGTCAACGACCTGATGCACCTGTAGGTCGTCCTCGGTCAGTTCCACGACGGCCACCGGCCGGGCCTTCGCCCCGCCCCCGCCGCCACCGCCCCCGCCGCCGCCGCGCGGGGCCGATGCGTCGTCCCGGTCGGCCGCGTCGCCGCCCTCGTGGCCGGCGCCCAGCCCCAACCCGAACCCGGCCGCCACCGAGGCCAGGGGGATCGCGATGCGGCCGTTCTCCTCCCGCACGGGCCCCACGACCGCCTCGGCCGCCGCGGTGGAGGGGATGCGCCCCACCGCGCCCGCCAGCGCGTCCCGGACCC
>JAPOXB010000140.1 GCA_026707335.1 Chloroflexota bacterium
CGCTCGATGGCGACGCGGCCGCCGTCCTCGACCTCCACGTGCAGGTCGTGGCCGTTGAGCATCGCCATGCCCATCAGCGGTTGGGTATCCGCCGCCAAGACATCGATGTCCCTCGGCCAACCGTCCCACAGCACCGTCGCGGCGTAGACATCAAGAGTTACCTCGCTGCCGTCGGCCAGATAGAACCGGTCGACGGTGCGATAGGTCAGCCCCAACTCCGTCACAATCGACGGCGGCAAGATGAGGAAGCGGCTGAAACCGGTGTCAACGACCGCGCGCACGTCTCGGGTGCGGCCCGACGGCCCCCGGACCACCAAGCCGACGACGGCCTCATGGGCCGCGTTGACCGAGCCCTCGATCACCCGATTCTCGGCGGGGCGCCGCCTCCGAGGCTGCCGACCGCCCGGTAGCCAACCCGGAGCCGGTAGACGTTGATCGCCTCTGGATGCTCGGCCCGCAGCCGATCGATCTCGTCGAGAACCTCGTCGCCGACGGCCCAGTTCCCGGTGTCCACGTCGATGGCGAGGAGTTCGCCATCGTGGTCCGCCTCGACCTGCCGGCGGATGTCGCGCTCATAGATCTCGTCACCGAGGCGGGCGATCTCGTCCTTGGGGCGGGTTCGCATCGTTGGGGTCACGTCTTCCTCCTGATCCCGGCTTCTCAGGAGACAGGATAGCGCCGTGCGGGAGGCGCCGCACCTGCCGCTCACAAGGGCCCGCACCACCATCCCAACCACTGGGCGACCGCCGCCACGAGCCTGAGGAGGATCGCCCACACGCCGCCCGCGGCCGCGTCGGGTGGCTGTTCGGGCGCCGGGCCGCCGGTCCCGGCTAGGGGCGCATCGCCATCCCCCAGGGCGTCGATGTCGGCCTGGGCCTGCGAGAGGAGGGCGGTCCGGCTGCACAGGTAGACGCCATAGCCGCCGTCGACCTCGGCGCTGGCGCGCGCATAGACGATGTACTCCTCCCCCTCGACGAAGGCGAAGCCGCAACTCGCGCCGTCCGGCCGCGTGGTGACGTACATCCGCTCATGGACGACCCCCTTCCACACGGCGCCGACCTCGAACTCGACCGTGGTCCGGTCCTCGGGGGAGTACGGCGCCTTGTCGGGGTCGAACCCGCCCTCGACGGAGACGACTCGGCCCGTGAAGACCGCGGCGGAGGTCTCCAGTTCTTCGACAGGGGCGCCGGGCTCAACGCAACTGCACGCGTACGCCTGGCCCGTGCTCCCGAGGAGCCAGAGGACGCCTAGCAGCAGCGCGAAGCTCACGACCCGTACCGGCACGACCACCCATCCTGGACGCCGACTCTTGCCAGCCGCTGGCCTCATCTTCATCTTGCTCCCGCCTTTGCTCAGCGCGGGCCCGGCGCGGACCCGTCGCGGACTGCGGCCGACGGCTGCATGGGCCGCCGGGCGTCGGGCGTTGAGTCGGTCCATCACAGGCGTGACGCCGCCGCCGGCCGGCCGGTTCCCTTACCCGATGTCGGTAGAGACGCCGTCTCCGCGGCCGGCGATAGCGGCGCGCGCGGCGAGCCCGCGCGTCAGGCCCGCTCGAAGGCGCTCCGGTCGATGCCAAGGTCCCGCACGATCGCCCGGATCGTCCCGGCTCGCAGATCCCTGCCGCCCCAATTGGGGATCGTGGTGCGCGCGCCGTTGGCCGGATTGCGCCAGATCTCGTGGGAACCACGCGACTGACGATCAAACTCGCAGCCGAGCGCTCTCAACTTGCGTGAAAGCTCCCTGTAGGTCACACCGCGATCACGAACTCCCCGGCGCCTTCTATGGCCGCCGGGAGTTCATCGCCGTGGCGCTGGTAGGAGGCGATAAAGTCCGCCGCGACGCCCTCAAGGTTGAACAGCGCCTCTTCGGCCGTCGCGCCCCATGCCCGGCAGCCGGGCAGGACCGGCACCTCGGCCAGAAACATGCCCTCGGTCTCCTCGGACGGCGCTCGCAGGGTGTAGGGCAGCTTGTACTGCTTGGGCATCGCGACCACTCCGTTGACCTCGCGGATCCGCACGGCGAGGGTACCGCCCCCGGGAAATCCCATCCAGCCGTGCGAGGGGCCCTCGGACCGGCGCGCCCGCCTAGATCCAGTGCCGCCGGCGCTGGAAGGGATAGCCCGGCAGCGCGATGCGGCGGCGCTCCTCCCCTGCAAA
>JAPOXB010000217.1:0-7603 GCA_026707335.1 Chloroflexota bacterium
TGTCGAACCACGCGGCCGGCCCTTCGACAAGCTCAGGGCGAACGGATGCCGTGCGCAACCCCCTCTGCGCCCCTGGCGGTAGCCACAGCGGCCCGATTCGGTTACTTGTGGCAGGCCCGACTCCCACCGGGGACCAGCCGAAAGGACGCAAGGATCATGGGATACAAGATCACCACCGTGGACCACGTCGTGCTCGCCGTCAGCGACCTCGACGCCGCCATCGAGACGTGGCAGGACACGTACGGGCTGACGCTCAGCGACCGCCACGAGAGCCCCGGCGGCTTCGAGGCGGCGCTCTTCCCGATGGAGAACAGCCTGCTCGAACTGGTGCAGCCGATCGACGACAACCCGCGCAACCCGGTGCGCCTGCAGATCGACCGCAAGGGCGAGGGCCTGTTCATCCTCTCCCTGGGCGTCGACGACCTCGACGCCGCCGTCGCCGACCTGCGCGCCAAGGGCTGCGTCGTCACCGACCCCTCGGGCGACGAGCACCGCATCTCGTTCGTCAGCCCCAAGAACGCGCACGGCGCGCGCCTGCAGCTGATCGAGCGCTAGACCCCGAGCCCGGCCGGCCTCAGCCGGGCGACCCGTCGCGCAGCGATTCGAACGCGACCCGCAGCCGCGCGACGTCGGCGGCCGGGGGCTCGCGGCCTGCGTAGCGCTGCTCGTTGAAGCGCTCCGAGATCTCGCCCGGCAGGGGCGAGGCGTAGAGCCGTTCGAGCGCGGGCGCGAACTGGCGCGGCGTGCGCGCCGCCGGGCGCTTGGTCCCGCGCCGCTCCGCGTCGGCCAGCATCTCCAGGTAGAGCCCGCCGATGCCCGGCTCGGCCTCCGCGGCGCGCCGCGGGCGCAGGCGCCGGCCGAGCGTCCGCAGCCCCGACCAGAGGTCGCCGACCGGGTCGGCCTCCGACCAGAGCGACTCGCGCTCCTCGTCCGGGGCGCGCCGCCGCCGCCAGACCTGCCGGAAGAGCAGCGCCGCCAGGATCGTCACGCCCAGCACCAGGCCGATACCGGCGAACACCCGGAAGACCACCGCCCCGGCGCCGTTTCCGTCGCCCGTTTCCCGCTCGAAGTCGAACGCCCGCTGCCCTTCGGCCAGGCACTCCAGCTCGCCCAGCTCGTTGATGAAGCAGACCTCCTGCGGCGGGATCGGCGGCGCCCCCGAGCCGATCAGCTGGCGCAGCGGCCAGAGCAGGGTCCACACGACCCACGCCACGCCCATCGCGACGTTGCGCAGCAGCCAGCCGAGCGCGTCGGTCACGGGCTCCGCGGCGCCGCTGCCCGCCACGGCCGCGACGAGCAGCGTGACGACGAGCATGAACACGACCGCCGCCACCAGCATCGCGCCGAGCGTCGAGGCGAACGTGAGGCCGACCGCGCCGAAGCTGCCCCCGGCGGTCAGCCGCTGGGCGTTGCGGAAGGCGACCGCCAGCAGGGCGACGGCCAGGAAGGCCATCGCGGCGATGCGCACGCGATCGAGGATCCCCGCCCCGTCGCCGATCAGGAAGCCGGCCGCGAAGACGATCACCGCGACCGGCAGCAGGTGCGCCAGCGATCGCCCCGCCAGGTCGGAGGCGCCCAGGGCGACGCCCCGGAACCAGGCGAAGGCCAGCACGGCCATCGCGAGCACGTGGTCGAGGCGCCGGGAGCCGCTCCAGGCGCCGCTCTCGGGGTCGCTGACGTCGGCGGCCCAGGCGAAGGACCAGACCCGCCACGTCTCCGACAGGTCCACCCGTCCGACCACCTGCAGCGCCACGATCGATACGACCACGCCCAGCAGCCAGCGCCAGCCCCCGGGCAGGTCCGCCTCGCTCAGCCGGTGGGCGAACAGCGCGCCGGCCCCGAGCAGCACCAGCACCGCCGCCCCGGAGGGGACCTCGCCGTGCGCCCCGACCGCCCGCGGGACGAAGCCCGCGACCACGATGAGCAGCAGCCCTTCGAGCAGCACGACCGCCCCCGCCGCGATCGCCCCGCGGGCGTCGACGTCGTCGCCGGCCAGCCGGCGCAGGGCGGCGCTCACGACGGCGGCTCCTCGCGGCGCTGCCAGCGGCTGCCGAGGGACTCCCGGCGCTCCGACATCCCGTCCGCGCCGTCGCCGGGCGGGCGGTCGAACATCTCGGGCGCGTCGGCCGGGATCCCGGGGGCGAAGGGCTGGTAGAAGCGGCGGCCGGCCAGGGCCGACCGAACGTCGTGGACCGGGATGCCCGCCGGCAGGCGCGGCGGGTCGTCGGTCCCGGCCCAGACGACCGACACCGGCAGCCCGCGATGCCGCAGGTCGGCCAGCGCCACGACCAGGGCCGGCGTCATGATCGACGTGACGAGCGCCACGCTGCTGCCCTGCGGGACGCGGCGGGTCTCCTCCTGCAGCACCCGTTCGATCGGCGCGACGGCGTAGACGTCGACCATCGCCAGCGCCTCCAGGGCGCGGATCATCTGCGACTCGGCCCGGCCCATCGGCAGGCGGATCGTGCCGTCGCGGCCCGGGTAGGTGCAGTTGGCGACCAGCCCGAAGGGCACGCGCGCGTCGGCGTAGGCCGTCGCCAGCGAGGCGCAGACGGCGACCGCGCGCTCGAACAGTTCGCCGTAGAAGCCCTGCCAGGCCTCCGGCATCGTCGCGACGTTGAGCGCCAGCAGCAGCGACGGCGAGCTGGCCGGGTCGAACGTTCGCGTCTGCAAGCGCTGCCGCCGGGCCGTGGCGCGCCAATCCACCCGGCGCAGCGGGTCGCCGGTCTGGTAGTCGCGCAGGCCGCGCAGCCGGGCGGGGTCGTCGAAGAGCGGGTCGGCGCCGCGCTCCTCGCCCATCGGCCGCAGCGTCGGCAGGCCCAGCGGCTCCATCGGCAGGATGGGCGGGTAGACCCAGAGGCTCAGCGCCGTCGGCGCGACGCGCTCCCGCGTGAAGAAGCCGAACAGGTCGCCCGCGCGCAGCGCCGTCCGCCCGAAGGCGAAATACCCCCGATGGTTCAGCGGGATCGTGTACTCCCAGGTCAGCCGCTCGTACCAGCGCAGCCCCGTCAGGCGGTCGAGGCGCCCCATCTTGGGCGTGCCGATGGGCTCCAGGTTGCGCCCGAGGGGGGGCAGCGCCTCGGGCATCTCGGTGCGCAGCGACAGCCAGGGCAGGGGCAGCAGCTTGCGATTGGAGATGCGCATCCGGTAGCGGATCGACTCGCCGACGAAGGCGTGGTCCTGCGACAGCTCCTGCGCGACGTCGAGCCGGCTCAGCGCCAGCCGCCCCCAGAGCCGCGCCAGCCAGCCCGCCACGAAGACGCCCGAGCCGACCAGCGAGATGACGATCTCGCCCACCGCGATGCCGAGCACCACCGTCAGCAGCGAGAGCGCGATCCACGACTCGCGCAGCAGGCGGTTCTCGCTGGTGCGGACGAAGCGGCCGGGGTCGCTCGGGCGCGGGGGCTGTCGCCCGGCGGTCTCCTGGGGGAGCTCCGATCGCAGGCCCAGGCCCCCGAAGGCCGCCATTCAGCTCTCCACGGGCACGGGCACGCCGCGGATGATCGCCTCCAGCACGTCGGCGCTGGTGCGCGAGCGCAGGCGGCTCTGCGCGCCCAGCAGCAGCCGGTGCGGCAGCACGACGCGCGCCATCTCCTGGACGTCGTCGGGCAGGACGTAGCCGCGGCCGCGGATCGCGGCCAGCGCGCGGCTCGCGCGCAGCAGCCCCAGCGAGGCGCGCGGGCTCGCGCCCAGCTCGAACGAGTCCTCCTCGCGCGTCGCCCGCACCAGATCGACGATGTAGCCGCGCACCCGCTCGTGTACCTGCACCTGCTCCACCGCCCGGCTCAGGTCGCGCAGCGCGCCCGCCTCCACGACGGGCTCCAGCGCGTCGAGCGGCTGCGCCCGCTCGAAGCGGGCCAGGATGTCGTCCTCCTCCTCGGCGCTGGGATAGCCGATGCGCAGGCGCAGCAGGAAGCGGTCGAGTTGCGCCTCCGGCAGCGGGAACGTGCCCTCCAGCTCGACCGGGTTCTGCGTCGCGATGACCAGGAAGGGGCGCTCCATGTGCCGCGTCTCGCCGTCGACGGTCAGCTGCCGCTCCTCCATCGCCTCCAGCAGCGCCGACTGCGTGCGCGGGCTGGCGCGGTTGATCTCGTCGGCCAGCACCAGTTGGGCGAGCAGCGGGCCGGGGCGGAACTCGAAGGCGCCCGTCGCCTGGTTGTAGATGTTGCTGCCGGTCACGTCGGCGGGCGTCAGGTCGGGCGTGAACTGGATGCGGCGGAAGCCCAGCCCCAGCGAGCGCGCGAACGACTTGGCCAGCACGGTCTTGCCCAGGCCCGGCACGTCGTCGAGGAGGATGTGCCCCTCCGACAGCAGCGCCACGATCGTGTGCTCCACGACCGCGTCCTTGCCGACGATGACGCGCGCCACGTTCTCGCGGATGCGCGCGGCGGCCGCGGCCACCGCGGCCAGCTCGGGCGCGGCGGCGGTCTCACCGCCGGCGGCGGTCGCGCCGTCGCTCTGCGCCGATGCCGCCGCGCTCGCGGCCGGCGCCTCCCATCGGGATCCCGCCTCCGCCATGCGGCCTCCCCTCGCTCGGCCCGCCGCCTCGCCGGGGCGGCGCGCCGCGTCAGGTTACCAGCCTCGCGACGCCACACCTGCCCCACCGTGTTCCCGACCCCGATGGATGGCGCTACCCTGCCGCGACGGAGGTGCGACATGGCCGGACGGCTCGATGGCAAGGTGGCGTTGATCACGGGCGGCGCGCGCGGGCAGGGCGCGGCCGAGGCGGCGCTGTTCGCCGAGGAGGGCGCGGCGGTCGTCATCACCGACGTGCTCGACGCGGAGGGCCGGGCGACGGCCGCCTCGATCGAGGGCTGCCGCTACCTGCACCAGGACGTGCGCGACGAGGATCGCTGGGCCGCAGTCGTGGCCGACGTCGTGGCGCAGGAAGGCAGCCTGACGGTGCTGATCAACAACGCCGGCATCTTCCCCGTCCAGTCGCTGATGGAGACCAGCCTCGAGGACTACCGCCGCGTGATCGACATCAACCAGGTCGGCGTGTACCTGGGCATGCGGGCGGTCGTGCCGGCCATGCGCGACGCCGGCGGCGGCTCGATCATCAACATCTCCTCGGTCGCCGGCATGGTCGCGACGCCGACCGCGTTCGGCTACGGCGCGAGCAAGTGGGCCGTCCGCGGCATGACGAAGGCCGCCGCGCAGGACCTGGGGCCGGACAACATCCGCGTCAACTCCATCCATCCCGGCATCATCGAGACGCCCATGATCCACAACATCCCGCAGTACGACGCGGACCCGCAGTCGATCATCCGCGGCATCCCGCTGGGGCGGGCGGGCGAGCCGGAGGACGTCGCGCGGCTGGCGCTCTTCCTCGCCTCCGACGAGAGCAGCTACGTCTCCGCCGGCGAGTACCTGATCGACGGCGCGTTCATGCGCTAGCCGCGTCGCTCGGCCGGTCGCGGGACCGCAAGCCGGAGGCAGGTTCGGGCTGGAGAGATCGGCGGCCGTGGAGTAGCCTGCGGGCGGAAGCGGGAGAATCCCATGACCACCGTCGAAGCCCCCACACCCACCGCCGACCCCAACGCTTGGCGCAGCGAGACGCCCGGCACGGCCGATTGGCCGCGCACCGCCCGCGCGGGCGACCCCAACAAGTACTTCCTCCTCTCGACCGACTCGCACGCGCAGGAGCCCCTCGACCTCTGGGCGTCCCGCATCGAGCCGCAATACCGCGACCGCATCCCGCGGCAGATCGTCGATGAGGACGGCGTGCGCTGGCAGGTCGCCGAGGGCTACCGGCCCGTCAAGGTGCGCGACCTCCACCTGGAGGGCGAGGACCAACTCCGCACCGACGCCGGCTACGCGATCCCCGACCGTATCCGCGACCTCGACGAGGACGGCGTGGACGTGGAGTTGATCTTCCCCAACCGCGGGCTCGCCATGTACGCCACGCCCGACCCGCTGCTGGCGCAGGCGCAGTGCCGCATCTGGAACGACTACGCGTACGAGACCTTCTCGGGCTACCGCGATCGCATGGTCCCCGTGGCGGCGATCAGCCCGGCCGACATGGCGGGATCGCTGAAGGAGATCGAGCGCGCCGTGGACATGGGCTTCCGCTGCGTCACGATGCCCAACCGGCCCATCTGGGGGGCGGGCGACGGCTCGGAGTCGAACTACAACCTGAAGGAGTACGAGCCGCTCTGGGACGCGCTGCAGGACGCGGACCTGCCCGTCGCGATCCACATCTCGACCGGCAAGGACCCCCGCGGCGCGCGCGGGCGCGGCGGCGCCGTGATCAACTACGCCGTGCACGCCCTGGGGCAGTCGCTGGAGCCGGTGGCGAACATCTGCGCCTCGGGCGTGCTGGAGAAGTACCCCCGCCTGCGCTTCGCGACGATCGAGGCCGGCATCGGCTGGATCGCCTGGGCCTGCACCGCCATGGACGAGGCCTACTTCAAGCACCACATGTACGCCTTCCCCCGCATGGAGAACCTGCCCAGCGAGCACTTCAAGCGCAGCTTCTTCGCCAGCTTCGGCGAGGACCCGCCCGGGCTGGCGTTGGGCCGGGAGTTCGGGCTGATGCAGACCTACATGTGGGCCAACGACTACCCCCACGCCGAGGGCACCTGGCCGCACTCGGCGGAGGCGATCGAGCGCACCATGGGCCACCTCAGCGACGAGGAGCGCGCCCAGGTGCTGGGCCTCAACGCGCTGCGCTTCCTGGGCCTGGAGATCGGGCCGGACCGCCGCCTCGTCGACGGCTGAGCCGTCCCGGTCAGGTGCCGCCGGCCGGGGCCTCTCCCTCGGCCGCCTCGGCGCCCTCGATCCCCTCGGCGTCGCCGCCGGGCGCGCGCGGGCGGCTGTTGATGTACTCCACCAGGCCGGTCGCCACCGCCACGATGGGTACCGCGATCGCCGCGCCGAGCACGCCCCAAACGATGGCCCCGGTCGTGACGGAGAGGATGATCACCATCGGGTGCAACTGCACCTGCCGCCCGACCAGCACCGGCGCGACCACGTTGCCCTCGAACTGCTGCACCGCCAGCACGGCCACGCCGACGAAGACCGCGCTCGTGAAGCCCTCCGAGACCAGCGCCACCAGGATGGCGACGATGCCCGCCGCCACCGCTCCCACGATGGGGATGAACGAGGCGAAGAAGGTCAGCACCGCCAGCGGCAGCACCAGTGGCACGCCGATGATCAGCAGGGCGATGCCGATGAAGGTGGCGTCGCAGAAGGCGACCGTCGCGGTGCCGCGGAAGTAGTGGCCCAGGATCGACCAGGCGTGCGCCCCGACCAGGCGCACGTCCGTGCGGCGCCGCTCGGGGATGAGCCGCAGCGTCCACTCCCACATGCGGCGGCCGTCCTTGAGCGCGAAGAACAGCACGACGAGCGCCAGGATCGCCCCGGCGGCCAGCTCGATCGCCACCGACGCGCCGCTGAACACGCCGCCGAGGATGGTGTTGGTGTTGTTGCGCAGGTTGTCGAGCAGGTTGTCGATCGTGTTGTCGACGTCCTCGCGGGGGATGTCGAGCCGATCGACCACGAAGTCGCCGACCTCCTGGACCCCGCGCTCGAAGTTGATGTCCAGGCGGTCGAAGTCCGCGATCACCGTGCCGACGAGCGCGGCCGTGAGCCCCGCGATCAC
>JAPOXB010000217.1:7983-25976 GCA_026707335.1 Chloroflexota bacterium
ATGAGCGCTGCGTTCGACGGGCTGCGGGTGGTCGACTTCTCCGACCGCCTGTCCGGGGCCTGGGCGGCCCGTCTGTTCGGCGATCTGGGCGCCGACGTCGTGCTCGCGGAGCCGCCCGAGGGCCACGCGCTGCGCCGCGAGCCGCCCTTCCTCGACGACCGCCCGGGCCCCGAGCGCTCGCTGCTGCACGCCTACGCCAACTGGAACAAGCGCTCCCAGGTCGTGCGGGGCGAGGCCGACGCGGCCGACCTGGCCGCCGCCGCCGACGTCCTCGTCACGACCCAGGTCGCGCCCTGGCCGGCGCCCGTGGCCGCCGCGGTCGCGGCGCTGCCCGCCTCGGGCGTCCACCTGTCGATCACCGCGCACGGCCTCGAGGGGCCGCTGGCCGCCGCGCCGGGCGACAACCTCACGGCCTGCGCCCGCAGCGGTTGGTCGCACATCACGCGCTACGCCGAGGAGCCGCCGCTGCAACTGCCCGTGCGCCAGACCGGCTACCTGGGCGGCGTGGCCGGCTTCAACGCCGCCGCCGCGGCGCTCTTCCGGCGCGCGCGGGGGGGCGGCGGGCTGCGCGCCGACGTCAGCGAACTCGAGGCCGTCTGCACCACGACAGCCCCCATCGGCCTCGGGGCGATCTTCTCCGGGCATCCCGACCTCGACTACGGCTGGGGCGGGCGCAAGCACCGCGGGCAGCCCTCGCAACTGGCCCAGGCCGCCGACGGGCTGATGAACCTCGGCGTCGGCGATTGGGCCCGCTACGCCGACGCGATGCGCTTCCTGGGGGCGCCCGACCTCGTGGACGACCCCGAGTACGCCCCCCTGCTGGGCCGCCACGGGACCGATCAGACGCGGCTGCGGCTGCGCCTCGCGGAGGTGATCGCCGACCGGCGCTGCGACGAACTGCTGCACGGCCTGCTCGAGATGCGCTGCATCGCCGGCGTGATGCGCGACATGCCGGCGCTGCGCGCCGACGAGCAACTCAACGCGCGCCGGTACTTCGTGGCGACCGAGGTCGAGGGGCGGCAGGCGCACGCCCCGGGCCCCATCGCGCGGATGCCGCAGATGCCGGCGACCCTGCGCCGCCCCGCCCCCCGCCTGGGCCAGCACGACGGCGAGGTCGGTCCGGCGGCGGCGCGACCGCCCGGCACGTCGCCCGCGGCCGGCGCGGCCCCCGCCAACCTCCCCCTGGCGGGCGTGCGCGTGCTGGCCTTCACGCAGGCCTGGGCCGGCACCTGGGCGACGGACCAGCTCGCCCTGCTGGGCGCCGACGTCGTGCAGATCGAATCCCCCACCCGCCCCGACGTCTGGCGGGGCGCCGGCGCGCCCGTCCCCAGGGCGGTGCGGGATGCGGACGTCCGCCAGCACCGGCTGAACACGAACGCCGGCTACAACACCGTCAACCTCAACAAGCGCTCCCTGACGCTGGATTTGAAGCACCCCCGCGGGCTGGAGATCTTCTGGCAACTGCTGCCCAACTTCGACGTCGTCGCCGACAACTTCAGCCCGCACGTGATGCCGAGTTGGGGCATCGACCTGGACACGCTCAACGCCAAGCGGCCCGGCATCATCTGGGCCTCCGTCTCGGGCTACGGCGCGACCGGCCCCTTCGCCGAGTACGGCGCGAACGGCGCGACGATCGAGCCGATGGCCGGCCTCTCCTCCATCCATGGCTACGAGGGCGACCCCGGCGCCAACACCGGCGCGCTGCTCCCCGACCCGACCGCGGGCTACTACTTCGCCGCCGCCGTCCTCGCCGCGCTCTGCCGGCGCGAGCGGGAGGGCGGCCCCGTCCGCATCGACGCCGCGATGATGGAGATCGTGGCGCTGCAGGTCGGCGACGCCGTGCTGGAGTACGAGGCCAACGGCGTCGTGCGGCGTCCCAGCGGCAACCGGCACCCCCGTCACGCGCCGCACAACTTCTACCCCGCCCAGGACGGCGAGTGGCTGGCGCTGGCGGCCGAGTCGGACGCGGCGTTCGCCGCGCTCGCCGCGCACATCGGCCGGCCCGAGCTGGCCGGCGACGCTCGCTTCGCCACCGAATCGGCGCGCAAGGCCAACGAGGCCGCCCTCGACGCGATCGTCGGCGCCTGGTGCGCGGGCCAGGACGCGGATCGCGCGGAGGCCGAGCTGGCGGCGATCGGCGTCTGCGCCGCGCGGGCCGCCCGCCTGAGCGAGTGCTTCGGCGAGCCCAGCCGGCAGTTCCTTGAGCGCGGCTATCTGCAGCGGGTCACGCACCCCGAGTCGGGCGCCCACTGGATGCCCATCGCCCCCTGGCGCATCGGCGGGGCGGCCATCCCCGCGCCGTCCCCTGCCCCCTGCTTCGGCGAGCACTCGGGTGAGATCCTGGCGCGGGAACTGGGCCTCGGCGACGCGGCCTACGAGGAACTCCTCGCGGCCGGCGTCACCGGCGCCGTCCACGACGACTGAGCGCTGCGGGCCGGGCCGGTCAGCCGTCGAGTTCCGCGGCCAGCGGCAGCCGGTAGAAGCGCGCGGCCGTGTCGTGGAACATCGCCACGCGCTCGTCGGCGGGGAAGCCCGCGCTCAGCTTCTTGAACTGGTTCCAGAGCACGCCGTAGCTGCAGGACGTCTTATCGACCGGGAAGTTGCTCTCGAACATCGCGCGCTCCGGGCCGAACTGGTCGATGGCGTACTCGTACCAGCGCCGGTTCGTCGCCAGCAGCTCGTCCGAGGTGGGCGGGTCGGGCCGCTCGTGCCAGCCGAAGCCGTTGACGCGCATCTGGATGCCGCCGAGCTTCACGACGACGTTCGGGTGCGCGGCGATGGCGGCGATCTTCGGCCGCCAGGCGGCGAAGACCTCGTCCGCGTCCGCGTCGGCGACGATGGGGCCGCCGAGGTGGTTGAGCACCAGCGGCGTGTCGGGGAAGGCGGCCGCCAAGTCGGCGACGTCGGCCAGGTCGGTGTGCAGGATCCAGACCTCGAACGACAGACCGTAGCGGCGCAGGTGCGCGAACCCGCGCCGGAAGTCGGGGTCGATCAGCAGGTGCGGGCGGTACTCCGGCTGGCCGGGGATCGGGTGGTCGTCGGGCCCCGCCGCGCGATGCCGGACGCCGCGGAAGCGCTGCGGGCTGGCGGCGATCAGCGCTTCCAGCACGCCCGGCACGGCGTCGCCCAGCAGCAGGTCGGCCGAGCCGACGATGCCCGCCGCGATGCGCGCCGGCCCCCAGCGCCCGCTCGCGCTCTGCGCGGCGATGCCCTGCACGAACTCCGCCTCGCCCACCGGCTTGAGCGCGTCGGGGCCGTCGGCGCGGTACATCGAGTTGCACTCGATGAAGACCGTCTGCCGCACGTTGTGCGTGGCGGCGTCGGCCACGACCTCCTCGATCATGTAGCGGCTGCCGCCGGGCCGATCCCAGAGGTGGTGGTGCGGATCGATGATCGGCAGGTCGGGCTCGATCGCGTCTTCAACGGTGCGCGCCAGCCAGTCGTCGTTCTTCGCCATGGGGTTCCTCCATCGGGCTTCGGTACGGTCGGTACGGGTCGTGGCAGCCCGGAGGACGGCGTGCGTGACGGCGCGCCGGCTCCCGGGAGCCGGTCAGTATACGGCCTGCGAGTACTCGCGGGCCGGGCGCGTGGGCGGCCCGGCGATGGGGCCTACAAACGACGCGCCCCCGGCGCAAGGCTCGGGGGCGCGGGCTCGGAGTCGCCCCGGTCACCAGCCGGAGGGCGGCCACTGCTTGTCTACCACTCCCGCTGCGGGATTTACCTCCCCGCCGGCTCCGGCCTGCGCATTGTAGCAGACCGGCCGCGCCGTCCGCGACGCCGACAGAAGGACGTCCCGGGGCTTCGATTCCCAACTCCCGCGGCAACTCCCGCCCTCACAACCTGACGACGGTCGTGCCGGTCGTCGCGCCGGCGAGCAGGTCGACGAACGCCTGCGGGGCCGCGTCGAGGCCCTGGAACTCGCTGACGAGCAGCTTCAGTTGGCCGTCGCCGGCCCACTCGCGGATGTCGCGGCGGGCCTCCGCGTATCGGTCCGCGTAGTCGAAGACCAGGAAGCCCTCCATGCGCACCCGGCTGGAGATCAGCAGGCCGGGGATGCCGCGCGGGGCGGGCGCGGGGTTGGCCGTGTCGTACTGGCTGACGACGCCGCAGCAGACGATCCGGCCCTTGACGTTCATGCGGCGCAGGGCGCTGCCCAGCACCTCGCCGCCGGTGTTGTCGAAGTACACGTCGACGCCGTCCGGCGTCGCCTCGCGGAAGGCCCCGCGGAAGCCGGGGTCTTTGTAGCTGAGGGCGGTGTCGAAGCCCAGCTCGTCGGTGAGCAGGGCGCACTTGGCGGGCGACCCGGCGACGCCGATCACGTGGCAGCCGCGCAGCTTCGCGATCTGCCCCGCGATGTGGCCCACCGACCCAGCCGCGGCCGACACGACCACCGTGTCGCCCGGCTGCGGCGCGCCGACGTCGAGCAGGCCGAAGTAGGCGGTCAGGCCGTTGATGCCCAGCCCGCCGAGCTGCAGCGCCGGGTCGGTCCCGGCTTCGACCGGCTCGATGTCGGCCGCGTCGAGGACGGCGTAGTCCTGCCAGCCGGTGCGGCCCGCCACCAGGTCGCCGGCGGCGTAGGCCGGCGCGTTCGACGCCTCGACCCGCGCCACGCCCGAGCCGTCCATGACCTCCCCCTCCCGGGCCGCCGCCGCGTAGCTGACGCCCTGCAGGCGGGCGCGTTGCCCGGCCCCGATCGTGATGGCGAGGGTGCGGCAGAGCACCTGCCCGTTGCCGGGCGCGGGCGCCGGACCGGTGCGCAGCGCGAAGTGGCTCGCCTGCAGCGGGCCGGCGGGGATCGAGGCGATGGTCATCTGGCGGTTCTCGGGCATGACGGTCCTCCGGGCCTCGGGCGGCGGCGACGGCGCATCGGCCGGGGCGCCGCGCGGACGGTGCTGCTCGCAGGATACGCACAGCCGCGCGACGCGGGCGGCCTAGACTGACGGCGATGCAAACATCCGTGACCATCGCGCCGCCGCGGCTGCTCGACATCCCGGGCGGCGCCTTCAGCATGGGCCGCGCCGACCGGCGTCCCGACGAGCGCCCGCCGCATCGCGTGCGAGTGGCTCCGTTCCGGGCCGCCGTCGCGCCCGTCGCCAACGCCGAGTACGCGCGCTTCGTGGAGGACGCCGGGCACGAGCCGCCGCCCTTCTGGCGCGACGCCGCCTTCGGCGACCCGGCCCAGCCCGTCGTCGGGGTCTCCTGGTTCGACGCCCGCGCCTACTGCGACTGGCTCGCGCGGGCGACCGGCCTGCCCCTGCGCCTGCCCAGCGAGGCGGAGCGCGAGTGGGCCGCCATCGGCGGCTACGACCTCCGCGATGGCCCCGTCGATTGGCCCTGGGGCGACGCGGATCCCGGCACGCTGCCGCGGCTCGCCTTCATCGCCGCCGCCGGGGCGCCGCACATTCCCGCAGCGGCCTGCGCCAACGGCTACGGCCTGCGCTGCATGGCCGAGAACGTCCACGAGTGGTGCCTCGACGCCTACGAGCGGCGCTACTCCGTCGCGCGGGGAGGGGAGCCCGTGCGCATCGACGACGCCCGTA
This sequence comes from Chloroflexota bacterium, assembly GCA_026707335.1. GTDB lineage: Bacteria > Chloroflexota > Dehalococcoidia > Bin125 > Bin125 > TK10-74A. Next base: position 13,524 of record JAPOXB010000217.1, read on the forward strand.
TCGACCCCGAGGCGCGGCGCGTCAGCCGCGGCGGCTCCTGGCGGCACCGGGTCAAGTTCACCCGCGTCGGCGCGCGCTCCAGCCTGCGCCCCGGCTTCCGCTACAACGACTACGGCTTCCGGGTCTACGCGGACGCCGAGTGAAGCCGCCCGCGTGACCCGCCGCCACCGCCCGCCCGCCTCCGGCCGCTCGTGGCCGCGGACCCTCTCCGCGTTCAACGTCCCCGACTTTCCGCAACTCTTCTTCTGCGGCGTCATCTGGAACTTCGCCCGCTGGATGAACCTCTTCCTCGTCCTCTTCCTGGCGTCCCAGCTCACCGACTCTCCCCTGCTGTTGCAGATCATCGGGGCGTTGCTGTTCGCGCCGTTCCTGGTCGGCGGCGTGCTCGGTGGGGTCGTGTCGGACCGCTTCGACCGGCGCCTCACGGCGGTCGGCTACCTGGCCATCCTGACTCCGATCACGGCCGTCGTCGCCGCGCTCATCCTCACCGACAGCATCCGCTTCTGGATGCTGTACCCCTACAGCGTCGTCGCCGGGTCGAGCTGGGTGGTCGACCTCACGACCCGCCGGGCGCTCGTGGCCGACATCGTCGGCCCGGAGCACGTGACCAACGCCTTCTCGCTGGAGGCGTGGAGCAGTTCCCTGGGGGGCGCCGTCGGGGCGCTGGCGGGCGGGGCGGTGGTCGGCCTGATCGGCATGGGCGAGGCCTACGCCGCGATCGTGGTCCTGCTGGTCGTCCCCATCGCGCTGCTGCTCTCGGTCGAATCGCCGCCCCGGACGCACACCACGGATGGGTCCTGGCTCGAGGACTTGCGCGCCAGCCTCGCGCTGCCGTTCCGCCTCCCGCCCCTGCTCAGCGTCCTCGGCGTGACGCTGGTGATGAACATGTTCTTCTTCCCGCACTTCTCCCTCGTGCCGGAGTTCGCCGAGGACCTGGGCGTGAGCGCCGTCGCGACGGGCCTGCTGGCCGCGGCGAGCATGATCGGCTCGATGATCGCCACCCTCGTCATCGCCTCGCTGCACATCCCGCGCCGCGGCCTCACCTACGTCTGCGGGGCGCTGTTCTCGCTGGCCCTGCTGCCGGTCTTCGCCCTGGCCGGAACCTACCCCGTGGCGCTCGCGGCGCTGCTGGCCGGCGGTGTGGGGCTGGGGGCCTTCGCCGCGATGCAGTTCACGCTGGTCGTCACCGTGGCCGGGCCGGCGGGGCACGGCCGGGCGCTGGGACTCATGACGACCGTCATCGGCGTGGTGCCGTTCGGCAGCCTCCTGCTCGGCGTGGTCGCGGAGGCGATCGGCATCGGGCCCGCCATCGCCTGGAGCGCCGCCGCCGGGATCGCCGTGCTCCTGCTGTGGACGCTGCGCTGGCCGGCATCGATCCGCATCTCGTAGCGCCGCCTGGGATAGACTCACCGCACCCGCGCGAACGAAGTCAGGATCCCCGGGTCGCCGCATGACGAAGCTCTGGACGCGCGCGCTCGTCTCGCTGGCCCTGCTCGGGGCGCTGGCCGCGTTCGCGACCCCCGGCCGGGCGCAGTCGCCCATCTCGATCCCCGGCGCGACGGCCGTGGTCGAGGGGGTCGCCCCCCGCGACGGGCTGGGACCGCTCGCCACCGCCGACTTCGACGGCGACGGCGCCGACGACCTCCTGCTCGGCGCGCCCGGCGCGGGCGGCGGCGGCGTCCTCTACGGGCTGCGCGGCCCCGTCTTCGTCGGCGATACGCCCCTCGGCCTGCGCGACGCGCCCGTGCTCGACCGCGGCGCGGAGGGGCAGGGCTTCGGCGCCGCGCTCGCCGCCGGCGACATCGACGGGGACGGCATCGCCGACGCCGTGATCTGGAGCGCCACGGGCCCGCGCCGCCTCCAACTGCGCTTCGGCGGCCCGGACTTCTTCGACCCGTCCGGCGGCGGGGACGCGGATCCCCCCCACATCTTCCTGACGCCCCAGGAGCCCGTGCGCGCCCTGAGCGTCGCCGACCTCGACGGCGACGGCCACGCCGACCTGATCACCGGCTCGCCCGGCGACGCGGACGGCGGCTCGCGCTTCGGCGTCCCGTTCGACGGGATCGCCGTCCGCTTCGGCCCGTTCACCCCGCTTGCTCCCGGATCGCCGGTGCTGCGTCCGGCGGGGCGGATCGAGCTGCGCGTCAAGGACGCCACGCGCGTGGGCCACGCCGTCCTGGCGGCCGACTTCACGGGCGACGGCGCCGCCGACCTCCTCCTCTCGGCCCTCGATGACGACGACGACCCGGTGCTGTTCGCCGTCGCCGGGCCGTTCGCGCGCGAGGACCGCACGCTGGACCTCGATGACGAGGAGGACGTGCGCTTCAACGTCACCGACGTGGACTTCGCCCGCGCCATCGCCTTCGGCGACGCGGACCTCGACGACGCGCCCGACATCCTGGTGGGCTTCGAGGGCAACCGGCGCGTCTCGATCATCAGCGGCTTCGCGATCCCGCCCGCCGGCCCGACGCCGCTGCGCCGCATCGACCACGAGCGTCTCACCGGCCCGGAGGAGGCCGGGTTCGGGGCGTTCCTCGCCGTCGCCGACCTCGACGGGGACGGCCTGTCCGACATCGTCGCCGGGGCGCCGCGGGGCAGCCCGCGCGGGGCGGTGGCCTTCCTCGCCGGGGCGGACCGCGACCCGCTGATCGGCGCCGTCGTGCCGAGCCACGCGCCGCCGGGGTCGACGCTGCGCATCCGCGGGCACGGGCTGACCGGGGCGATCGTGTTGTTCCGCGATGCGGAGGGCGAGTTCCTGATTCCAACCCGGCTGAGCTCGCGCCCCGGCGAAATCCGTCTGCTCGCGCCGCAGGCCGACTCCGACGAGCAGTTCCTCCTGGACGTGATCGTGCGCCGGGACGAGGGCCGGGTCGAGCGCAAGGCGGCCTTCACGCTGCTGCCGCGCAGCGAGACCGTCGAGCTGCCGCCGGGCTGGAGCCTGCAAGGCTGGACGGCCGACTCGGCCATCGCCGCGGCGAGTTCCACCGAGGGCGACCCGATCGCGGCCATCTTCGCCTGGGACGCGCCCGCGGGCGGCTACTTCGCCTACGCGCCGGACCGGCCGACGCCGCCGGAAGAGGGCTCGCGCATCCGCCTGGGGCAGGGCCTCTGGCTGCTGGTGGACGACCCCGACGGCGCGCGCTGGCTGCGGCCGAGCTTCGCCGCCGCGCGCGTGCAGGAGCTCGTGGCCGGGTGGAACCTGGTGATGTGGAGCGGCCCCGGCGGCACGCCGATCGCCGAGGCCGTCCGTCCCATCGGGGAGGCGCTGCAGGGTCTGTACACCTGGGACGCGGACGCGCAGGACTACCACATCTACGCCCCGGACCGGCCGGCGCCGCCCGACGCCCCCGCCACGCTCGACTACGGCGACGCGGTCTGGCTCCGGCTCGACGCGCCGGCCGCCTGGCCGCAGCCTGCGGTGAGCGCGCCGCCCGTCGCGCGCAGCGTCGCCGAGGCGCGGGCCGCGACGGTGTTCCTCAAGCAGGGCACGCGCGAGTCCACCGGCTTCCTGATCGGCGAGAACCGCATCATGACGGCCGCGCACGGCGTGCAGAACGACCGCACGGTGCAGGTGCACTTCCCCGGCGGCGAGGTGCGGACCGCCCTGGTGGTCGCCGCCGACGGCCCGATGGACATCGCCGTGCTGGAGGTCTCGGGCATCCCCGATGGCGTCACCCGGCTCGACTGGGAGACGGCCGCCAGCCCCGAGCCGATGACCGATGTTTGGTCCTGGGGCTTCCCGCTGGGCGACGTCTTCGGCGCCGAGACGAGCGTCAGCGTGGCGGGCGGCCTCGTCGCCGCGCACCAGCGCAACTTCCGCGACTTCCCCGTGCTGCAGACCGACGTCTCGGTCGTGACCGGCAGCAGCGGCTCGCCGCTCGTCACGGCCGACGGCCGCGTCGTCGGCGTGATCATCTCGTTCATCACCTCGGGCGGCGACGACGTGGAGGGGCTCAACCTCGCGGTCGACATCGCGGCGAACCGCGACCGCATCCGCGCGATGGTGGAGCGCTAGCCCCCGGCCGCGAGGGCGCGGCAGATCGACCGCATCAGCTCCACCTCCGCCGCGGCGATCTCCTCCCGGCCGCCGAAGAAGACCGACGCCCGCAGCAGCGACGCCTCGCCGTCGCCGCCGAACACGGCCGTCGCCACCTCGAGCACCAGCGTCTTCGGATCCTGCAGCAGTTCCAGGATGGGGGCGCGCAGCAGCCGCATCGCGTTGAGCGCGTCGGCCGCCGCGACGGCCTGCGGCGCGGCGACGTCCGACTCGTCCATCGTCGCCTGCCAGTGGAAGGCGTGGGCGCGACCCAGCCCGCCGAATTCGCGCTGGGCGACGATCTTGCCCGGCAGCGACCAGCCCGCCGCGATCGACCCCGGCCGCCCCTCGCGCCGCACGAGGAAGTGGAAGCCCACCGCCGCCGAGCGCACGAAATGGCCGTCGCCGCCGCCCTCCGAGGTGACGCGCACGAAGTCGGGCGGGGCGCCCTCGCCGATCCGCACGAGGCCGCGGTCGGCGACGTGGGCCCGCAGCCCGGCGGCCCGCTCGGGCGCGTCCCCGGCGACGACTTCCGCCAACAGGCCCGCCCCGGCCAGCGGCGCGAGCAGCCCCTCGGCCAGCGAGGACCGCGCCGGGGCCGCGCGTCCGAAGAGCCGGCGCAGGATCATCGTGGCCCCGTCCTTCGCGGCGGCGTTATTCGCCCGCGTCCGCCGGCGGCGTGATCTGCATCAGCCGCCCCATCCGATGCTGCAACACGTCGGGCACGGTCACGCCGCCGTCCTCGCGCTGGTACGTCTCCAGGATCGCCGCCAGCACGCGCGTCATGCCGAAGCTGCTGCCGTTCAGCGTGTGCACGAACGACGTCGCCGACCCGCCCTCCGGCCGGTAGCGGGTGTTGGCCCGCCGCGCCTGGAAGTCGAGGCAGTCGCTGATGCTGCTCACCTCCAGCCACTCCGCCGCGCCCGGCGCCCACACCTCGAGGTCGTACGAGATCGCCGCGCCGAAACCGAGGTCGCCGCTGCACAATTGCAGCACGCGGTAGGTCAGGCCCAGGTCGCGCAGCAGGCCCTCGGCGTGCGCGACCATCTCCTCCAGCGCCGCCGCCGACCCCTCGGGCGTCGTGAACTGGTACATCTCCACCTTCTCGAACTGATGCACGCGCTTGATGCCGCGCACGTCGCGGCCGGCGCTCATCTTCTCGCGGCGGAAGCAGGGCGTGTGCGCCGTGTAGCGCAGCGGCAGCGACGCCGCGTCGAGGATCTCGTCGCGGTGCAGGCTGGTCAGCGGCACCTCCGCCGTGGGGACCATGTAGTAGTCCTCCTCGGCGTCGCGGTACAGGTTGTCGTGGAACTTCGGCAGTTGCCCCGAGGCGAACATCGCCTCCTCGCGCACCATGTTGGGCAGGTACCACGGCTCGTAGCCCGCCTCCTCGTTCTGTTCGAGCAGGTGGTTGATCAGCGCCCGCTGCAGGCGCGCGCCCTGGCCGCGCAGGGCGTACATCCGCGTGCCCGCCATCGCCGCCGCGCGGTCGATCTCCAGGATGCCCAGCGCCGCGCCGACCTCCCAGTGCGGCCTGGGCTCGAACCCGAAGGCGCGCGGCAGGCCCACCGTGCGCAGCACCGGGTTGTCGGCCTCGCCGGCCCCGACGGGGGTGTCGGGGTGCAGCCGGTTGGGGAACTGCGCGAGCAGGTCGTGCAGCGCGGCGTCGACCTCGCGGCGGCGCGCGTCCAGCGCGTCGATGCGCCCCGCCCCCGCCCGCTGGGCCGCGATCAGCGCCTCGCGCGATTCCGCGTCGGGCGCCCGGCCGATCGCCTTGCCGGCCCGGTTGCGCTCCGCCCGCAGCTGCTCGACCTCCGTCAGGATCGACCGCCGCTCGCGGTCGAGCGCGAGCACCTCGTCGACGGGCGCCGCCGCGCCGCGCCGCGCCAGCATCTCCCGCACTTCGTCGGGCGCCTCGCGGATCCATTGCAGCGAGAGCACGTCGATCTCCCCTCAGCCGTCCTGCGCGCGCGCGATCGCGGCGAGGCCGAGCACCCGTACATCTTCGGCGATCTCGACGGCTCGGTCATCGGGCGGGGCCGGCAAGGGCCGGTTCTCCCGCAAGTCGCGCGCCGTGACCCAGACCCAGCCGGCGCGGACGGGCTGATCGGGCGGCTGTGGGCGCGTGAAGTAGATGCAGTCGATGTGCTGGTGCGGCCCGTCGATCGGGTGGCGGGGGATGTCCTCGACCATGATCGTGACCGGCGGCGGCAGCTGGGGCGGCTCCGCGTAGTCGAAGGCCGCCCGCGACGGCAGCAGCGCGACCGTCAGCCCCGTCTCCTCCAGCACCTCGCGGTGCACCGCCTCGACGGGGTCCTCGTCCGCTTCGACGTGCCCGCCCGGCGGCAGCCACATGCCGTTGCCCGCGTGCCAGTGCAGCAGCGTCGCGCCGCCGCGCGAGACGAAGGCCGAGACCGTGAAGTGGCGGATCATGGGGCGGGGGCTCCCTCCCGCACTTCGGCCGGGGCTTCGCGCAGCCGCTCGACGATGGCTCCCAGCAGCGATAGCACATCGCCCAGGGCGACCTCGCCCTCGCCGCCCAGCAGCGTGACCGGGCCCACCAGGCTGACCGCCCCGGCCAGCCGTCCCACGACGACCATCCCGAACAGCGCCGAGACGGGGCCCGCCGCCGATTCGCCCGTCATCGTCCAGACCAGCGCCCCGTCGCCGGCCATGAAGGGGATCTCCTCGGCGGACAGCAGCGTGAGGCCCTCCGCGTCGGCGCCGGTGGCCGTCGCCAGGGTGAACTCGAACGACGTCTGCCCGTTCTCCTCGAGGAACGGCCGCGCCGTGGCGAGCACGGTCTGGGCCCGCAGCCAGTCGGTGTAGGCGACGGTCGAGACGCTGAGCGACGCCGGACGCGACGCGCCCGGCCCGATCGCCGCGCCCTCGAAGCGGCGCAGCAGCTCGGCCAGCCCGGCCTCCGCGTTGACCTCGTACCGCTCGTCGGCGAGCGTCGCGTCCGGCCCGAGGTCGGCTGCGCTCAGCGCCAGCGCGGCCAGCGCCGCCTCCGACGCCGTGGCGGCCGGGTCGGCCGGGTCGGCGGGATCGGGATCGGGCGCCGGCTCGGGCTCGGGCTCAGGCGTGGGCTCAGGCGTGGGTTCTGGCTCGGGCTCGGGCTCAGGATCCGGCTCCGGCTCCGGTTCAGGTTCAGGCTCGGGCTCGGGCTGAGGCTCAGGCGTGGGTTCGGGGGCCGGCTCGGGCGCCGGCGGCGGGTCGTCCGCCTCCGGCGTGGCCGCGGCGGTCCGGTCTTCCGCGGCGCGGGTGTCGCGCTGCGCCGGTTCGATCTGGCGCTGCGCGTCCGCCTGGTCGGCATCGAGTCCCGGCGCCCGCTCGTCCCCGCCGCAGGCGGCCGCCGCGATCGCGGCGAGCACGATCAGCGCCGCCAGGAGCGGGCCCACCCGCCTCGACACGCCGCGACCCATGTTCGCTGGACGCGTGTCGTGATGATCACTCGAAGCCATCGAGACCCCTTGACGAACGGATGTCCTAACCGCTAATATACCGTCATGGCACGCATATCGCGTGTCACAGCGACCCACCGGCCAGCCCGCACGGGCCGACCGAGCCCCGTGAAAGATCGTGAAAGATCGCGAAAGAACGTGAAAGATCATGAAAGAACGTGAAAGATCGGGCAAGATTGTGCAAGATCTTGCCCCCCGGTGCTCCCCCATGCAAGATCCTGACCCCGCTTGGCTGCCACTGAACCGCCAAAAACCTCAATGAAAATGGGGTTTTCTCCTCATCGACCACTCGTCCAGACCCACGGAAAAGATCGCGAGGCTGGGTTATGACCACTTCTACCGCCGACCAACGCCCGAGTTCCAAACTGCGGCACGCCCCCGAGCCGACCCCCATCGCCGCACGGGTGGCCGCCAACCGCTGGCGCAATTCGCTCAGCGTCCGGGAGCGCCTCATGAAGGTCGCCGGCCTGCGCCAGCGCGGTCTCAGCCAGACGGCCATCGCCGGCCGGCTGGGCGTCTCCGAGGCCACCATCTCGCGCGACCTCCGCCGCCTCGAACTCCTCTGGCGCCAGGAGCACGCCCACCTCGGCAACGCCGAGCGCCTGCGCTCCTTGGCCAGCCTCCGCGAGGCCGAACGCCATTGTTGGCAGCTGATCGAGAAGCACGAGGGTGACGCCGAGCGGATCGCGATGTTGAACGGCGTCAGGAGCAACCTCACCGCCATCCAGCGCGAGATCCGCGCGCTCCTTGAGCACGTCCGGCCCCCGCACCCCCACGATTACTGGGGCTACGAGACGATCGCGAGCCCCCTGCGCTCGCTCGACGCACTGGAGGAACGCCACGAGCCGCCGGCCAGGGTCATCGTCGGGCTACAGCTATAGGAGGACGACTTGCCCCACGACGACCCCCAGCTGGCCGAACACCGCGCACTGAACGACGAGCTGATGGATGTGCGACTCGCGGCCGAGGCCGGCGCCGACCCCCAGGCCTTGGAGCGTCGCATCAAGCGGATCAGCAGCCGCCTGACCCGCCTCCTCGAAAAGCAGGGCGGCGGCGCGAGCCGGAACGGGGTGTCCGACGATCTGGAAGACGATGAGTACGACCTCGAAGACGGTGAGTAGCGCGGCGGGACGGGCCGCGGCCCCCTACGTGCGCCGCCGCAGCAAGGGGAACAAGATCACGTCGCGGATCGACTCCGAGTCGGTCAGCAGCATGACGAGGCGGTCGATGCCCAGGCCCAGGCCGCCGGTGGGCGGCATGCCGTGCTCCAGCGCGACGAGGAAGTCCTCGTCGACCAGCTCCGCCTCGTCGTCGCCGGCGCGGGCCAGCGCCAGTTGGGCGTCGAAGCGCTCGCGCTGGTCGACCGGGTCGTTGAGTTCGCTGTAGGCGTTGCCGATCTCCCAGCCGGCGGCGAAGGCCTCGAAGCGCTCCACCAGCGACGGATCGCCGGGGTGGCGCTTGGCCAGCGGCGAGATCTCGACCGGGTAGTCGAGCAGGAAGGTCGGCTGGATGAGATGGGGCTGCACGGTCGCCGTGACCAGCGCGTCGAGCAGCTTGCCCCAGTTGGCGTTCTCGGGGACGGGCACGCCCTTCTCCCGCAGCAGCGCCGTCATCGAGGCCGCGTCGCGGTAGTCGAAGAAGTCGACGCCGGCGTACTCGCGCAGGGCGTCGCGCATGGTCAGACGCCGCCAGGGCGGCGCGAGGTCCAGCTGCTCGCCGCGGACGCGCACCGAGGTCGCGCCCAGCGCCTCCTGCGCGACGGCCGCCACGAGGTCCTCGACCATCCGCGCGACGTCGTGGTAGTCGGCGTAGGCCTGGTACGACTCGAGCATCGTGAACTCGGGGTTGTGCCGGGTCGAGACGCCCTCGTTGCGGAAGATGCGGCCCAGCTCGTAGACGCGGTCGAGCCCGCCGACGATGAGGCGCTTGAGGTGCAACTCGAGCGCGATGCGCAGGTAGCGGTCCTCGCCGAGCGCGTTGAGGTGGGTCGCGAAGGGGCGCGCCGCCGCGCCCCCGGCCTCGGCCTGCAGGACCGGCGTCTCGACCTCCAGGAAGCCGCGCGACTCCATGAAGCGCCGCACCGCCGCGACGATGCGCGACCGCTGCACCAGCACGGCCCGCGAGTCCTCGTTGGCCTGCAGGTCGAGGTAGCGCTGGCGGTAGCGCGCCTCCACGTCCTGCAGGCCGTGGAACTTCTCGGGCGGCGGCCGCAGCGACTTGGTCAGCAGCCGCAACTCCGCCGCATCGACCGACACTTCGCCCGTGCGCGTGCGCAGCATCGCCCCGGCCGCCTCGACGAAGTCGCCCAGGTCGAGGGAGGCCAGCAGGGCCCAGCCGTCGCCCAGCTGGTTGCGGCGGCACATGAGCTGCACCGCGCCCGAGCCGTCGCGCAGGTCGAGGAAGGCCAGCTTGCCCAGCCGGCGCAGGTTCGTGATCCGGCCCGCGACCCGCAGCGACGGCGGGTCCGCGCCGGCCGCGCCGGCGGCCTCGAACGCCTCGAAGCGCGAGCGTGCCTCGGCGATGCGCGTGAGCGGGCCGCCGCCCCGCGCGGGGTAGGGATCGACGCCGGCCGCGCGCAGCGCCTCGGCCTTTTCGAGGCGCTGCCGGCGCAGTTCCCGCAGGCGCTCGCTGGGCTGCCCGGGCTGGGGACGATCGTCAGACATGGGACGCTGCCATGGACCTACCTTGCTCCCCGGCCGCATCGAGCACAAGCCCCGCCGGCGCAACGCGGTCGCGGCGGGGCGCCGGGCGCCCCCGTGCAAGGGCGGGACGAGCCCGGTCCTCAGTCGATCGACTCGATGGTCATCTTGATCTGGCCGGCCGGGGCCGCCACCTCGACGGTGTCGCCGGCGCGGTGGCCCAGCAGCGCCTGGCCCACGGGCGACTCGTCGCTGACGAAGCCGTGCGCCGGGTCGACCTCGACCGCGCCCACGATGGTGAAGCGCTGGCGCTTGCGCCCCATCCTCACCGAGACGGTCGCGCCCACGTGCACGACGTCGGAGGCGCGCGCGCCCTCCTCGTCGATCAGCGTCGCGTTGGCCAGGATGTCCTCCAGCGTGCGGATGCGCCCCTCGATGAAGGCCTGCTCGTTCTTCGCCCCCTCGTACTCGCCGTCGGTCTGCGAGCCGGGCGACTCCTCGAGCGTGTCGTGGATCAGCGCCGCCGCCGAGGGGCGCTTGTTCGTGAGCAGGTCGTCGAGTTCCCGGCGCAGGCGCTCCATGCCTGCCGCGGTCACCGGCATCGGCTTGCGGGCTGCCATCTGCGGCTCCTCCCAACGATGCAGCGTTCCCGGCGGCCCGCGCGGGCGCGCGCCGGCGGGAACGGAACGGGGCGATCACGCCGCGGCGTCGCCGCGTCGGCGTGACGCTCCGCCTGATCGGCTGCTGAGTCCCGGAATTATACCCGAGCCGCGCCCCGGCCGGGCGGCGCGGTCCGATCGGTCCGGTATGCCGATCCTGTCGCGCCCCCGTTTCCTAAGATGGCGTTGCATAAGATGGCGGTGCATCGGATGGGACGGCGGCCGCGGGCGTTCGCGGGGCAGGCAACCGGACGCGCGGCCCGGTCGTAGCGAGAACGGCATGCGACTCACCATCTTGGTTTCCCTGCTGGTCGGGCTGCTCGCGGGCGTCGTCGGGGCGCTGGTCGTGACGCTCGCGCTGGGCGGCGACGACGAGGAGACCGAGCAGGCCGTCGCCGCGCTCGAAGCGCACCTCGACCGCATCTCCAGCGCCCAGGCCGTCGCCGCCGAGGCCGCCGCGCTGCGCGAGGACATCCAGGGCCTGCTGAACGCCGTCGCGCCCTCGGTCGTCCTGATCACGACGGAGTACGAGGATACGGGGGGCTCGCGCGGGGCGGTCGGCACCGGCGTCGTGCTCGACGACCGGGGCCACGTCGTCACGAACGCGCACATCGTGCGCGACGCCAGCCGGATCGAACTGAGCTTCGCCGACGGCAGCACCCGGCTGGCGCAACTCGTCGGCGGCGACAGCCCCTTCACCGACGTGGCGGTGCTGCGCACCGACCCGGCCGGTCTCGTGCCGGCCCGATTCGCCTCCTCGAACGACCTGCGGATCGGCGATCCGGTGCTCGCCTTCGGCAACGCCCTGGGCAACGACGCCTCCCTCACGCGGGGCGTCGTCAGCAATCCCAGGGCGCGGTTCTTCAACTCGGACAGCGAACGCCACGATTACATCCAGACCGACGCGCCCGTGAATCCCGGCAACAGCGGCGGGCCGCTGCTGGACCAGGACGGCTCGGTGGTGGGCATCGTCACGCAGGTCGTCACGCGGACCAGCGACGGGCAGATGGTGCAGGGCGTCGGCTTCGCGCTGCCCAGCGACCGCGTCCTGCCGGTGGCCGAGCGGATCATCGCGGAGGGCGGCGACTTCCCGCGCCCCGACTTCGGCGTCGTGCAGCAGCGCTCGCTGGACGATTTCGTCGCCGAGCAGGTGGGCGCGGCCGCCACCGAGGGGGCGCTCCTGGTCGAGCTGCTGCGCTCGAGCGTCTTCGCCGACGCCGGCATCCGCGCCGGTGACATAATCCTCAGCCTCAACGGATTCAGCGTGACGCCCGAGACGCCCTACTTCCACGTCCTGCAGCAGCTGGAACCGGGGCAGCCCGTGGACGTTGTCTATGTCGATCGGGAGGGCGACGAGCGCGCGGTGGAGGTCGTGCCGGTGCGGCGGCGGCGCTGACCGCCGCGCCCGCGCGAGCGGAGCCGGTAGGCTGGTCCAGCGGCGGGCGCGCCCTCCACCATCACGGGGCCGCCGCCCCGCGCAGGGACATGGACATAGGGACATAACGACATAATGAGCGACGGCCCATCCATGAGCGACGGTCCCTTCGCCCGGCGGCGTCGCCGCGGCGGCGGGCGTGACGCGCCGCCGCCCGAGCCGCCGCCCCCGGCGGAGCCCTTGCTGCGGCGCGGGCCCGTCGGCGTGCGGCCCTCGGGGC
>JAPOXB010000065.1 GCA_026707335.1 Chloroflexota bacterium
CGCTGATCTATCATTCGGCCGATCGGACATCGGCGCCCGGCCGTCCGGCGCGAGGGGTGAGCCATGCCCGGACTGCTGATGACCGCTCGCCTCGCCCGCCAGTGCGACGGCGACCTGCGCGCCATCGCCGATCGGACCGGCGCGGCGATCACGCCGCTGCTCCTGCCCGACGACGACGCGCCGCTGCCGCCTGAAGTGCTGGCCCAGGTCGAGGCGGCCTACGCCTCCCCGGACCTGTACGACGTGGGGGTCCAGCGGGTGTGGCACTTCCTCGACACGCTCGACGGCGCGCCGAACCTGCGCTGGGCGCACCTGGGCTGGGCCGGCACCGACAACCCGCGCTTCGGGGCGATGCTGGCGCGCGGGGTGCGCCTGTCGAACTCGCCCGGCGCGGCGGCGGAGCCCATCGCGCACAGCGTGATAGCGGGGCTGCTGGCCCTGGCGCGCCGCTTCCCGCATTTCGCCGCCCAGCAGCGCGCGCGCCGCTGGGAGCAACTGCCGATCGACCGCCGGCCCCGCGACCTCAGCACGCAGACCCACGTCGTCTACGGGCTGGGCGCGATCGGCGGCCGTCGTCTACGGGCTGGGCGCGATCGGCGGCGAGGTCGCGCGGCTGGCGCAGGCCTTCGGGCTGCACGTCATCGGCGTGCGCCGCAGCCCCCGCGCCGCGGGGGACGCGGTCGATGAGCTGGTCCACCCGCGCGACTTCGACGCCGTGCTGCCGCGGGCCGACTGGCTCGTGGTCGCGGCGCCGCGGACGCCCGAGACGGAGGGCGCAATCTCCGCCGCGCGGTTGGCGCTGCTGCCGCCGCACGCGCACCTGATCAACATCGCGCGGGGCGCGATCGTCGACGAGCCGGCGCTGATCGAGGCGCTGCGGTCGGGTGCGCTGGCGGGGGCCTACCTCGACGTCGTCGCGCAGGAGCCGCTGGACCCGGCGTCGCCGCTGTGGGACCTGCCCAACGTGATCCTGACGCCGCACAGCTCCTGGGCCGCGCAGGGCAATGCGGAGCGCGCGCGGCTGATCTTCCTGGAGAACCTCGAATGCTGGCTGCGCGGCGAGCCGCTCCCCCAGGCGATCGCCGAGCGGTGAGCCCCGGCCCGGTGCGCGCCGCTACCCTCGGCAGGGGGTGAACCCGACGTGCCCGACGCTCCGGTGCAATTCCCGGCCGGCCTCGATCCCTACCGCGCGCGGCTGCGGGACATGTTCGGCTACCCGGACTTCCGCGACGGCCAGGCCGAGGTGCTCGAAGCGCTGGCGCAGGGCGACGTCGTCGGCGTCATGCCGACGGGCAGCGGCAAGAGCGCCTGCTTCGTCCTGCCGGCGCTCGAGGTGGGGCGCACGCTGGTCGTCTCGCCGCTCATCGCCCTGATGCGCGACCAGGTGACGAACCTGGGCCGCGCCAACGTCGAGGCGGCGTTCATCAACTCCTCGCTCGACCGGGCCGAGAAGAACGCCCGCTATCTGGCCTTCGTGCGGGGCGAGTTGCCGCTGCTGTACCTCGCACCCGAGGGGCTGCGCAACGCCCGGCTGATCGCCGGACTGCGGCGGCACGGCGTCAACCTCCTCGCCATCGACGAGGCGCACTGCATCTCGCAGTGGGGCCACGACTTCCGGCCCGACTACCTGCTGCTCGGCGCGCTGCGGGAGCAACTCGGCAACCCGCGCGTGCTCGCGCTCACCGCCACCGCCGACGCCCGCGTCCGCGAGGACATCGCCGTGCGGCTGGGCATCGACGGCGCCGCGCATGAGGTGGTGACGTCGTTCGACCGGCCCAACCTCGACCTGTCGGTCGAGCGGCACCGGGGCGTCCGCAGCCGCATCGACCGGACCATCGAGATCGTGCGAGAGCACGCCGGCGGGTCGGGCATCGTCTACGTGCGCACGCGCCGGCGCACGGAGGAGATCGCCGAGCGGCTGCGCGAGGAGGGCGTCGCGGCCGAGGCCTACCACGCGGGGCTGGGCCGCGGCCTCCGGTCCAATGTCCAGGGGCGCTTCGACCGCGGCGAGACGCCGGTCATCGTCGCGACGACCGCCTTCGGCATGGGCGTCGACAAGCCCGACGTGCGCTTCGTGCTGCACTTCAACATGCCCGGCCGGCTGGAGTCGTACTACCAGGAGGCGGGCCGGGCCGGACGCGACGGCGAGCCCGCGGCGTGCGTGCTGCTCTACGACCGGCGCGACCGTCAGGCGCAGCAGTGGTTCATCGACGAGGCGCACCCGGACGACGCGCGGGTGCGCACGATCTGGCGCGATCTGCTCGACCGGGATGACGATCAACCCCTGGACGACGACCAGACCAACAACGCGCTGGAGGCTCTGCGGGCATCCGGGCTGGTCGGCCTCACCGACCTCCGCCTGCTCTCGCGCGACCCTGACGCCCCCATCGACACGCGCACGATCACCGCACACCGCGAGCACGCGGAGTCGCGGCTCGACCGGATGGTGGAGTACGCCGAGACGCGCGGCTGCCGTCGGCGGTTGATCCTGGGGTACTTCGGGGAAGAGGCGCCGACGACCTGCGACCGCTGCGACAACTGCACGCGATCCCCCGGCTCGCGTCGGCGCCGGGATCGGACGCAGCCGGCGGGATGGGATCGCCCGGTCGCCGGCCCGGTGGATCCGCTCCCGGATCGTCTGCGGGAATGGAGGCGCCAGCGGGCGCAGACCGACGGCGTCCCCGCCTACGTCGTCTTCAACGACCGCACGCTGGAGGACATCGCCGCGCGGCGGCCGAACACCGCCGTCGGCCTGATCGAGGTCTGGGGCATGGGCCGGGCCAAGGTCGAGCGGTACGGCGCGGAAGTGCTCAGGCTGATCCGGGAGTCGCCCCGGCCCTAGGCTTGGCCCAGCGGCGCGCTACAAGCGCTCGATAAGGCGCTATAAGAAGGAGGACCACGACGATGAAGTTCGGTCTGCGCTACTGCAACATCGGTCCCTACACCGACCCCGCGCGCGCCGTCGAGCTCGTGCAGGCGGCTGAGGAGGCGGGCTTCGATTCCGCCTGGACGATCGAGCACACGGTCGTGCCCGGCGGCTACGAGTCGGTCTACCCCTACGCGCCGGGCGGACGCATGCCGGGGCGGGAGTCGGAGTTCATCCTGCCCGACCCGCTGATCTGGCTGGCCTACGTGGCCTCCGCGACCGCCCGCATCAAGCTGGGCACCGCCATCCTCATCCTGCCGCAGCACAACCCCGTGATCACGGCCAAGCAGGTCGCGACGCTCGACCACCTCTCGGGCGGGCGCGTCCTGCTCGGCATCGGCGTGGGCTGGCTGAAGGAGGAGTTCGACGCCATCGGCGCGCCCTTCGCCGACCGCGGCCGCCGCGCCGACGAGTACGTCGCCGCCATGCGGGAGCTGTGGTCGTCGGACGCGCCCACGTTCCACGGCGAGTTCGTGCACTTCGACAGCGCCCACTGCCAACCCCGGCCGGTCAACGGGTTCGTGCCGATCGTCGTCGGCGGCGACACGAAGGTCGCCGCGCGCCGCGCCGGCCGCCTGGGCGACGGCTACTTCCCCGCCCGCGGCGCGCCGCTCGACAGGATCGACCTCGCCCGGCGCACCGCCGAGCAGCACGGCCGCGACCCCGACGCCCTGGAGATCACGGCCAGCCTGCCCGACGACCTGGACGAGATCCCCCGCCTCGCCGCGGCCGGCGTCCACCGGCTGGCCGTGCCGGTCTCGGCGGGCGCGGGGCTGCGCGCGGTCGTCCGCTCGCCCGGCGACGCGCTGGCCTTCCGCGAGACGATCGAGCGCTACGCCGACGCGTAGCGCCGGCGGTCAGCGGCGCTGCAGCCGGTAGACCCGCATCGCGGTGTCGTGGAACAGCGCCGCACGGTCGTCGGGCGCGAAGCCCGCCGTGAGCTTCTTGAACTGGTTCCACAGCACCGTGTAGCCGCACGACTCCTTGTCGACCGGGAAGTTGCTCTCGAACATGCAGCGCTCCGGCCCGAACTGCTCGATCGTGTGCTCGTACCAGGGGCGGTTCGCCTCAAGCAGGTCGTCCGAGTTGGGCGGGACGTCGCGCTCGTGCCAGCCGAAGCCGTTGAGCGTCATCTGGATGCCGCCCACCTTCGCGACGACGTTGGGGCAGCCGGCCAGCTCCGCGATCGTCCCCCGCCACTCCGCGAACACCTCGTCGCGCCGACCCGCGTAGGACCCCACGCCGAGCGGCCCGCCCAGGTGGTTGAGGATGATCGTCGTGTCCGGGAAGGCCCGCGCGAACGCCGTCAGTTCGGGGATCTGCGGGTGGTACAGCCAAGCCTCGAAGCTGAGGCCGTAGCCGGCCAGGCAGGCGAAGCCCTCGCGGAACGACGGATTCTGGAGCAGCCCCGGCCCCGGCTCGATGCGCGACTGCGGCACGTCGGCGTGCCCGTCCCAGCAGATGTGGTGGCGGATGCCGCGGAAGCGACCCGGGCTCGCCTCGATGTGCGCCTCCAGCACCTCCGACACCGCCGCGCCCCGCCGCAGGTCGGCGTGCCCCACGATGCCCGTCGCGGCGCGCGTGTCGCCGTACTCGCCGCTCGCGCTCTGCGCCGCGATGCCGCCCACGAACTCCGTCTCGCCCACGGGCCGCAGCGCCTCCGGGCCGTCGGCCCGGAACATCGCGCCGCACTCGACGAACACCGTCTGGCGCACGTTGTGCCCGGCGACGTCGTCCAGCAACTCGTCGAGGAAGTAGCGCCAGCTGGGCCGGTCCCAGAGATGGTGGTGCGGGTCGATGATCGGGAGGTCCGGCTCGAGCGCCGCCTCCGTCGTGGCCGCGAGCCAGCGTGGGTCCGGCGTCATCGCGCCCGCCGATCCGCGCCTCGGACCGCGCGCCCGTCGCCGCTCACGAGCACGCCACCGACCCGCCGTCGCAGGTGATCGTCTCGCCGACGGTGTAGGCCCCGGCGCGGGAGCTGAGGAAGATCGCCAGCCCGGCGATGTCCTCCGGCGTCCCCACCCGGCCGCGCGGGTTGCGCGCGCCGATGCTCTCCCAGTCCTCCCCCTCCACCCTGCCGCCGAAGCCCACGCCGGCGCTCAGCATCCAGCTGGGGAACGGCCCCGGCGCGATCGCGTTGACGATGATGTTCTCCTTCATCAGGTGGGCCGCGAGCACCCGCGTCATGTGATGCACGGCCGCCTTCGAAGGGCCGTAGGAGAAGTTGTCGAAGATCGGCGTCTTGATCCCGTCCACCGAGCCGATGTTGATCACGCGGGCCGGGTCCTCGTGCGTGGCCGCGGCTTTCAGCAAGGGCAGCAGCTGCTGCGTGAGGAAGAAGATGCCCTTGACGTTGGTGTTCATCACCTTGTCCCAGCCCGATTCGGGGAACTCGGCCAGCGGGGCCCCCCAGGCCGTGCCGGCGTTGTTGACCAGGATGTCGAGCCGGCTCTCGCGCTCGCCCAGCGCCGAGGCGAGGGCCGTCACGCCATCCATGTTGCCCACGTCGCCGGGCAGCGCGATGCACTCGCCGCCGAACTCGCCCATCAGGCGCGTCGCGGTCTCCGCGCAGACGTCGGCCTTGCGCGAGCTGATGTAGACCTTCGCCCCGTGCGCGAGGAACCCGGCCGCGATCATTTCGCCGATCCCCCGCGATCCGCCCGTGACGAGCGCCGTCTTGCCCTCGATCGAAAAGATGTCCCGCATCGGCTGCCTCCCTGACTCGAACCCGGCCCGGCGCGAAGTCGCGCCGCGCGCCAGTGTCGGGGAAGCGGCCCCTTCAATCCAGGCCCAATGACCGATGGGGCGCGGGTGGCCTAGACTCCCCCCGCCGCCGATCCGGCATCGGCGGGCGGGAGCGACGCATGTTCGACCTGCTCGACGGCCTGCGCGTGCTCGACCTGGGGACGGGCGTCTCGGGGCCGTACTGCGCCAAGCTGCTGCTCGACGCCGGCGCGAGCGTCGTGCGGGTGGAGCCGCCCGGCGGCGACCCGTTGCGCGGCCTGGGACCGCCCGTCGACGAGGGCGCGGGGGCGGCCTTCGCCTTCTGCAACGCCGGCAAGCGGTCGGTCGTGCTCGACTACACGCAGCCCGACGGCGCCCGCCGCCTGTGGGAGCTGCTGCGCTGGGCCGACATCGTCATCGAGAACGAAGCGCCGGGCGTCCTCGCCCAGCACGGCTTCGGCCCCGACGACGTGCTCGCCGTCCGCCCCGCCATGGTCTACGTCTCGATCACCGGCTACGGCCAGACCGGGCCCCGCCGCGACTGGCGGACCTCGGAACTCACCATCGGCGCCGCCGGCGGCATGGTCGACCTCAACGGCGCCGAGGAGCGCGAGCCCATCGCCTATCCCGGCAACGTCATGGGCATCTGGACCGGCGCCGCGGCGGCCGCCGGGGCGCTGGCGGCGTTGCGGCACGCCCGCCGCACGGGCGCCGGGCAGCAGGTCGACGTGAGCATGCAGGAGGCCATCGCCTCGGCGATCTTCCTCTACTTCTCCGACTACGAGTACACCGGCGCGATCCAGCCTCGCGGGCAGCGGGAACTGCTCGCCGCCAGCGACGGCGATCTCTACCTGCGCTGGGTGGGTTCGCCGGAGTGGGACGAGTTCGCCATCGCCATGGAGACGCTGGAACTCTCCGTCCGCCCCGAACTGGGCCCACCGGAGGGCCAGGCCCTCCACTTCGACGAGATCATGCGCCTGCTCGGCGAGACCGTGAAGACGAAGCCGCGCGAGCACTGGCGCGACGTGGCCATGGAGCACGGCTTCCTCGCCGGCCCCCTGCAGCGGCCCGACGAGGTCTTCGCCTGCCCGCATCTCGCCGCGCGCGACTTCTTCGACGAACTCAGCCTCGCGTCGGGCCGCGGGCCGCGCTTCGCCGGTATCCCCTACACCGTCGACCGCGCCCGCCCCGCCCTGCGCCGCACGGTCCCCCGTCCGGGCGAGCACACCGACGCCGTCTTCGCCGCCCTCCCCGCTGAGGAGGCGTCCGCCGCCGCCCCGCCCGTTCCCGGCGCGGCGGCCAGGCCCGCCCTCGACGGCGTCCGCATCCTCGACAACGGAGTCTTCCAGGCCGGCACGTTCCCCTCCCGCATCCTCGCCGACCTCGGCGCCGAGGTCGTGCGCGTCGAGAACTACCTCAACCCCGACGTCGTGCGGACCGCCCCGCAGCCCGACGGCGAGGCCGCCGCCGGGTACTGGGAGCGGGGCGGCATCCACCATGAGCAGCACCGCAACAAGCGCTACGGCGTCGGCCTCGACGTCACGACGCCCGAGGGCCGCGACGCCTTCCTCCGCCTCGCGGCCACCTGCGACGTCGTCCTCGACAATCACCCGTACGACGTCTTCGAGCGCCTGGGCCTGACCTGGGAAGCGCTGCGCGAGGCGAAGCCGGACCTCATCTTCGTCAGCACCTCCGGCTACGGCGTGACGGGGCCGTTGCGCCGCATGCGCGCGCTGGGCATGGTCCTGGAGTTGGCCACGCTCACCTGGTTCAACGGCTACCGCGGCGAGGGGCCGCGCCGCGGCAACCCCCCGGTGGTCGACCACGTCGTCGCCTATCACATCGCCTTCCTGATCCTGGCCGGGATCGAGCGGCGCGACCGGACCGGGGCCGGGGCGTGGGTCGACGTCGCCCAGTACGAGGTCGGCGCGAACCTCGCCGGCGACCTCCTGCTCAGCGAGGCCGCCGGCCACCCCGTCGAGCGGGGCGGCAGCGACTACCCCGGCCACCTGCTCGACGACTGCTTCGCCGGCGCCGGGCCCGACCGCTGGCTGGCCGTCTCCATCCCCGACCGGGCCGCACTCGATCGCGTCGCCGGCCTCATCGGCCCGGCCGCCGCCGGGGCCGCCGATGCCGAGGCGCTCCGTCCCCACCTCGCCGCCTGGTCCCGCGCCCGCGACCCCATCGACGCGGCGGCGCAGCTGCAAGGCATCGGCGTCGCCGCCTCGCCCGTCAACAACGTCCGCGACCTCCTCCTCGACGATCACCTGCGCGCGCGCGACTTCTTCTGGCTGATCGACCACGACCCGGTCCAGGAGCCGGTCGGCGCGCGCGCCTGGCCCGGGTCGGGCATGCGCCTCACCGGCGCGCCGGCCCCGCCCGTCTGCCGCGCCCCCATGCTCGGCGAGCACAACCGCCTCATCGCCACCCAGCGCATGGGCTACGCGGAATCGGAGTACGAGGCGCTGGAGGCCGGCGGCGTCTTCGGCAGCGTTCCCCGCGCCGCCGACGCGATCCCCCCGAAGCAGGACCTCCCCTCCCGCCCCGGGCTCAGCGCCTGGTCGGTCCCGTGGAAGGCGCGGGCGATGGACCCGGACTATAAGGAGCGCCTGCGCGAGCGCTTCGGCCGCTTCGGCGCGCGCGGCCCCGCCCGGCCCGACGGCGCCGACGACGTGTAGTCCTTCGCCGGCCGCCCATCCGCCCAGCCCCCGTGCCCTATTATCGGTCCCAGACCCGCGCCCGCCGCGGGCAGCCCGCAGGGAGCGTGCGATGAGAGCCGCGGTTTACCAGGGGGCGCAGCGCTTCGAGATCCAGGACATCGATCGCCCCAGCCCCCGCCCCCACCAAGTCCTCGTGCGGGTCGCCCAATCCGCGATCTGTGGCACCGATGTGCATGCGTTCATGTACGACCTCGCCCCGCCGGGCCACGTCTTGGGGCACGAGATCGCCGGCCGCATCGCCGAGCTTGGCGCCGACGTGGAAGGCTGGGCGGTCGGCGACCGGGTCGTCGCGGGGGGCGGCGATCCCCCGCCCGACGCGAACCGGGGCGCTTTCTACACCGACCCCCGCTTCAACTACCGCACGATGGGCTTCGCCGGCTCGCGCACCGGCGGCTACGCGGAGTACACGCTGGCCGAGGCGTGGGGCCTGCAAGCGATCCCCGACGCCGTGCCCGACGCCGTCGCCGCGCTGACCGAGCCCTGCTCGGTGGCGGTGCGCGCCGTGCGCCGCTCCGCCGTCAAGCTGGGCGACACGGTCGGGATCATCGGCGCCGGGCCCATCGGGTTGCTCTGCATGCAGGCCGCCCGCGCCGCCGGCGCGACCCGGCTGCTGGTCTCGGAGCCCGCCCCGGCGCGGGCCCAACTCGCGCGCGACCTGGGAGCCGCCGCGGTCGTCAACCCCCGCGAGGAGGACGTCGTCGAGCGCTTCCTGGAACTGACGGGCGGGCTGGGGCCGGACGTCATCTTCGACTGCGCCGGCATCGGGAACACGCTCGACCAGGCGCTCGTCGCGGTCCGCCGCCGCGGGCAGGTCGTGCTCGTCGCCGTGCCCTGGGAGCCGATGCCGCTGCAGCCGGCCGACTGGATGGCGCGCGAGGTCGACCTGCGCGTCACCTTCGGCGGCGACCCCTCGGACTGGCGCGCCGCCCTCGACCTGCTCGCCAGCGGCCGCATCTCCGGCGAGGCCCTGATCTCCGACGCCAGCTTCATCCGGCTCGACGACATCCAGGCGACCTTCGAGGCACTGATGCAGCCGTCCTCGCAGGTCCAGGTCGTCGTCGACCTCGGCGCCGAAGCAGGCTGACGCGATGGGTGCGCCGGCCGAGCACGGCGGCGCGCGCCGCGGCATGGAGATGCGATGACCCTCCAGGAACCGCAGATACAGGTGGAGGGGCTGTGGAAGGTCTTCGGCGACGACGCCGATCGCGTGTTTGAACCCGAGTACGAGAGCAAGACCCGGGACGAGATCCAGGAGGAGTTGGGCGCGGTCGTCGCCCTGCGGGACGTGTCGCTCAGCGTCGCGTCCGGCGAGATCTTCGTGGTCATGGGGCTCTCGGGCAGCGGCAAGTCGACCCTCGCGCGCTGCCTGATCCGGCTCGTGGACGCCACGCGGGGCGCGATCCGCTTCGACGGCGAGGACATCCTCGAGTACGGCCCGAGCGAGCTGACCGAGTTCCGCCGCAAGAAGATCGCGATGGTGTTCCAGCACTACGGGCTGCTGCCGCATCGGCCCGTGCTCGACAACGTGGCCTTCGGCCTCGAGATCCAGGGCATGGACAGGCCGGCGCGGTACGAGGCGGCGAAGGCGGCCATCGAGACGGTCGGGCTCGACGGCTGGGAGAGCTACTACCCGCGCGAGATGAGCGGCGGCATGCAGCAGCGGGTCGGCATCGCGCGGGCCCTGGCCGTCGATCCCGACGTGCTGATCATGGACGAGCCGTTCAGCGGCCTCGACCCCCTCATCCGTCGGCGCATGCAGGACGAGCTCATCTCGCTGGAAGGCCAGCTGCACAAGACCATCGTCTTCATCACGCACGACCTCAATGAGGCGATCAAGCTCGGCGACCGCGTGGCCATCATGCGCGACGGTGCTATTGTCCAAGAGGGCAGCCCCGAGGAGATCGTCACCCGCCCCGCCGACGACTACGTGGCGGACTTCGTGCGGGACGTGTCGGCGGCGGAGGTCGCCAAGCTCCGGGCGGCCGCGGAGGCCGTCGCGACCGGGGGCAGTCTGGAGGCCGAGTGATGGTGGGGGCCGCGGGCACGCAGGAGTCGGAAGGCGACCCCGACAATACGTCGCTGGCCGCCGGCCTGCGGAGTCTCGCCAGCGGTCATCCCTGGCTGTCGGGGACGGCGGTCGTCATCGTCGTGCTGGTGGCGAGCCTGCTCATCTGGGGCCCCCAGATGGACTTCCCCACCACCGTCTCGCAGACCGAGCAGCCGGCGGCCGACGGCCGCACCGTCGTGCTGGACCAGACGATCCGTGAAGTCACCGGCGACGCCATCGACGATGGATTCGACTGGCTGACCGAAGAGGGCGACTTCCTCTTCGACGGCGTCAGCGACGCCACGGCGTGGCTGCTGGTGCGCATTGAGGACGGCCTCAAGTGGCTGCCCTGGGTGGCCGTGATCGCGGGGCTGGCGCTGCTGTCGTTCGGTGTGGGGCGCTGGAAGCTGATGGCCTTCACGACGCTCGCCCTGCTCTACCTGGGCTTCATGGGGCTCTGGTCGAACGCCATCGACACCATCGCGCTGATCGTGGTGGCGGTGGCCGTGTCGCTGGCCATCGGGCTGCCGCTGGGCGTGCTCGGCGCGCGCAACCGCCTCGCCGACAACCTCATGCGCCCCATCCTCGACGCAATGCAGACGATGCCGAGCTTCGTCTATCTCCTGCCGGGCATCCTCTTCTTCGGCCTGGGCAAGCCGGCCGGCATCTTCGCGACCGTGATCTACGCGGTGCCGCCCGTCATCCGCCTGACCAATCTGGGCATCCGGCAGGTGTCGCCCGAGGTCGTCGAGGCCGCCCTGGCCTTCGGGTCGTCGCCCCGCCAGGTGCTGCTGAAGGTCCAGATCCCCATGGCCCTGCCCACGATCATGGCCGGCATCAACCAGACCACGCTGATGGCGCTGGCCATGGTGACCATCGCCAGCATGGTCGCCGCCGGCGGCCTGGGCGACGACGTCCTGCGGGCACTGCAGAAGAACCAGTCCGGGAACGGGGTGATCGCCGGGCTGGCGATCGTGTTCCTCGCGATCATCATCGATCGCATCACGCAATCGATCGCCGCGGAAAACAGAGAGCGCTTGACAGCCGGTTGAGAAAGGACGCCGACATGTATACGCAGCGCAACGACACACCACGCCGGGGCCTTCTGAGACGAGGCAGATTCGCCATCGTCCTGATCGCCCTCATCGCGATGCTCGCCGTGGCGGCCGTGGCCGCCTGTGGGGGCGGCGACGGCGACGACGAGAAGCAGACCCTCGTCTTCAGCGACCTGAACTGGACCAGCGCGCAGATACAGAACCGGATCGCGCAGTACATCGTCGAGATGGGCTACGACTACCCCACCGACGTCGTGCTGGGCGCGACGCTGCCGCTCTTCCAGGGCCTGCGCCGGGGCGACACCCACGTCACCATGGAGATCTGGCTGCCCAACCAGGACGAGGCCTGGAACGAAGCGCTGGCGGCCGGGGAGGTCGTGTCGCTGGGGACGAGCCTCGGCAGCGACTGGCAGTCGGCCTTCGTCATTCCCGCCTACCTGCAGGAGCAGTACCCCGACCTCGACAGCATCGAGGACCTCAAGGATGACCAGTACAAGGCGCTCTTCGCCAGCGCCGAGACGGGCGGCAAGGCGCGGCTGGTGTCGTGCGTCATCGGCTGGTCCTGCGAGGTGGTCAACGCGGCGCAGATCGAGGGCTACGGCCTCGGCGATCACGTCGAGATCATCGCGCCCGGCGACGGCGCCGCCCTCAACGCCGACCTCATCGGCGCCTACGAGAAGGGCGACCCCTGGCTCGGCTACCAGTGGGGCACCAACGAGCCCGCCCTGGTCCTCGACCTGGTGCGGCTCGAGGAGCCCGAGTACACCGACGAGTGCTGGTTCACCACCAAGGCCTGCGCCTACGAGGACGCGACGATCCTGATCGCCGTGCACCCCGACGTGGTCGCCAACGCCCCGGACGTCGTCGCGATGCTGCGGGCCTGGACCTTCGACGTCACCAAGTACCGCGTCGTGGCCGCTTGGTTCAACGACAACGCGGGCGCCGACGCCAACGACGCGGCGCTCTGGTGGCTCAGCGCGAACGAGGACGTCTGGAGCACCTGGGTGACCGAGGAGGCCGCCGACAAGATCCGCGCCGCGCTCGACGACGGCGAGATCCCCGCCGGCTGGCCCGAGGCGTCGTAAGCCCGACGCCGCGCAACCCGCTGCGCCGGCCACGGAGTCGGCGCGGCGGGTTCGGCTGGGTCACTCGGTCACGTCCAGCCGGCTCAGCGCGCCAGGCCAGTCGAGGATGTGCTGATCGGCGGTCACCAGCCGGTGACCTTCCAGCGCGGTGGCGACGATCACGCGGTCGGCCGGTTCGCCGGACAGGTCGCGCAGGAAGCCGGCGCGGGTGGCGATCTCGCCGTCTACCGGGATCTCGACGAGGCCGTCGCGCAGCAGGCTCTCGCGCCAGGACGCGACATCGCGCAGGAGCGTCAGCCTGCGCTTGTCGTGCAGCATCGCGACCTCCCAGAAGCTGATGGCGGAGACGGCGGCCTCGCCCGCGGCCCAGGCCCGGTCGATGGCCCGGCGGGCGCGACGGCCGACGCGGCGGTCCTCGAAGACCAGCCAGATCAGCACGTGGGTATCGAGCAGGATCACGGGTTGAGCACGCGATCGGGGTTGGATTCGGCTTCCCACTCCACGCCGATCGGCGCGACGAGATCGCCGTGGATCTGAATGATGTCGCGGTCACGGCCCCAGGGCGCGCCCCGGGGCTTCGCCCCGCAGGGCGCGAGCTTCGCGACCGGGCGGCCGTACTTGGTGATGACGATCTCCTCGCCGTTCTCCGCCACATCGTCCATGAGCTTGAGGCACTTCGCCTTGAATTCGGAGGCCTTGATGGTCCGGGCGCCCGGCGCCGGGTCGCGATCTGGCTGCATGGCGTCCTCCCCGCTTACTCCGTGACCCGAAGCATACCATGGTCACCACCATGGTCGGATATTCCAGACGGCGACGCGCGTACTCCGGCCGCGGCTGCCTACAATGCAGGCCATCCCCCACCGCACCCGACGACTCCCGAGGAGGCAGATGATGGCGCAACTGACCGACGACCAGGTCGCGAACGCGGTCGCGTTTCTGGCGCGGGCGCGGGCGAGCGAAGCGCCGCTGCCCGCGTTCCCCGAGGACTGCCGTCCGACGACGATCGACGACGCCTACCGCATCGCGCAGGCGACGCGCAGCCCGGCGGACGAGCGCCCGGACGGCTGGAAGGCCGGCGCGTCGAGCCCCGCCCAGGTGCGCGACGCCGGCCTCGCGACGCCGCCCGTCGCGCCGCTGTTCGCGGGCGTGCTCCGCGCGAGTCCGGCGGACCTGGACGGGGCGAAGTACCACCTGTGCGTGATCGAGGCGGAGGTGGCGTTCCGGCTGGCGGCGGGGCTCCCGGCGCGGGCGGCCCCCTACACGATGGCCGAGGTCCGCGACGCCGTCGGCGACGCCCATCTGGTCATCGAGGCCGTCAACTTCCCCTTCGCCGACGGCCCATCCGTCGGGCTGCCCAGCATCGTCGCGAGCGGGTTCGCCGTCGGCAATCTGATCATCGGCCCCACGATCGACGATTGGGCGGCGCGCGACCTGCGCACGCTGGACGTGGAGTTGCTCATCGACGGCGAGCGCGTCGCGCGGGGCCTGCAGGGCGACGCCCGCTGCGACCCGCTCGGCGTCCTGCTGGCGATGGCCAACGACCTCTCGGCGCGCGGATTCGGGCTGGAGGCGGGCCAGGTCGTCACGACGGGCGCCGCCGCCGCGCCGACCCCCGCCCGCCCCGGCCAGACGGCCGTCGTCCGTTCGGCCGGCGTCGGCGAGGTCGTCGCGCGGCTGTCGGCCGGCGGCTAGCCGGTCCGGCGGAGCTTCTTCAGGCTGGGCAGTTCCCGCGGCGGATCGAGGAGGCTGCCCCGGATCGTGTACGAGACCTCGCCTACGTACACGTCGCCGCGCGAATCGACGGCGATCGCGTGCGGCGCGATGAAGCGGCCCGGCTCGCTGCCCTCCTCGGGATCGCCGTAGCGGCCCTGCAGCGTGCCCGACGCGTCGTAGGCGCTGACACGGTGTCCGATGCCCAGCGCCCCCTCCATCAGCGGCACGCCGTTGAGCTCCCCGATGTAGACGTTGTCGTCCGGTCCCACGCTCAGCCCGCAGGGCCGGTGGACGTTGTTCCACATCGTCACCAGCCCCCCGTCGAGGTCGAAGATCTGCACGCGGTGCGCCTCCCGGTCGGCCACGTAGAGCCGGTCGCCGCGCAGGGCGATGTTGTGCGGGCAGAGGAACTGGCCCGGGTCGATGCCCGGCGCCCCCCAGGACAGCAGGTGCTCGCCGCGGGGAGAGTACTTGTGCACCCGCGCGTTGCCGTAGCCGTCGCTGATGAAGATGGCGCCGTCCTCGGCGACGGCCATGTCGGTCGGCCGGTTGAACGGCTCGCCGCTGAAGCGCGGCGCCGGCTCGTGGGGCGTGCCGATCGTCAGCAGCAGTTCGCCCTGCGGCGTCCACTTCGTGATCGTGTGCGATCCGTCGTCGGCGCAGTAGATGAAGCCGTCGTGCGCGGCCAGGATCGCGTGCGTGCGGTTCGTGAACGTGCCCGCCCCGAACGTCCGTAGGAACGCCCCGTCGGCGTCGAGCACGATGACCGGGTTGGCCGGGTTGCGGGTGAGCAGATAGACCGTGTCGTCGGCCGCGACGCTGACCCCCGGCGTCTCGACCAGGGTCATCCCGGCGGGCAGATCCCCCCAGCGCGCCAGGCAGTCGAGGGGCAGCGTGGGCGTTCGCAGGTCGGTCGTCATGGCCGCGGCCTTTCGAGTATCGGGCGCGTAGCGGGCCGCCGTATACTAGGCGGGCCACGACCGTCGCGCCGAGGCGCCCCACCCGCGGGCGCGGCGGCGGGCAGGAAGGCAACCGCCGTGAACAATCCCATGGACGTGCTGGGCGCGCGCAACGCCAACGACGTCGACCATCCCACCGGCCCCGACGTCGGCGAGCGCCTGCCCGACATCACCCTGCCCGACCAGTCGGGCCGGCCGGTCAACATCGAGGCGGCGCGCGACGGCGGGCGGGCGCTGGTGGTCTTCCACCGCTCGCTGCGTTGGTGACCGTTCTGCCGCTCGCAGCTCGTGCAGCTGCAACAGAACCTGCACCAGTTCACGAAGGCCGGCATCTCGGTCTTCGCGATCTCCTACGACCCGGTGGAGGCGCAGGCCGCCTTCGCGCAGGAGTACGGCATCGCCTACTCGCTGCTCGCCGACGTCGACCACCAAGCCATCGAGGCGACGGGCATCCTCAACGTGCAGAACGTGGTGGGGGCGGAGCACGACGTCACCAAGGTGGCGCCGTTCCCGGTCGCCGAGGTCGAGGAGCGGCTCCAGATGTCGACCTGGGGCATGCCCTACCCCGGCTCCTACCTGATCGGTCAGGACGGGACGGTGATCGAGAAGCTGTTCTACCGCCACTACCGCACGCGCGCCTCGGCCGCGACGGTGCTGCGCGACGGCTTCGGCGTGGACTTCGAGGTGCGCGACCATCCCCGCGCCGAGGTGGGGGCCGACGGCGTCCGCATCCGCGCCACGCTGGGCACCGAGGCCATGGTCTACATGGAGACGTCGACGCTCTACATCGAGATCGACCTGGACGAGGGGCTGCACCTCTACGGGCAGCCGGTCCCCGAGGGCTACGTCGCGACGGAGGTGACCGTGACGGGGCCGGACTCCGTCGTGGTCGGCGCGCCGGTCTACCCCGCCACGACGCCGTTCCGCGTCGCCGGATTGCCCGAGCAGTTCCACGTCTTCCACGGGGATCTGCGCGTGTCCGTGCCGGTCTACTACGTGCTGGAGCACTTCGACCACCTGCTGGCGCGGGGGCGCATGCTGGCCCAGAGCGGTCCCGAGCACGAGGCCTCGATCGTGCGGCAGTTGGTCGCGCACGCCGAGGCCACGCGCCCGCCCGACGAGATGGAGATCCGGCTCGACGTGACGATCCGATTCCAGGCCTGCTCGGATGTGGTGTGCTTCCCGCCGGAGACGCGGACGTTCCAGCTCGACGTGCCCATCGCGGCGGTGCACATGAGCGACCGCGCCATGCGCGAACTGCGCCTCGGGCCCCAGTCGGACGAGTCCTGACCCCCCCTGGCGTCAGGACTCCAGCGCCGCCAGCGCCTGCTCCCGCACGGAGACGATGTTCTCCTTGAGTTCCCGCACGGCCTCGCGCCAGACGATGCGGTGCGGGCCGTTGCGGTCCTCCGTGATGGCGTCCTCGAGCAGCGCGGCCAGCGCGTCGACGTGCGCGTGCAGCGCCTCGATCTGGAAGGCCGGCATCGCCAGCACCTCCTGCGCGGCGGCGACGTAGTCGTCCCAGCCGGCCGTGGCCAGCGCGTGCAGGAAGGGGTCGCACGAGGGCGCGCGCGCCGGGATCTCCAGGAAGACCGGCCGCAGGTGGCAGGCGGCCTCCGTCGCTTCCCAGGCCGGCATGCGGTACCAGCGGCGGATGGGGCTGGGGTAGCGGAAGGTGTGCTCGAGGTCCCAGGGGATCAGCGTGAAGCGCCCGCTGCGGCTGTGCTCGTACCAGAAGTAGTTGTGGTTGAAGCAGCGGCCCGGGTTGACTGTCCCCACCGTGACGCAATACCAGGCGACGACGCCGTCCCAGTTGTCGACGAAGCGGTCCACCGCCATGTAGCGCAGCAGCGCGTCGGCGTCCGTCCACTCGCGGATCACCCGGTAGACGTCCGCGTCGCTGGCCGGGTCGTCCGTGTGCGCCGCGAGCATCTCGCTCCCGAACGCCTGGAACCGGCTGACGTCGGGCCGGTCCGCGCCCCAGAACGTCCGGTCCAAGGCCTCGACATACGGCAGCGACGTGTCGTGCTCGGGCCAGACCTCCTTGTAGAGCTTGCCGTCGCCGGCGTCGCGGAAGTGCGTCGCGACGAAGCGGTCGTCGATGTTCTCCACCACCAGGAAAAGCCCGTGCGGCTCGCCGTTCACCGTCACCCAGGCGAACGCGGTCCGCGGCGCGGGCACGCCCGCCTCACGGTAGAGGCGGTAGGCCAGCGCCTCGCGGAGCTGGCTGTCGTCCTCGTGCATGGAGTGGAAGTTGAGCCGCTTGAGCCCATAGAAGCGGCCGCGGCGGTCGTACTCGTTGAACTTCAGCTTGAGCGCGATCTTTGGGCAGGTCTGGTTGCCGGCGGCGTCGAAGCAGAAGCGCAACTGGCCGTAGAAGCCCTTGTAGCGCACCCCCACATCGTTGAACTGCCGGCCCTCGAAGGTCAGGCTGCCGGGCACGTACTCCTCGTCCAGGGGGTTGTCGTTCAGCCAGTCCCAGTCGTCCTCGGCGACGGTCACGTCGTAGGTGCGGATCACGCCCTCGTCGAAGACGAAATCGAAGGGGTCGGCCCGCTCGGTGTTCGCGCCGAAGCCGACCACCTCGGCCCCGAGCGCCGGCGGCGCGGCCCCGTCGCCCACGACCGACCAGCCGATCAAGACGAGCGCCAGCAGGAGCGCGGCGCCCCCGGCGAGGAGTTGTCTGGTGCCGAGCATCGCGGCAGTATAAGGCGTCGCTCCCGCATCGGACGGACGCCGAACGGGCGGCGCGAGGAGGGCGCACGTGGTGACGACGCTCCACACGACGGGGCCGGCCCTGACGCTTCCCCGCCGCGTGGAGCGCAAGTACGTCCTGCCCCAGCCGCGCACGCCGGGCGCCGCCGCCTGGCTGCGCCACGCCTGCCGGCCCGCGCCCGAGTACGCGACCGGCGCCGTCAGCAGTTGCTACTTCGATACGCCCAACTTCGATTCCTACTACGAATCGGCCGACGGCGCGCTCAGCAAGGGCAAGGTGCGCCTGCGCTGGTACGACGCTTGGCCCGCGTCCGGCTCGCCCGGCGGCGGGACGGACGCCGATGCGGAGTTGCCCGCCTTCCTCGAACTCAAGTGCCGCCAGGGCGCGGAGAGCTGGAAGCGGCGCCTGCCGCTCACGCTACCGCGCGACGGCGGCGCCCCCCACCCGGCGTTGCCCGGCCCGGGCCAACTCACCGAGCTGCTGGCGCGGCTGGGATACAGCGCCCCGGGCGCGCTGCGCCCCGCCGCGCTCGTGCGCTACCGGCGGCGGCGCTTCGTCGAGCCGGTGACGGGCGCGCGCGTCTCGCTCGACCACGACGTGACCGTGTCCGCGCCCTGGATGCGCCGCGCCCCGCCGCTGCGCTTCGACGAGGCCGTCGTGGAGATCAAGGGGCAGGACGAGGATGCGCTGCCCCGTCGGCTGGCCGCGCTCGGACGGTTCGCCCAGCCCTGGTCGGCGAACTCGAAGTACGCGGCCGCGGTCGAAGCGCTCGACCTCGTGCCCGGCCAGTAGGCGACCGTGATCGCGCGGGAAAGGATCCCATCATGCCGGTGTTGATCAACTTGGGCCCGACCTCCGAGCTGGCGTTCAGCGAGTTCTGGGCGGCGATGGTGTTCTCGCTGGCGGCGTCCGTCGTGACCTACCTGCTCTACGCGCTGTTCTACGGCGACGCGCAGCGCGGCGCCGGCGTGCAGCGGACGTTCCTGCTCGGCGGCCCCGCCATCACGACGCTGTTCATCGCGATCCAGTTCTCGCTGCCGCTCTCGCTGGGCCTGCTGGGCGCGCTGTCGTTCGTGCGCTTCCGCACGCCCATCAAGGACCCGGCCGAGATCGGCTTCCTGCTGCTGCTGATCGCCTCGTCGATCGGCGCCGCGACCTACAACTACGAACTCGTGGGCCTGCTCTACGCGATGGTGGTGCTCGTCCTGCTGGTACAGCGCACCGGCTTCCTGGCGTTCTTCGATCGCGGCCGCCGCGACCTCATCGTCACGCTGCAGACGACCAACTACAGCGCCGACGAGGAGCGGCTGCTCGCCTACCTCGACGAGCAACTGCGCGGCATGCGGCACGAGAGCCTCTCGACACTCGAGGACTCCGTCAGCCTGCACCTGCGCTTCCGCTCCTCCCGGCTGGGGGAGCAGTGGGGGCAGTTCAGCAGCGAGTTGAACGCGCGCATCGCGCCGACCACGGCGGAGGTGTACGTCTCGTAGCAGCCGGCCGTCCAGCGCGGGCGCGTCGCGGGGCTAGACGTTCTGCCCCTTGAACTCGTCGTCCTCGCCTGCCGACCCGGCCAGCGCCCGATCGTGCGGCGCCGACGCGTAGGCGCCGCGGAAGTCGCGGAAGGGACCATCGCGCCACTCCAGCGCCGCCTTCAGGCCGCCTTCGCGGGCGCGCCGGCCGAACTCGCCCGCCGCCGGCCGGTGCTTGCTCATCGCCTCCACGTCGGTGCCCGACATCAGGCCGGTGTGGATGCCCATGATCTCGTACTGCCGGTTGACGGCGCGCTTGTTGTAGGCCAGCTGGTCGTTGTCGATGTTGCCCAGCCGCCGGGCGAAGTTCAGCGTGAACTCGTCGATCTCGTCCGGGGTGACGGCGTACGTCGCCCAGCCCATCCACTCGAGGTCGCGGCCCGTGAAGGCGTCGCCGGTGTAGGCGAAGAGGCGCGCCTTGGAGGGCGGCAGGAACCAGGGCGCCCACATCATGTCCATCGTGCCCATCGCCCGCACCGGCGGGTAGCCCACCTGGCAGTCCTCGGTGATGATGCGGAAGTCGCACATCGAGGCCAGCTCCGTGCCGCCGGCCAGGCAGTAGCCGTGCAGCTGCGCGATGACCGGCTTCGAGAGCTCCCAGACGCGCCAGTTCGTCAGGATCGTGTGCCGAGACCAGTCGTAGTGGTTGGGGTGCGTCGTGCCGACGTCGGGCAGGCCCGAGTGCCGGTTGACGTGCGGGTGATCGGGCACCGGCACGTGATTCAGGTCGTAGCCCGCGCTGAAGGCGCGCCCCGCCCCCTTGATGATGATCACGCCGACCTCCGGGTCGGCCTCGGCCTCCGTGAGGGCGTGGAACAGTTCGCCGCGCAGCTCGTGTGAGAGGGCGTTCAGCTTCTCCGGCCGGTTGAGGGTGATCGTCGCCACCCGGCCGTCGGTCTCGGTGAGGATGAAGTCGTAGGACACGGCGCGCTCCGTCGATCCGGGCCCCCGGCCGGTCGGCCGGGGGCCGGGTTGCAGGGTAGCGCGGCGCATCGGTAGGCGGGAGTCGCGCCAGCGGCCCCGCCGCCCCCGGCCGATCTGCGCGCGCCGCGACTGTGGCAGGCCGCGTCACCCGCTAGATTTGCCCTGCCGGCCGGGGCCTTCCCGTGTGCGTTCCTTGCGTGGTCGTTCGGCCGGCGTTGGCCGGGCCGTTCGTTCCCATGGGCCGGCCCTGGAGGTCTCCTGTCATGGCGCTGAGCAAACTCCTGATCGCCAACCGCGGCGAAATCGCGATCCGTGTGATGCGCGCGGCCGAGGAACTCGGCATCGCGACGGTGGCCGTCTTCTCCGAGGACGACGCCGAGTCGCTGCACGTGCGCGCCGCCGGTGAGGCCCATCCGCTGCCCGGCGCGGGCGCCGCCGCCTACCTCGACATCGAGGGCGTGCTGGCCGTCGCTGCCGCCACGGGCTGCGACGCCGTCCATCCCGGCTACGGCTTCCTGGCCGAGAGCGCGGCCTTCGCGCGCCGCTGTGGCGAGCAGGGCGTGGTCTTCGTGGGGCCGTCCGTGCAGGCCCTGGAACTCCTGGGCGACAAGGCGCGCGCCCGCGCCCTGGCCGGCGAGCACGACGTCCCCGTCCTGCCCGGGACCCAGGGCGCGGTCGGCCTCGATGAAGCGCGGGCCTTCCTCGATGGCCTGGGCGAGGGCGGGGCGATCATGATCAAGGCGTTGGCCGGCGGCGGCGGCCGGGGCATGCGCGTCGTCGCGGCGCCCGGCGAGCTGGACGAAGCCTACGCCCGCTGCCAATCGGAGGCCGAGGCGGCCTTCGGCTCCGGCGCGGTCTACGTCGAGCAGCTCATCCCGCGCGCGCGGCACATCGAGGTGCAGGTGGTCGGCGACGGCACGGGCGCGGTCAGCCACCTGGGCGAACGCGAGTGCAGCGTCCAGCGGCGCCACCAGAAGCTGGTCGAGCTGGCCCCCAGCCCGACGCTGCGCCCCGAGGTGCGCGAGGCCATCGCCAGCGCGGCCGTGCGCATGGCGGCCTCCGTCTCCTACGCCAGCCTGGGCACCTTCGAGTTCCTCCAGGACGCGACGCACGACGATCGCTTCTTCTTCATCGAGGCCAACCCCCGCCTGCAGGTCGAGCACACCGTGACCGAGGCGGTCACCGGCGTCGACCTCGTGCGCGCGCAGCTGCGCCTCGCCGGCGGCGAGGACCTGTCGGCGGTGGGCCTGGCGCAGGCGTCGATCCCGCTGCCGCAGGGCTTCGCCATCCAGGCCCGCGTCAACACCGAGGAGATGCAGCCCGACGGCAGCGTCCGCCCCACCGGCGGCGAACTCACCGCCTTCCACCTCCCTGCCGGCCCCGGCATCCGCGTGGACACCTTCGGCTACCCCGGCTACCGCACCAACCCGAACTTCGACTCGCTGCTGGGCAAGGTGATCGCGCACGCGCCGTCGGGCGGGTTCCCGGTGGCGGCGCAGCGGCTGAGCCGGGCGCTGGACGAGTTCCGCATCGGCGGGCTGGAGACCAACGCGATCTTCCTGCGCAACGTGCTGCGCCACGACGACTTCCTCGCCGGCGCCGTCTACACCCGCTGGGTCGACGACAACGTGGCGGCGCTGGCCGTCACGGAAGAGGCCGCGTCCGGCAACGGGGCGGCGCGAGGCAGCGGCGCCGGCGGCGCGCTCGACAAGAGCGACCCCCTCTCCGCGCTCAACTTCTTCCGCGAGGGCGAGGCCACGCACTCCAGCGCGCAGTCGGCCCCGCCGATCGCCGCTCCCCCCAACACCGACCCCATCGCCGCCCCCCTGCAGGGCACCGTGACCGAGATCCACATCGCCGAGGGCGACCGCGTGCGGCCCGGCCAACTCCTCTTCGTGATGAGCGCGCTCAAGATGGAGCACGTGGTCAAGGCGGAGTTCGGCGGCGTGGTGCGCCAGCTGAACGTCGCCGTCGGGGAGGTCGTCTACGACGCGCACCCGCTTGCCTTCATCGAACCGCGCGAGGGGGGCGAGCGCGTCGAGGAGGCCGAGGAGGGGGTCGCGATCGACCACGTCCGCCCCAGCCTGCAGGCGCTCTTCGACCGGCGGAAGTTCCTCTACGACGAGAACCGCCCGGCGGCGGTCGATCGGCGGCACAGCCGCAACCGCCGCACGGTGCGGGAGAACATCGAGCAACTCATCGACCCCGATACGTGGGTCGAATATGGGGCGCTGGCGCTCGCCGGCCAGAGCCGCAAGCGCTCGCTTGAGGAGCTGATCTGGAAGACGCCCGCCGACGGCCTCGTCGCCGGGATCGGTTCGGTCAACGGCGACCTCTTCGAGGCCGGGCGGGCGCGCACCGTCTTCATCTCGTACGACGACACGGTCTTCGCCGGCACGCAAGGCGGCCGCGGCCACGACAAGACCGACCGCATGATGGAGATCTGCAATGAACTCTCGCTACCGCTGATCTTCCACTGCGAGGGGGCCGGCGGGCGCTCGGGCGACACCGACGGGTCGGGCGCCGGCCACCCCAACGTCCGCACCTGGGAGAAGATGGGGCAGTTGAGCGGCACCGTGCCGATGATCGGCGTGACCGCCGGCTGGTGCTACGCCGGCAACGCGGCCATCTTGGGCGTCACCGACATCATCATCGCCACCGAGGACGCGCTCATCGCGATGGGCGGCCCCGCCACCATCGAGGGCAGCGGCATGGGCGCCTTCCTGCCGGAGGAGGTCGGCCCGATGTCCGACCTGGCCCCCGCCGGCTCCGTCGACATCGTCGTCAAGGACCAGGACGAGGCGATCGCGGCCTCGAAGAAGTGCCTCTCCTACTTCCAGGGCTCCATCGACCCCTGGGAGGCCGAGGACCAGCGGCTGCTGCGCCACATCATCCCCGAGCAGCGCGGGCGCGCCTTCGACATCCGCGAGGTGATCCGTCTCCTCGCCGACAAGGACTCCGTGCTGGAGTTGCGGCCCGAGTTCGGGCTCAGCGCCGTGACCGCCTTCGTCCGCATCGAGGGGCACCCGTTCGGGCTGACGGCCAACAACAACGCCTACATCGGCGGCGCCATCGACAGCGACGGCTCCGACAAGATCGCGCGTTTCTGGCAGCTCTGCGACGCGTTCAACATCCCCATCATCGCGCTGGTCGACACGCCGGGCATGATGGTCGGCCCGGAGGTGGAGAAGACGGGGCTGATCCGGCACTGCAGCCGGCTGTTCGTCACCGGCGTCAACCTCAAGACGCCGCGCTTCTGCGTCATCCTGCGCGGCGGCTACGCGCTGGGCGCGCTCTCCGTCATGACCGGCAATTCGCGCGCGCCCATCTTCACCGTGGCTTGGCCGCAGAGCGAACACGGAGGCATGAACATGGAGTCGGGCGTGCTGCTCTCCAATCGGGAGGAGCTGGCCAGGATCGACGATGTCGAGGAGCGCGCCGCCGAGTACCAGCGCCTGGTCGACGAGGCCTACGACCGCATCAGCGCGCTGAGCGCCGCCTCGCGCTTCGGCTTCGACGACGTGATCGACCCCGCGGAGACGCGCCGCTGGATCGCGCAGGGGCTGCTCTCGGTGCCGAATCCGGAGCCGCTGCGCCGCGGCCGGGCCCAGTTCCTGGACACCTGGTAGGCCGGCGCGGGCGTCGCCGGCGCGGCTCTGTAGCGCCGGGGGCGCGGGCTCTGACACCCGCCGGCTGTCACTTGCGCCCCCCGCTGGGCTACGATGATCCCATCAGCGACGATCCCCGGGCCCACGTACACGATTCCACCGGCCCCGCGGCGTTGTCATCACCCTTCGCACCGCACCCGATTCGGGCGGCCCGCGCTGACGGGCACGACGCCGGTGGCCATCCAGAGAGACTGCTTCTTCATGTCCTTCGACAGCCTGGGTCTGCGCGCTGAACTGCAGCGCGCCATCCGCGACCAGGGCTACACCATTCCCTCCCCCGTACAGGCGCAGGCGATCCCGCCCATCCTCGCCGGCCGCGACCTGATGGCCGCGGCGCAGACGGGCACGGGCAAGACCGCCGCCTTCACCCTGCCCATGCTGCAGCGACTGATGGCCACGCGGCGCGCGGACCGCCGTCCGCGCGGCCCCCGTCCCGTGCGTGGACTGGTGGTCGTGCCCACGCGCGAGCTGGCCGCCCAGGTCCTCGAGAGCACCCGCACCTACGGCGACCACCTGCCGCTGCGCGGCGTCGCGATCTACGGCGGCGTCAGCATTCGCCCCCAGATCGCGGCGCTCCGCCGGGGCGTGGATATCGTCATCGCGACGCCGGGCCGCCTGATGGACCACGTCGGCCAGGGCACCGTCGATCTCGGCGGCGTCGAGATCTGCGTCCTCGACGAAGCCGACCGCATGCTCGACATGGGCTTCCTGCCGGACGTGCGGCGCATCCTGTCGCTGCTGCCGGAGCGGCGGCAGAACCTGCTGTTCAGCGCCACGCTGCACGGCGACATCGCGAAGCTGGCGCACGGCCTCCTGCACGACCCGGTCCGCGTCGACATCGAGCCCGAGCACGTCGCCGCCGAGACGGTCGAGCAGTTCGTCTACCAAGTCGATACGCCGCGCAAGCTGGCCCTGCTGACCGAACTCTTCAGCGACGAGCAGTGGGACCAGGTGCTCATCTTCACGCGCACGAAGCATCGCGCCAACCGGGTCGCCACCGCGCTCAGCAAGGCTGGGATCGCCGCCGACGCGATCCATGGCAGCAAGAGCCAGGGCGCGCGCACCCGTGCCCTCTCGGGCTTCAAGGCCGGGGCCAGCCGCGCCCTCGTCGCGACGGACCTCGCCTCGCGCGGGCTCGACATCAGCGGCCTGCCGCAGGTCGTGAACTACGAGCTGCCGCTGGTCCCGGAGGACTACGTGCACCGCATCGGCCGGACCGGGCGCGCGGGCGCGGGTGGCGCCGCCCTCTCCCTGGTCTGTCCGAGCGAGCGCGGGCAGTTGCGCGCGATCGAGCAGATGCTGGGGCGCCGGCTGCCTGCCGAGATGGTCGAGGGCTTCGAACTCGACCCCAGCCTGCGCCACGAGCCGGTCCGGCAGGGTCGTGGAGGACGGGCCGGTGGCGGCGCCCGGAGCGGCGCGCGCGCGGGTCGTGGCCGCCGGCGCCGCGCCCCCCAGGGCGCGCGCCGGGACGACGCTCCGGCAGTCACCCGCAGGGATCCCCGCGGCGACCGCTCG
>JAPOXB010000246.1 GCA_026707335.1 Chloroflexota bacterium
CTCGCCGCCGGCCGCCGTTCCCCGGACGCCGACGCCCGGGGCCGGGCCGGCGCCCGCCGTGGCGAGGGCGAGACCGGGGCCTTCGCCGCCCTGGCGCACCGCGACTATCGCCGCCTCTGGTGGAGCAGCGCGGTCGCCACGACGACCTTCATCATGTCGTTCCTGCTGATGCCGGCCCTCGCCTACGACATCACCGGCAGCAACACCTCGGCCGGCATCGCCATCATGGGCTCCGGCGTGGGCATGTTCTTCCTCTCCCCCATCGGGGGCGTGATCGCGGACCGCCTGCGCAAGAAGCCGCTCGTGCTCGTCGGGCAGATCATCCCGGGGCTGATCATCCTCGGCATCGGCCTGCTCGTCGTCACCGGAGCGATCACCATCGTGCTGCTCACGCTCGGCACGCTGATCATGGGGCTGGGTTTCGCGTTCATGGGCCCCGCGCGGCAGGCTTGGATGGCGGAGATGGTGCCCGCCGCGCTGCTGCCCAACGCGGTCGCCCTGCAGCAGATCGCGCACGCCGGGGCGCAGGTGCTCGCCCCGCTGGGCATCGCGCTGCTGGTCGGCACGGTGCTGGGCATCGGCGGAACCTACCTGGTCATGGCCGCGCTGTTCGTGCTCATCCTCCCGGTCACCCTGTGGCTGCCCAACACCGAGCCCGCCGTCTCCCCCGACGACCGCCGCTCGGTCCGCATCGAGATGTCGGCGGGCGCCCGCTACCTCTTCGGCGATCCCCAGCTGCGGCTGCTCTGGGTCTCGGTGGTCGCGATGATCGTCTGCGGCTTCGCCTTCCAGACGCTGCTGCCCGGCTTCCTCGACGAGGCGCTCGGCCACGATCCCACCGACATCGGCCCCATCTTCCTGGTCTTCGCGGTGGCCGGGCTGCTCATCAACCTGCTGCTTCCGCGCATCGTGGGCACGGCGCTGACCTGGCCGGCGATGTTGGTCCTGGGCCTCGTGCTGGCGGCGGGATTCTTCCTGCTGACCGCCGTCTCCAGCTACGAGATGGTGATGCTGGCGGCCGTCCCGATGGGCGTCGGGCGGGCCGGCTTCCTGCTCCTCAATCAGACGCTCATGCTCACCAACACCAAGCCCGCCTACTACGGCCGCATGACCGCGATGACGATGATGGCGTTCGGGTCGCAGGCGCTTCTGTCGCCGGTCTGGGGCGCGGTCGCCGACTCGATCGGGATTCGCACCGCCATGCTGATCGTCGGGCTCGTCGGCGTCGCCGCGATGCTGGCCACCGGGCTCGTCTGGTACCGGTTCGCGAAGCCGGCGGTCGACGCGGCGGCAACGGTGGAGGATCCCGCACCGGGCTAGGCGCGCGGCAGTCGGACGACGAAGCTCGCGCCGGGCGCGTGCGCCTCTTCGAGATCCAGGCTGCCCCCCTGCCGATCGACGATCGCCCGCGCGATCGCGAGGCCCAGGCCGCTGCCGCCCGTCGCCCGCGCTCGCGCCGGGTCGAGCCGCGCGAAGCGCTCGAACACCCGCGCCCGGTCGGCGGCCGGGATGCCCGGCCCGTCGTCCGCGACGCGCAACTCGGCCGTGCGGCCGGTGGCCGCGACCGACACATGGGCAGTTGTCCCGGGCCCGGTGTGCTTGATCACGTTGTCGACCAGGATGCGCACGACCTGCGAGAGCGTGGCGGCGTCGCCCAGGGCGCGCACCGGGTCGCCCGGCTCCATCGTCAGGATCACCGCCGCGGCGCGCGCCTGCGGTTCGATCGCGCGCACCGCCTCGACCGCGATTGCGCGCAGGTCGAGCGGGTCCGTGGCCAGCGGCGCTTGGTCGATCGTGCCCAGGTCGAGCAGGTCTCGCACCAGCGCGCCCATCCGCCCCGCCTCCTCGCGGATGCCCTCGACCACCTCCCGCTCCTCCGCCAGCGAGTGCTCGGGCCGGCGCAGCAGCACGTCGGCGGAGCTCTGCACGACGGCGATCGGCGTCCGCAGTTCGTGCGACGCGTCGGCGACGAAGCGGCGCTGGGCCTCGAGGTTGCGCTGAATCGGCGCCAGCGCCCGGCCCGAGAGCCAGAAGCCGGCGCCCAGCGCCGCCAACCCGGCCACGCCGCCGGCGATGAGGAAGATGCGGATCAGATCG
>JAPOXB010000064.1 GCA_026707335.1 Chloroflexota bacterium
CTCCGCGACGCCGCCGGGGAGCCCGTGGCGACCGGCTCCGAGGTCCAGTGGCGCGCGCTGAACGTCCCGGCCGGCGGGACCGTGAACTTCGCCCCGGCGCAGTCGCTGTCGCGCGGCGGCGCGGCCACCACGGTCGCCACGGTCACGACCGACCCGCCGGCGTCGGTCACCGTGCAGGCGGTCGTCGTGGGCAGCGATCCGGTGGTCGCGGCCGCCGTGCGGCTGCCCACGCCGCTGCCCGCCAGCGGGACGCCGCTGCAGGCCGGCCTCAACGTGCTCACCTGGGACGGCGCCCACAGCTTCATCAGCGCCGCCGTCGCGCCCATCGCGCGCGTCGTCGCCTCGGTCTGGCGGCTCGACCAGGGCGCGGGCTGGCAGGGCTACTTCCCCAGCCTGGGCTTCGGGCAGGACTACCTCGTCGCCCCCGGCGACACCCTCTGGATCCGCGTGACCCAGGCCGTCCTCCTGCCCAACGTCGAACCGGCCGGCGCGCCGCCCTAAGTCGCGCCCTGGCCGCTAGCCGGGCGCGGGCCTAGAGTGCGCGGGCCGGCCGGGCGGGGCCGACGCGAGGACCGCCGTGCGCGCTCGTCGTCTGCTTCCCGCCTGGCTCGGGTTCATCGTGCTGGCGGCGCTGCTCGCGGGGCCGATGGGCGCGCCGCCCGCCGGGGCGCAGACGACGACGCTCGTCGTCACCTCCGCCGCCTCCACCGGCGATGGCCGCTGCGACGCCGACTGCACCCTGCGCGACGCGATCCACGCGGCCAACGCGGGGTCGGGCCCGGCGCGGATCGTGTTCGCGATCGGCAGCGGCCCCGTCGTCATCCGGCTCGACGCCCCGCTCCCCGCCCTCACCGCCCCGGGCACGTCGATCGACGGCCGCACTCAGCCCGGCCACGACGGCGCGCCGCTGATCTACCTCGAGGGCGGCGCCCTGGCCGCGGCCAGCGGCCTCGAGTCGCGGGCGGCGGACGTGGAAATCCGGGCGCTGGCGGCCGGGGGCTTCGGGCAGTTCGGCTTCCTCGTCATCGGCGAGGCCGCGCGCGACAACCGCCTGCTGGGCAACTGGGCCGGCCTCAGCCCCGACGGCGCGGCGGCGAATCCCAACGCCCTCAG
The DNA here is from genome assembly GCA_026707335.1 of Chloroflexota bacterium. Taxonomy (GTDB): domain Bacteria; phylum Chloroflexota; class Dehalococcoidia; order Bin125; family Bin125; genus TK10-74A. Next base: position 1,114 of record JAPOXB010000064.1, read on the forward strand.
CGGCATCGCCGTCGTGGGCGGCGCCCGCGGGGCGCATATCGGCGACGCCTGCGCGGGCTGCGGCAACCGCGTCGCGGGCAACAGCGTCGAGGGCCGCACCGGGCACGGCATCCTCGTCGGCGGGGACGGCACGCTGGGGGCCCGCGTCCGGGGCAACGTCGTGGGACTGGGCCCCGGCGGCCGCCCCCTGCCGAACGACGACGGCATCCTGGTCGTCGACGGCGCGCATGCGATCGTCGGCGGCGTCGCGGCCGGGGAGGGCAACGTCGTGGGCGCGTCGCGGGTGGCCGGCGTCGAGTTGCGCGAGACGTCGGCGCTGGTGCCGGTCCGGCTGATGGGCAACCGCATCGGCCTCGACGAGGCCGGCCGCCCCGCCCCCAACGACGTGGGCGTCTTCGTCAACGGCGACTCGGCCGGCATCGACGTCGGCGGGCCCTGGCTCGGCGCGGGCAACGTCATCTCCGCCAACCGCGTGGGCGTCGCGATCGAGAACCGCGCCCGCGACGTGCGCGTGCTGGGCAACCGCATCGGCCTGACCCCGGACGGCGGTCCCGCCCCCAACAGCGAGGATGGCATATCCGTGATTGGGGGATCGCGGGTCGTGCAGGTGGGCGGCGGCGGACCGGGGGAGGGCAATCGCATCGTCGGCGGGCGCAACGGCGTCGTCATCGGGGAGATCACGACCCGCGACGTGCGCCTGCTGGGCAACCACCTGGAGGGCAGCGACGTGGGGGTGCGGGTGTCGGCCGGCGCCCGGATCACCATCGGCCGCGCGGGGGAGGGGCGCGGCAACGTCGTCGTGCGCGCGGCGGAGGCCGGCATCGTGCTGGAGGGCGTCGCGCAGGTGATCGTCGAGGGCAACTGGATCGGCCTGACCCGCGACGGTTCGCCCGGCGGCAACGGCGTCGGGCTGCTGCTGCGCGAGCGCGACGGCGAAGGGGCCGAGGAAAACGCGGTGCGGGGCAATCGGATCGGCGGCAA
>JAPOXB010000224.1:0-285 GCA_026707335.1 Chloroflexota bacterium
CCTCGGTGTGTCCCGCTAGGCGCGCCACCCGGCCGCGACGGTTGCTCGCCGGATGCCGTCGCCAGCGGATGAGGAGCCACGGCGCGGACGTCTCCAACAACGTCAATAGCACGCGATCGATGCGTCCCGGGTGGCCTTTGCCCACATCATGCAGCAGCGCCGCCACCCAGAGCACGTGGTCGTCGGGCGCGGCTTCGCGAGCGGCGTCGTACACCGCCAACGAGTGGCGCTGATCGACCGCCTGCAGCCGCGCGAACAGCCGCCGCTCGTTAGCGGTCAGATGCT
>JAPOXB010000224.1:295-1154 GCA_026707335.1 Chloroflexota bacterium
CCGAGCGGATGAAGGTCCGCGCGAACTGGCGCACACGGTATTCAAGGGACAAGAAGCAGCTCGATGACCCATTGGGCCGGCCCGGTGATGACGATCGCGCCCTGCGGGATGAGCCAGAGGAGCAGGAAGACGCCGATGAGCAGATATGGGCCGTACCGCCGCAACTCGTTGAGCCGGTCGGCCATCGGCTGTGGCGACACGCCGACCAGGATGCTGAAGCCGTCCAATGGCGGGATCGGCAACAGGTTGAAGACGGCCAGCAGGATGTTGAGTTGCACTGCGACCAATAGTCCCTTCGCGGCCAGGACGTCGGGCGTCGATCCAATCAGTAGCGGCGCCGAGTCGAGAAGCTGTCGCGTGATCGGCGTCAGCGCTAACGCCAGCGCCACGTTCGACAGTGGGCCGGCGAGCGCCACCAGCGCCATGCCGCGATTGACGCCGAATCGCAGGCGGTAGGGATTCACCAACACCGGTCGCCCCCAACCGAATGAGGCGATCGCAATCATGAGCGTGCCCAGGGGATCGAGGTGACGCATGGGGTTGAGCGTCAAGCGCCCCTGGAGCCGCGGAATATCGTCGCCGAGCCACGTGGCGGCCAGCGCGTGCGCGGCCTCGTGAATGGTGATCGCCACGACGAACGCGACGATCACCATGATGAGGAATTCCGGGTCGGAGGCGTACCTCAGCAACATGGCGCGGTCCTAGAGCCTATGGTTGACATAATTCGCAACTTAGGCATCATGCCGGCCGCAGCCGAACGTGATCGCCGCGTGTCGCGCCCAGGGACGCTTGGGCGCTGCCGCCGGGCACCGCGATTTCCAGCAGTCCGAGGCTGCTGACCACGGCGACCGGATCCGAC
>JAPOXB010000224.1:1180-2083 GCA_026707335.1 Chloroflexota bacterium
TCGCGCACTTCCACGAGGCCGTGCGCGATGGACTTGACTGCGGCGCCCGGAATGTTGGTGATCAGATTGCCGAAGCGATCGGCGTGCACGATCTGGCCCTCCACGACTCCGTCTTCCAACTGAGCCAGAACTCCGGGCGCAGGCAATGGATCATCAATGGGCGACGCCATGGCATCCGGTCGCACAAAGCGCGCCAGGTGCCCCGCGACCGGGGCGAACACGTCACGGCCGTGAAACGTTGGGTGGGGATCGGGCTGCCAGAATTCGGGCCGGTCGAGATGCCACGTGCCCTCGACCGCGGGTGCTCCCATGAGGAGCCCATTATCGGGACCGACCAGCCAGCGCGACGCCGCACGCACGATCAACCCGCGCCGCTGGCCGCCCACGCCGGGATCGACGACCGCGACGAGAATCGCACCCGCCGGCAGCCGCTCCAGCGAGGCCGCCACGACGACCGAGCCAACGGCGATGTCTTGCGGGGGGATGCCGTGCGTGATTGACACCACGCGAGCGTCCTGGGCGTGAGCCAGCACGGCGGCTTCCATTTGGCCGGCGTATGAGTCGCTTGTCCCAAAGTCGCTGATGAGGGCGACGAGTCGCTGCATCACACCTCGAATGCCGTGGAGTCCACGTCGCCCATGGTGGCAGGGTTGGCGCGAACCGGCCGTGGTGACCCAAACAGTCGGGAGCACCACAGTCTATTTGACATAACGCTACTCTGCCGTCGAACCGTCGTCGGACATCCGGGTGCTCTCCGATAGCTGCACTCGTATCCGTCGCAGGGTGTCATGCAGCGCCAACTCCGGGTCGATTCCGGCGTCCTTGGCGGCCAGCGCCAGACCCAACAGCGCGTCGCCGGCGCGGGCATCGTCCGTGGCAAGTCCGGCCTCTCGATACCAGTGC
>JAPOXB010000023.1 GCA_026707335.1 Chloroflexota bacterium
CAAGGCGCCGCCGCTGGCCTCGTAGATCGCATGAAGCACCCTGCGCTCGGGCAGCGGCAGCAGGGTCAGGGCCGCGGAGGCGCGGAGTTCGCCAAGAATGGCGGCGATTTCGGCCGAACCGGGGGCGCGGGCACGCACCCAGCCATCGTCGTCGACGGTTGCGACCCCGGGGTTGCTGGATTCCCAGGAGAAGAGGGCGCCGACGACCTCCGATCCGACCGCATCGGTTGCATGGGCGGTCATCTGTACGGAGTCGCCGACCACGAGCGAGTCGGTGGGCGCCGTGATCTCCACGTTCGTGGCGATCTGTTCGACCTGCACGGTCGCGGTGCCGCTCGCGCCGCCGGCTGTGGCGGTGATCCGCGTGCTGCCGTTTGCGATGGAAGTGACCAGCACGGAGGGAGCGCGCTCGGAGGGTGTGATTCGCGCAACCGCCGCGTCTTGCGAGACCCACGTAATCGCGGCCCCCTGCATGATCTCTCCGTTCTCGTCGCGCACGGACGCGGTGAGGCGGGCGGTGTCGGCCAGGGAAGCGAAGGAGAGGGCGTTGGGGACAACGGTCAGTGACGCCGGCACGGGAGGCGCTGCTTCACCGCCACAGGCGGCCAGGGCAAGCGCGAGGACGGAGACGAGTCGTCCGCGGACGGAAACGATTCGTCCGATCGTGCGCATCGGCGGGCGAGTCACCGGGCCTCCACACGCACCGTCACGATGTCCGTGTCGTGGTACTGTCGATGCCTCACCGACGACGCGAGGTGGCGCAGAAGGCGCAGGGAGACCTCGCGCTCGACCGGGGCGTCGTCCTCCACCTCCGCAATCAGGGCGACCCTGTCCTGAAGGTTCTCGCCGCCGGGGGCGACAAAGAGGTCGAGCACCGCGCTGTTCGCTTCCCTGCGTGCCTCGATCAGCAGTCGTCGCCGCGCCGCGTCCTGCCGGGTCGTCGCAACGCCGTCGTCGAGCGTCAGCAGCGCCTCCTCCGTCGCGGCCGCGAGCCGATCGGCCATTGCCTGCCCCCAGCCGCTCTGCGACGAAAACTCGCTCAGGAAACTCCTGATCGTCTTCAGTTCCGACAGGTCGGCCGACGTCTCGATCCGGGTGCGGCGCGGAGCGGTGACGCGCAGGAACAGGGTCATGAGGATTGCGGCGAAGCCCCCGGCATTCATGCCGTTCGCGAACAGCCCCCCCGCGAACCCTGAAACCTGTTCCGGGAAGATCATGCCGTATTGAAGGCCCACGCCGGCCAGGAAGGCGATGCCGACGATCAGGCCCTCGCGATAGCCGAGCCCTTCCTGCAGGACAATCTTCATGCCGATCGCAAAGAGCATCGCGAGCAGAATGACGAGATAGCCCGCGAAGACCGGGTCCGGTATTGCGAGGATGGCCGCGAATGCCTTCGGGAGAAAGGCCAGCGCGATGAACGCCGCGCCCGCTACGATCCCGACGGCCCGGGCGGCCACTCCGGTGAGCTGTGTCAGCGGGACGCTGGTGGTGGTGGCGCTGCCCGGGACCGTCCCGGCCAGCCCGGCGAGGACATTGCCCACGCCGTCCACCGCCACCGCGCCCTGAACGGCGCGGAAGTCGATCGCGCGATCCTTCCGGCGCCACGACACGCGCTGAACGGCAACCGAACTGCTCATCGTGCGAACGGCGGCGATCACGGCCACGAGCAGAAACGAGGGGAGTAGCGTCCAGAAGTCGGGGCCGAAGGCGAGGTCGAGACCGGGCGGACTGGGCCGGGGCAGGTCGATCCACTCGGCCTGGGCGACGCGCTCCAGATCATAGAGGCCGTGGTAGGCAGCGATCGCCGAGCCCGCGACCACGCCGATGACGGGTGCCCAAAGCCTCAGCGGTCCCGTTGCCTTCAGGGCCAGGGCGCCGATGACCACTACGGTCACCAGGAAGCTGAGCGGCGCGCCGGTGGCGCCGATGCTCTCGGGGGCGTCGGAGAGAAGGGCGGAGATGAACGGCAGCACGGTGACCGGGATGAGCATGATCACGGTCCCCGACACGGCGGGAGTCAGGATCCGCTGGAACAGGGACAAGCGCCACGAGAGTACCAGCGGAACCAGGGCCGAGATCA
>JAPOXB010000176.1 GCA_026707335.1 Chloroflexota bacterium
CACCGACTTTGAGAAAGTTTCAATCCTCTCCCGACCCGCAGGCCGGGAGCTACCGGGCACCTGAGGCCCTCTTCCGCCGGCTGGAGGAAGAGTTTCAATCCTCTCCCGACCCGCAGGCCGGGAGCTACTCGATGAGCGCGTGGCTCTCCCGCACGCTTTCGATGTTTCAATCCTCTCCCGACCCGCAGGCCGGGAGCTACTAAACGCGCCGTTCGCCGCCGCCACTCCCGTCCGGGTTTCAATCCTCTCCCGACCCGCAGGCCGGGAGCTACTCCACGAGCGCATCGGTCTCTTCGCGGATCGTCGGATAGTTTCAATCCTCTCCCGACCCGCAGGCCGGGAGCTACGGGGGACCGCGTTGACAACCACGCACGCGGTCGCATCCGTTTCAATCCTCTCCCGACCCGCAGGCCGGGAGCTACTTTAGCTGTTTCTCGCTATAGGGCAGCCACTCCTTGTGTTTCAATCCTCTCCCGACCCGCAGGCCGGGAGCTACGCGGGCGATCTGCGCCCTGATACGCGGGCGTTCCGTTTCAATCCTCTCCCGACCCGCAGGCCGGGAGCTACGTGAAGGGGCCGGTCCCATTGCAGAGACGGACCTCGTTTCAATCCTCTCCCGACCCGCAGGCCGGGAGCTACCTGCACCCGCGGCGGCAGCGCCAAGGCGCTACAGGGTTTCAATCCTCTCCCGACCCGCAGGCCGGGAGCTACTCGGCGATCTCCGTATCGCTCATGTTCGCGCTCCCTTGTTTCAATCCTCTCCCGACCCGCAGGCCGGGAGCTACTCTCCGTCCGCGTCGATGTAGTGCGTAGCATCGCCGTTTCAATCCTCTCCCGACCCGCAGGCCGGGAGCTACCCCACGATGCTCTTGACAAGCTGCCACGCTTCCTCGTTTCAATCCTCTCCCGACCCGCAGGCCGGGAGCTACCCAGTCGCCAAAGAATCGCCGCGAGGCGGGCTCATCGTTTCAATCCTCTCCCGACCCGCAGGCCGGGAGCTACCTAGTCTCCATTGCGTTCCTCCTCCTCCTCGACGGGTTTCAATCCTCTCCCGACCCGCAGGCCGGGAGCTACCAGGATCGGGGGCTTGGATACCATGAGATCGGCGACGTTTCAATCCTCTCCCGACCCGCAGGCCGGGAGCTACACAAAGTCGGGCGAGCAGATCGTGGCGTCATCGATGTTTCAATCCTCTCCCGACCCGCAGGCCGGGAGCTACGATGGGCTGGTGGCCGCGGCCGACGAGCTTGCGATTGTTTCAATCCTCTCCCGACCCGCAGGCCGGGAGCTACTCGACCTTATTACCGACCTCCGCGTACTGGTCCAGGGTGTTTCAATCCTCTCCCGACCCGCAGGCCGGGAGCTACACCTTATTACCGACCTCCGCGTACTGGTCCACTGTGTTTCAATCCTCTCCCGACCCGCAGGCCGGGAGCTACTCTACGATGGCATCGACATGCTGGCTACGCGGGCGATGTTTCAATCCTCTCCCGACCCGCAGGCCGGGAGCTACCTACGAAACCCTCACTTTGGGGGCGCGTACGCTCGATTATTGTCGATTCGGGTGCAGGCTGTCATGCTCGATGGCCCATCTGTGCCTCCCTTCCCCGGATATTCCTCCTCTACCGGCAAGAAAGTGCGCGAACATCCCGTGTCAGGGCGAGCGCCGAGGATTCGCGCAGCTCCCTGACTCAGAAGACAAGCGTGCCCCGCTGATCGAACGGTGGTTGCGCACCAAACGTCAGGAGGTACCGGGCCAGCGGCTCCCGGAGGCGGTAGATCCGGATGCTGTCCACCGCCTCGTCCATCTCCGCGCGCAACCGCGCAACGAGCATCTCCATATCAGCGTCGCTCAGCACGCACTCGAACACGGACTTCTGGACGCGCTGGCCGTACGCCTCGCAGGCCTGGGCGACGCGACGCAGCCGCCTCCGGCCCGCAGCGTCGTCGTTGGCCACGTCGTACGCAATGAGGATCTCCATCATGACCGCCCTTCTGGCCGCTTCAGCGCGCCAGATACGGGAGATAGTGCCGCAGGTCTCCCCGTAGATGGCGGGCGAGGAGTCGCGCCTGGACGTGTGGTATGAGCCCTACGGGGATGTGCTCCTTGAGCAGCCGGTGGGGCACTATGCTCTCCTTCCGCCGCTCGTATTCCGCCAGGGTCGCACGCCGTCCCTGTTCGTTGAGGCTCACCGCACCTCCCGGCGTCTCGTCGAAGTGGTCAGCGCGAATCTGACGGCGGTTCACCAGGCGGAGCACGAGCCGGTCCGCGATCGCGGGCCGCAACTCTTCCATCAGGTCCAGCGCCAGGGCGGGACGCCCGGGGCGGAGCGCATGGAGGTAGCCTACCTGCGGATCGAGGCCGACGCCGTCAAGCGCCGCCTCGCACTCGGCGCGGAGCAGCGCGTAGCAGAACGACAGGAGCGCGTTCGCCCGGTCCCTCGAGGGACGCCGGGTACGCCCGTCCGGCGTGAAAGCGGCTCGATCGCCGCGGACCATTCCCCCGAATCCTCGGAAGTAGGCCCGCGCCGCGATGCCCTCGAGGCCGCGCAACACGTCCAGATCGGACGCGACGCGAATCTCGCCGAGGAGCGAGGCGAGGTTGTCGGCGACCGCCCGAAGCTCGGTTTCGTCGCCCGTTCCCGCGCTGTCGCGCGCCGAGCGCAGGGTGAGCGTGCGCGCGTTCTGCACCTTGCCGGCCACGTACTGCCTGGCGAGGGCCAGCGTCCGGTCGGAATCGTCGAGCGCTTCGTGCTGCGCCCTGCGGAGCAGGACGTTGCCGAGCGTGCGCCCGGTGAGGCGCGCACGGAAGCGCCCATGCCTGGTGAGCCAGACGACGCCCCGCCCGTCCTCGGCGCAGCGGTGAATCAGCGGGGTCGTGATCGTGACGCGGCCGAAGACCACGATCGCCTGCAGGCGCACGAGGGGCAGCCGGGCGACCGTTTCATCCTCGACGATGACGCGCACGGTGCCGTGATCGAGACGAAGCACCGCTCCCTGCGTGGTGACGTAGAGGGTGTTGAGCAACTCATGCATCGTCGCCTACCGGACCCAACGGTCGGAAGAGCGAGCCCTGCATGCCGCGCAGGCGGTACGGCTGGGCGGCGACCTGGGGCAGGCAGGCGTTGACGAGCGAACACGGCGGACAGCGGGCATCGTCGACCGCCGGCGGCAGGCTCTGATCGCGGAGCTGCTCCCTGATCTCCGCGACGAGCGCCACCGTCCGCTGCCGCAACGTGTCGGTCAGACGGATTCGATAGCGCCGCCGTTCGGCGTGCGAGTAGATCGCCCCCTCGGGAATCTCGGTCCCGAGCATGTCCTCGAGGCAGAGGGCCTGCGCGCAGAGTTGTAGGTCGGCGTGCGGGGGCCGCCTGCGGCCGACCTTGTACTCGACCGGGAAGGGCGGCGCGTCCGGCCGCAACTCCACAACGTCCGCCTTGCCGCGCAGGCCGAGGCGCTCCGACCAGAGCGGCAGCCCGCGCAGCACGCGGACGCCGGGTCGGTTCTCCGTCTCGCCGCTGTCCACGCGCTCGTGGGAGATGCGTCCCCGGACGGTGAAGACGTTCTCCTCGAACGTCTGCTCGACGTGAATGAGCGCGCACTGCCGGGGGCAATAGGAGAAGTGCTCGATGGCCGAGATCGGCACATCGAGCAACTCCTGCGCGTCCCATGGCGTGGCGGCTCCCTGCACGGCGACGGCCTCCAGGAGGTCAGCCCACGAGCGTGGTGAGTGTCACGCCGGGGATGCCCTCGATGGGGCCGTCGGGAGGGCGCTCCACATCGTAATCGAAGAACGCCCGCGGCGCGTCGGTTGCGCTCTGGGGCGTACGGATGACGTCGAACAGACGATGCGCGGCGGCGTTACCGAGCTTGCTCTCGTGGCTGAGGACGTAGAGGCCCCGGCAGGCCATCTCGCCGCGCGAGGCGGAGCGGTCGACGTCCCACATCATCTCGAGGGCGTTCCAGAAGAGCGCGAGGTCCTGGCCGTCGACGCCCGTCTTCTCTGCGAAGTGGGGGTTGAAGAAGCCGTGCGCGCGGTACAGGCCGTATGGGACCGTGGACTTGCGGCCCATCGTTCCGAAGTTGGTCGCCTGCCCCTCGGCGTCCTCGCGGTTCACGTCTCGCTCGTTCTGGGCCGGGCCGACGATGCTCGAATCGAGCGGGACGATGGAATCGATGGAGCGGGCGAAGGTGAGCTGCATCGGGCCACGCACCTGTCCCGCGTTGCGTTCGGTCATCGACATGACCGCGCCGAACATCCGCACGTCGTAGAACTCCTCGCACATCCATCTCTGCGCGTCGCTGACGGCGGGCGCCGCGTCCCCGTTGGCACGCTCGTCGAAGACCATCTTCCGGCGGTTCGTGAGGAACTGGCCGTGCTGGACGTACACCTTGAAGCGCCCTTGGCCGTGCGCCATGTCGACGAAGTCGCGCACCTTGCGCTTGATCGCGACATCCGTCACGAGCCCCTGCATGGTCTCCGGATCGACGCGCGGCAGGTTGCCGGCGTCGGGATCGCCGTTGGGGTTGCCGTCGCGCACATCGAACAGCAGGACGAAGTCGTGGCGGCGGCTGACGTCGGTGGGTGCGCTTGTGGTGCTGGTCATGACTGGTGCTCCTGTCCGGTATCAGTCTTCGGGTCTTCGACGCCTGGCTCGGCTTCACGCGACGCCCGGCGGCTCGCCATCTCGGCCCTGCCATGAGCGCGCTGGTGGTAGTAGCCGAGCGAGAACAGCGCTTGTTCCTTGAGCGCGAGCGTCGCCGGCCAGTCGCCGATCCGCGCCATGACTTCCTCAAGGCGGCGCTGGAGATTGACGTAGGCGCCCGGGCGGTCGCGCTCCAACCTTGCGAGATGGGGCTGCGCCCCACGCAGCAGAGCGCCGAAGACGACGGCGGGGGTCGACGACGCCGCGCCGTAGTAGCGGTCGACGATGGTGGCGTTCACGCCCGGAAGGGCCGCCCGCTGCACCTCCTCGATGACGGCAAGCAGGCGGCCGCAGTGGTAGGCGGGCGACGGGTGTTCGGTCTCAAGGGCAACCATGTAGTTCTCCTTCGGCGAGGTTGTCTCACGGCTCAGCAGAACGAGCTTGATAAGCGCGGCCCTGGGGCGGGTGACCCCCTGCTCCGCGCGGCAGCGACGAACGGCCTGGAAGGCGAGTTCCAGCGGCAGCGGCGTAGCCGAGAGCGCGGCCCGGAACAACGAACGAGGCGTCGTGACCGGGAGGTCACGGCGCGCATCCCGCACCGTCGAGGCGGCGAGCTGGAAGAGACTCAGGGGACGAGGATGCGTGCCCTCGGGGTCCTCGTCCCGCGGGTCGGAGATCCGCTGCAGCCTGAACCACCGCGCGACGCTGTCCTCGACGCTCCCAACGGTCGTATCGATCCAGTCCCGGATGACCGCCCGGCCCCCGCTCGCCGAGAGCGAGGCAGCGTAGAACGCCGTCTCGTCCTCGATCGTCGCTTGGCGCCCCCGTCGCGGAGAATCGATCAGCGACTGTACCTGTGAGGGGTCGGGTTGCCGCATGTGGCTGCCGAAGTCGAATGCAACACGCTCGCGCGTCCAGAAGGCGAAGGTCGTGTCTGCTACGGTGAGGCTGGTGCGCTCATCGGCCAGCAGGCTGTTCAGAGCGCGCGTGAACGACTCCCCGCACTCCCGACAGGTGGGCGCAATCCTGGACGCCTCCAGTCCGTACGACTCGAACGCCGAGGCGTTGGCGGAGATGATCGACGTGCCCGAGGACTGGCCGCCACGAATGCCTTTGACTTTCGCCTGTAAGCGATCGAGCACGGGCTTCGACTCGCCGCACGCAAGGCACTGACTCCTCGGTGCGGCGTCCGGGGTGTTCGACGCGAGCCAGAACGCCTGCACCGGTGGCAAGTCGATCGGACGCTGGCGCTCGCCATCCTCCAGCGTCACCTCGAAGGTGACCTTGAGCCCGTAGTCCCACTCGTCTCCGAGAATCAGTTGGTCGGCGCCGCCGCGCTCGTAGAAGCGCTTCACGGCAAGCACTGCGGGCTCCTCGGTCGTGACCGCGCAGCGGTCGAGGAGCTCACGGTACTGGGCGTGCGCTTGGTCGACGCGCCCCTGCTTCGCGGGATCGCGCGCGCGCCCGAATGTGTATTCGCCGTTGTCGGCAAGCAGTAGCGGCTTGATACCAGCCGCACGTTGCACTTCCGGCGCAGCCATATCGAGGCCGCGCTTCCCGCGCGTGGTACTCGGGTCGATACGCGAAATCGGGTGCGGCGACAACACACGACCGTCCGAATCGAGCATGATGATCCAAGCAACAGGCGTGCTCGCATAGAGCGGGGGGAGCTGATCCTCAAGCCGCTCGTCAGCGTACTCCTTCAGCTTGCTGAGCAGCGTCACGCGACCCCCGTGAGACGATCCGGGACGCGCAGCACGCCGCGGTCGAGCGAGGCGTCGAAGAACATGGGCGTGCCGTGGCCGCTGCCATCGGGGTCGTAGTCGATGTCGAGCAGCATCAGGCTGAGGTCCTCTGTACGTTCAATCGGCGCATCGCCAGGCTCCGGCTCGCCGAACGAGGCACTGAATTCGCGGCATCCGAGGTACGGTGTGGCGAAGCACTGGCCCCGCGCGACGCGGCGGCGGAACTGGTCCCGGTACTTCGCGATGTCGTCGGTGACGCCGTCCTGGAGCACGAGCTGCGCTCGCACGACGTAGGCCACATCGCGCAGGGCGAGCGTGTGTCGCTGGGCGCGGCTGCGCCGGTCGGCGGCATCGTACCCGCCTCCGTTCCGCGCCCAGCCGCGCGCCGTGCGCTCGCTCTGCCGGTCGTTGATCTCGTTCCGCAGGATGGATGTGTACGCGACCGGGTTGAGGACGTGAATCTCCTCGATACGCCAGGTGACCTGCGGCTTCCAGAAGATCGCCTCCAGAGCGCCGCGGGCGGCGGATGGCGTCATGACCGGATAGGTGACGCGCTCGACCTTCATCTCGGGTCGAGTGAAGCAAGCGTACTCGCCCCACAGCTTGACCTCCAGTGGCGGCAGACCACGGACCATGGATCACTCCTCGGCTGGGTGTCGCGAGCGGTACCCGCTGACGTGACGGGGCCCTCGATAAGCATGAAAGGACACTGCGGCCAGGTCAACGCCGGACGACGTGACCTCAGACGATGGTGTCGGGGTCTGCGTCGGTGATGCCTCGCACCGGGTCATAATACCCGAGCGGCCAGCGCCCGACGCCGGGCAAGAGCTCCTCGATGAACCCGTCCCGGCGGCGTCGCTCATACTCGCTCCGGTAGATCGAGACGATGTGCGGCTGGAGTTCACGGAGTATCTCCCGGGCGGGGCGTTCGCGGGTTCGCAGCTGGTCAACGAGACTGTCGATTCTTGGCGCCTCCCGCTCCGGGTAGTCCACGATTACGTCGCAGGCGTCGTCGTCGATCATGTGGAACCGCTCGGCCACGGCCGGGAAGTCGAGTTCCTTGCGAGCGTCTTGCACCCTGTTGCTGTCCGCGTCCACGGCCGTGCCGAACAGCAACTCGAAGTAGGAGCGGACGGCCTCGGGGTCGTGCGGATCGAAGCCCGGCAGCTCGCGGACAACCCGCGCGATGTCCCTCCCCGAGCGATAGACGCCGGGGGGTGACGAGTCATCCGGGGGCCGGAACACCAGCACACGCCCCGGCCTGCCGAGCCGTCCCTCGCGGTTACAACGTCCGGCCGCCTGGATGATGGAGTCGAGCGGGGCCTCGGCGCGGAACACCGTCGCGAAGTCGAGGTCGACGCCCGCCTCCACGACCTGCGTGCTGACGACACGGCAGGGTCTGCCAGCGGAAAGTCGCTCCCTGATCTCGGCGAGCACCTCGTCGCGATGTGCGCGGCAGAGGAGCGTCGAGAGGTGCAGAGCATCTGGATCGCCAAGGGCGTCGAGCAGTTCCGTCGCGTGGCGCTTCGTGTTGACGATGGCGAGCGCGCTCCGCTCCTCGCGTATCCACTCAGAGATGTCCGACCACTCGTTCGGTTCGGCGGTCCTCGAGAAGTCGTATTCGATGCGCTTGAGCGCCGCGAAGTGCCGGGCGTGGCCGGGAACGATGTCGTGGGCCGGGGTGTCCCTGAACTCGGGGACGAGATCGAACGCGGGCTGTGTGGCAGTGGAGAGCACGACGCTGGCGCCGTAGCGCTCGGTGAGCTGCCGCAAGCCGTCGAGGATGGGGGCGAGCAAGCCGGCCGGCAGTGCCTGCGCCTCGTCCAAGATGATCACGCTGCCCGCGAGGTTGTGGAGCTTCTGGGTCTTGCCGCGGCGGTTCGAGAAGAGGCTCTCGAACAACTGCACGGTCGTGGTCACGACGATCGACGCGTCCCAGTTCTCGGCAGCGAGGCGCTGCCAGATGACGTCTGGAGCGGGGCTCCCGTCATCGCTTGCACTGTCTGCACCCTCCACACCAGCCGAGTGGTGCTCCAGTATGACGCGCCCGGCGTCCTCGTAGTCGCGTTCGAAGATGCGCCGGTACACCCCGGCGGTCTGCTGGGTAATGGTCGTGAAGGGGACGGCCACGACCACGCGGCGCATCCCGTGCTCGATTCCGTGCCGGAGGGCGAACGCCATTGCGGAGCGCGTCTTGCCGCCGCCGGTGGGGACGGCCAGCCGGAAGATGCCTGATGGTTTGGTGGCTGTGCGCAGGCAGGCGTCGTGCACCTCGCGGCGAATGCGGTTGACCTCCGTGTCGGGCCCCGGAGGCTCGCTTGCCAGGAAGACCTCGTAGCGACGCCAGAGTTCCGGGAGCGTCACGACGCTGCCACGGCTGGGAGGCGCACTGCCCAACCTGTGCGTCTCGGTATCGAGGCTATCGGCGTCGACGAGCGCCGAGTAGGTCATACGCAGGAAGAACTCCGCGGCGAGCGGGTCGCTCTGGATGTGCGGGGGGATGCCGGGAGCTGGCTGGTCCAGGAGGTCGGGTAGCTCCAATCGCAGGGCTTGGAGCGCTCGATTCGGGCCGGGGAGGTCCCGCTTCTCGCTCAGCCAGGTGCGATAACCGGTCTGAGGATCGCCGAGGCCTCCGTGGTGCGCATGGATCAGATGCCCGACGTACCAGGGATGATCGTTCTTCTCCGCCAGCAGCGCGCCCGCGCACTTGTGGTCCGGGCCGGTCCTGCGTCCGCGCGTACCAGCCTCGCTCTCGCGAAGGTAGCGCTGCCACCCCGGGTCAGCCTTGCCCGCGTCATGCCAAAGGCCTGCGATGAAGGCAAGGTCGCCTCCGCCGAAGTGGTGAGCTCGCTCACGCGCAAGTTCGGCGACATTGCGTAGGTGGTCGGCTAGAGGTTGACGTTTCCCACCGGCGTTTTCGGAGTGCGCGTAGAGCATCATGGGTACGATGCCTCCCCCTTGGCTGATCAAAGTGGGCCGGACCGAACGCTCCGGCCTGTGGTGAGCGGGAGCGACGCGCAACTCCCGAGCGTCGCGAATCAACCTGCGAGAGTTCCCTGATGCTATCACTGGGGCGGGGGGGATGGTTTGGATCGCGTGCATTTCTAGGGATGTGCAGGAGAGCGCTGGGATCGGAGGGGCTGCCGGGAGGAGATGCGGGTGTGGCGCCGCGCACCGCCTTGCTCACGCTGTCACAACGCTCGTCGAAGACGGCGCCTTACATCGCATTGAGGCGCTGCCTATTCCTAGGCTGTTCGATGATCTTGTCTTCAGCGCGGGGGCGCATGCCTTAAGCGGCGAGGCGGCAGGTTCACGGCCCACGAGTAGCGCAGCGTTTGGTGTGGATTGGAAGACCGAGATCTCCGGCCCGCACTACACGAGCGCCATGAGTCGACAGGGTCCGAGCGCCCGCACATGAATGGCCTCACCGCTCCTGAGGGCTCAGTGTCAGTCGGGGGCCTTCGAACATGGAAACGGTGGTGGCGACGGATTCGACGTGGGAGACAGGAAGGTTTGGTGGTGCCGTCCCAGCGCGAGACCGTGCCCCACACGAGCAGCACGCAGTCGGCGGTAGCGGGCGAAGACCGACTTCCCCGAGTCCGTGTCCTCGTCCTCTTCACCGGCGAGGGCGCAACGGCTGTCGACCCCTTGGTGCTGCCTCAGGCGAGACGGTACTCAAGGAGCGACGACCGGCCCGTGATAGCGGCGACGCGCATGAGCAGTTCGCGGCCATTCGCGTCCGTCAGGTGCAACTCCTCCTGGCCCGGAACGAACGAGACGGGTTGCTGTTGCCCCCCGTTGATCGCGATGTTCGAGGCGTAGAGGTACGTCCTGAAGCTCGTATCGAGTTTCGGGTTAAGGCGGCCCGAAAGGCCGGGGATGTGACCGGTCCCCTCCGGGAACACGACTGAGCCGCCGTCGGGGAGCGCAACGAGTTCGACTGCGAGCGCCCGTTCGGACGGAATCCAACCCTGCTCGACATGGGCGGAGCAGCCCTCCGCCGCGACATAGACCGTCATCGGCAGGTGCACAGAGTGCAGGTCAAGGCGCGCCTCGCCGCCGGTATCGGTTGCGGCGCGCTTCCAAGTGTTGTTCGGGAAGAGCGCCAGGACATCCGCGCCGGCGAGCAAGAGTCCGTCCCGGCGCACCGTGATAACGACGTTTGCCGGCTCGGAGTCCGGCTCGGCGGCGGGCAGCGTGAGGCAAAGCTCGGAGCTGTCGATCAGCCGGAACTCCGGCTCCCTGCCGGTCAGTTCGCGTGTCTCGCGGCGGATGATCGGCACACCGTCGCCACGCCGCTCCATGAAGTAGCGCCTCCCGCCGGTGCTCTCAACGGAGCCTGCGTCCATGCGCCCGAGCACCGAGGTCAGTACCTCGTTCCGCGTCGACTGCCGCTCGCCCATGCTCTCGATCGTGAGGTTGTTCGGGAGCGAACCGGGCGAGCAGAGCTCGAGCCGGTCGGAGAAGATCGAGAGCCGGATGCGGCTCCCGCGGATCGAGTAGTCGCGGTGTACGACCGCGTTCACGATCGCCTCGAAGAGGGCCTGCACGCTGTACTCGGGGAGGTTCTCACGGGCAGGGGTCTTGCGCGCCCCGACGTGCATGTTGCGCACGGTGAAGGCGAGCGCCTGCGCGATCTGGCGGGCGATCGGCCCCGTAATCTCCTGCGCGTCGATCTGGCCCGACCCACGGTCCGCGCCCCGGTAACGGACGGCGGTGACGACGGCGTTCGGGAGGAGCTGCTCTGGTTGCGTGGTGCAGACCAGCACGCCAGCTACGGTCGCGCGCGTCACGCCGTGCTCGTCAGCGGCGAGCAGGCCGAGCTTCTCAAGGGCAACTTCCGGGTCGGCGAGGCCCTCAGCGCTGAGCAGCGGCTTCCACAGCTCCTCGTCGAGCGTGGCGAACCCGGTGTCGCCCACGGTTTGCTCGTCGAAGCTGCCGAACCGAACCTGGCCGCGCCGCTGCGCCAGTCTCATCCGCTCGTCCGGCGTCATCGGCTGCTTCGAGCTGCCGACGCGGACGTAGCTGCCCCCGGGACTGTCGTGCTGGGCGTGTCCCTCGGGGACCGCCACGAGCACGAAGGAGCGTTCGTCGAGCTCCAGGCGGTACGCCTCCACCCGGATCGCCGGTCTGATCGAGTCCCTTGCGATCTCTCGGACGAGGGACTCCACCGCGTCGAGGCGCTCGCGGGACATGCCCGGCACGTCGCCCGCGTCCGTGATGCCGAAGAGCAGGACGCCGCCGCCCGCGTTGGCGAAGGCGGCGACCTCGTCGGCCCAGTCGTCGCGGTGATGCCGCGCGGGCCGGTCGCCCCGGAACTCGACCTCCTTGAACTCCCAGCCGCTGTCCTCACCCAGGCGCAGACGACTCCGGAGTTGGTCGTCGCTGTATGGCATCGTCATCGCTGGCTCAACCTGTTCCGAAGTTCACCGCGGCTGCTCCATGTTCCACGCAACGCCGGACGACTCCGACATCCCGGCAGGAGTCAGTCACCCCCTGCGGCGCAGACGGGGGTGAGCCGAGGCGGATTCAAGTGCCGCATGTTCACTCTACTTTACGCCGAGCAGCGGGTCGGCCGGCTCGCAGAGCGACCTGGGTGTTCATACGCTTCCTGTACTGACGGCGGCGCAGGCGCGGGCGGGCCGAGGCGTGGACCGGACGCGGCGTCGGACGGAGACGCCGCGCCGGAGCGCCGATGACGCAGTGGGTCTCTCAGGCCGTCGCCAACACCAGCAAAAGGACTGACGATCGGGGGGGGCTGCGACGTGAGTCGGGTGCCGTGACACCGACCATTGCCAGCGTGTGCCCAGCCTTGAGAGTACCCTGAGTTGGCGTCGTACGAACTGGCTAGGGGAGTTTGGCAAGCACAACGGAGGCCGAGTCGAGGTGTCGTGGGGGCAGGATTCGAGCGTCGTCGACGAAGCTGCGGCAGCAGGGATGGCCGCGTACGTTCAATGCATGGACGAAATCACGAGGCGGTCGGTCTTCATTCGCGACTTCTACAACCTGAGCCTAGACCGGTTCCCCCAAGGCGGTCGTGGCAGAGACCATTGGGCTGCAGATGCGCAAGACCTGGAGCTGATCGCGAAGGCCTCACTGGCTGCTCACAGGGCCGTCTGGGACGAGGCATCGCTGTGGCTCAAGAGGGACTGGCATGCGGGTGAGATTCTCGGTCGCATCGAGAAAGTGAATCCGTCGTTCTATCCCCAGCCAGTCAGAGAATCGCAAGTCTATGATAGCGGGCCGCTGAGGGCTAGTTGGGGGGGATTATAACCCTAACTTGACAAGTTAATGAAAAGTCCCTAATCTGGAGGCATGGTTACCAGCGCTCCCGGCAAGGCACACCGCGAGGGCATCTCCCTCATTGAGCTGTACCAGCTCTTCCCGAACGACGAGCAGGCGCGGGAGTGGTTCGAGGCGCTGGTCTGGCCGAACGGGCGGGCCTGCCCGCACTGCGGCAGCGTCACGACCCGCGAGGTTCCCAACGCGAAGCCCATGCCCTACTGGTGCACGGACTGCCGCGACTACTTCAGCGTCAAGACCGGCACGGCCATGCAATCGTCCAAGCTCGGCTACCAGAAGTGGGCGATGGCGATCTACCTGGAAGTCACGAGCCTCAAGGGCGTCTCGTCCATGAAGCTGCACCGCGATCTGAAAATCAGCCAGAAGGCGGCCTGGTTCATGCTCCACCGCATCCGCGAGGCGTTCACCGATGAGGGCGGCCCCTTCGCGGGTCCGGTGGAAGTGGACGAGATGTACGTGGGCGGACGGGAAGCCAACAAGCCGGAGCACAAGCGCGGGCAGGACGCCAAGATGGCCGTGGTCGGCGCGAAGGATCGGGCGACGGGCCAGGTGCGGGCCGAAGCCATCGGCACGGCCCACGGGGACACGCTCCGCGCCTTCGTCCGCAAGCACGCGGCTCCCGGCGCGGCGGTCTACTCAGACGGGCATGGGGCGTACACGCTGCTGGATGGGGAGTACGACCACAAGGCGGTCGCCCATTCGGTCGGCACCTACGTGATCGGGGACACCCGCTCCAACGGCATCGAGAGCTTCTGGTCCATGTTCCGGCGCGGCTACCACGGCACGTATCACAAGATCAGCCCCAAGCACCTCAACCGCTACGTGCAGCAGTTCGCGGGGAAGCACAACCTCCGGGAGTCAGACACGCTCGCGCAGATGGCTCACGTCGCCGCCGGCCTCGTCGGGCGTCGGCTCCTCTACCGCGGCCTCGTCGCTGACAACGGGCTGGCGTCGGGGACGCGGTCCGCCTAGGAGCTTCGCCGCCACGGCCTCCACGCTCGCGCCCCGGTAGAACGGATTGCGGCTCTCCACATCGGGCAGGCGGTCTTCGATCATGCCGTCACGCTACCACGGAATGGTCGCCTAGCGTACGCTGGCATCCCACGAGAAAACCCCCGTGCCATCGGGGGTTTTAGTTGGCCGAGCTAGGACGGCCAGGGGTGCGGGTTCCGAAGCCTGCCCCCAAACAATACCCGCCATGCTTAGGAAACTGCAAGATGCGGTGCGCCGCTGCCTTGCCAAATTCGAGCCATAGCCCGCACCCCCACCAAGAAAACGGCGCACCCGTCATGCCCACGACTGCGAGTGCTGGGAGCCGCTCACCAGCTGGGATCAATTGCGGCGCTGAGGAGGGGCTGACATGTTCGATCTCCTGTTAGGAATCTTCCCCATGATCGGCCGCTTTCTGTGGCGGCTCGTGCCCAAGCGCACGGAGTACCGAGGCGGCGACGGTGGCCAGATCCATATCGTTGCGGGCACGATTGAGAACCTTGGGACCATCTCGGCCGATGGCGGTGCTGTGCACACGGAGCCGCCCTGGTGGCGGAGAGCGCCATGGCGGTGGCGACGCTCGATCGACTAGCGCCTTGTCACCAGCCAATGATGTAATTCATCTCCGGGAGGGTCGGCGTGAAGTAGCACCACGCCCAAGCTGTATTGGCGTTTCCGTTCTCCCGGTTTCGTGCGATCCACTGGGCGCGCTCTTCTGGGCCTGAACTCATCGATCGCCAAAACCCACTTTGAACCAGCATCACGCGAACGCCTTGGAGCTCGTCGTACAACGCGGGTGTCGGGTCCCCAAGGCTTTGAGGTCCCCCGTCATCAAGCAGGTGCACGTTCGTCAGAACGCGCCCCCACCGCACATCGCCGAGGTCGAGGTGCAGCCGCCCGAAAAGGCGCTCTCGAAGCAGGTAGTCAAATCCAGCATCGTGCACGATGGTCCAATAGCGCAGGCTGTCCTGGTAGGCCTCGATCTGCGTGGAGGGATGGGCTGGTGGAGTGAACTGGCGATAGTGCCGCTCTTCCGCTTCAAGGAACGTGTCAATCGAAGCCACCTCTTCGCGGAATCGACACGGATTTTCACGATGCTCGCGGGCGGCTTCCAGAATCTGCATGCTCCCCCACAGCGCCGACTCAAAAAGCTCGTCCTGCGCCCACCTCCACCGCGCGAGTTCGTCATCGGTAAATGGCGCAGGTTGGCAGGCGCTCACGCCTGCAAGTAGCACGACCCCTGCGATGAGGCCGACGGCGGCCGCGCCTTTCATGCCGGAAGCGAAGTTTGGAGCCGTGGTGTAGCCTGCCGCTATGAATCCTGCTCCGAAAGCTCCCGAATCCCGTCGTTCAGTTGGCGATTCATGCCGCGCAGAACGTTCTGCACTCCCTCAATCCCAAGAGGGTGAAACCCTTGAAGCAATGCTTGTTGCGTACTTCCAAGCGTGTCCAGCAGGGCTCGCCGAGTTTCTGGATCGGTACTGCATACCGCCGCCGCAACCGAGTCGATAAAGAGACTCACCGCCCGTGCACCAGCCAGGGCGTCTATGTCACTGGGGCGATCGGGTTGGCGTCCACCATTTTCCATGCCAGCACGCTACCCGTCCCCGCAGCTAGCGTCAAGTTAGGGTTATAATCCCCTAGCTGGGAGGACGTGCCCGAGAGCAATTGCCTGACCAGGGAACGGTTCACCGCCGCCTACGACGCGATAGGCGCAATGATGCACGCCCACTCGCCGGACGAGGATGTCGACTACAGCCAATTTCTTGTGAGGGCTCAGGAGTGGGACGATCAAATCCATGAGCTCTTGGGAATGCACAAGGTCTTTCTGCTCGGTGTTCCAGACGCTTTTTTCTTGGTCCAGATGAACGTGAACGGCCTACCAACGTGGACGCGTTGGGACAAAGTTGAACCTGCAGACTCCCTACTGCCCTGAGCGTACGACGCCCCTCCTGCCGCCGCTCGGAGATACCCTTTGCCGCGGCTACGCTCCTCAGGCCACTTGGCACGTGCGTCCGCCGCGCGAGTGCCATCCGCCCCCGAAGGGTCCCTCCGCGCGGAGGAGCGCCTCGTGGGAGACCAGCACCGGAACCTCGACCCGGACGCGATCCATCTCACGCCGCGCTATGCGCAGGAAGTGGTCGGCGGCGATCTCATCGCGCAGGACGACGAGCAGGGCGGGCCGGACGCCGTGGTCGTCCGTCGGGCGGTGGGAGGCGTAGTAGCGCAGGTAGGGCGCGAGCCGCGCGGCCATCGTGGAGGGCCTAACGGCGCGGCGCTCCCACTCCAGGAAGAAGGCCCGCGTCTCCCCGGCGCGGCGCAGGATGCCGAAGGCGTCGGGGTGGACGGAGCGCACGCCGCCCTCGAAACGAAAGTAGCGGGAGGCCCGCCGGGGCGGGTCGAGCTGCGCCACCTCCCAGCCCTCCGCGCGCGCCTGCCCGGCGAGCGCCGCCACGAAGCCGTGCACGGCGGCGGTGTGGTCCAGGTGCCGCAGCAGCTGGCGGCTGTTCCGGCCGCGCACGTCGCGCCAGCCGCCGGGGGCGCCCGAGTCGAGCGGGGCGGGACTCCAGCGTCCGCGGGCGAGCCCTACAGCGGTGCGGTCGCGGCGCGCGAGCACGGCCAGCCCGCGGTCGGTGACGGCGAGCCGCCCGCCGGCGGCGGGGACGCGGCTGACGAGGCCGAGCGCCTCGAGGGAGACGACGAGCCGCGACGCCCGCGCGCGCGAGCAGCCGAGCAGCGCGGCGAGGTCGCGGAGGGCGATCCAGAGCCAGTCCGCGACCAGATCCAGGGTGCGCTTCTCGGCGGGGCCGAGGCGGGCCGGGAGCAGCCAGCCGGGCGTGCCGGCGGCACTGTCGAGGTCCGGGGGGAGCGTCGCCCGGGCCGCTTCGCGCTCGGCGCGGAGGGCGGCTCCGTGCCCGGCGTAGGCGAGGGCGTCGCGCAGGCCGAGCGCGCCGCGGACCGCAGGCGGACGCCAGGCGGAGTGGCTAGGGTCGGCCCGCACCGCCTCCCGCTCCAGGGCGAACAGGACCGGGAACGGCGCCGTGGCGAGCAGGCGGCGGGCGTGGCGCAGCCGCGTCTCGTCGGGGGCGAGCAGGAGCACGCCGCCGGGATCCGGCCCCTCGCGCAGCCGCCAGAGCCGTTTGGCGAAGCCCGTGCGGTCGGCGGTCGCGCCCTGGCGCACGACCGCGAGGACGCCCCCGCCGGGGAGGACCACGGAGGCGTCCATCGGCAGCGCGCGGTACCAGCGGAAGCCGATCGCTCCGCGCAGGGCGGCGATCGCAGCGGCGAGGCGGTAGACCACGGCGACAGCGTCGAGGCGCTCCAGCAGGATGCGGCGCCACTGCGCGGAGACGGGGCGGGCGCGCAGCAGCGCCTCTAGGGGCTCGTCCTCCAGTGCGGCGAGGCGGCCGAGGCCGGCGGCCGTGAGGTGGTAGCGGCGGGTGGTGCGCAGCAGCTCCGTGCCGTGGAGCAGGGAGCGCGCGAGCCCCCGGCGCTCGAGGGCGGCCACGGCGCGGTAGGCCGAGCGGTCGGAGATGCCGGCCGCGGCGGCCAGTTCCAGCCGGTCGAGGAACGGCATGGAGGCCAGCCGCCGCAGCGCGGTGTCGCCGGCGGAGCCGCTCACGAAGCCGCGTCGCCGCCGCCGGACTCGCGGGCGCGCTTGTAGCCGGACGGAGGCGTCTTGCCCGCGCCCGCCGCTCCGCCGCTGTCCGTCCCGGTTCCGTCGCCGAGGGCCTGCAGCCCCTTGTGGAAGCGCCGCACGCGCTCCAGCGCCTCCGCCTCCGCGGCCTCGAGGTCACGGGCCAAGGTGAGGTAGTCGGCGGCCTCGTCGCGGACGCGCGCGGCCGTGCCGGGGTTCCCCTCCTCCGGCTTGCGCACCTCCATCGAGAAGGCCGGCATGCGCTCGCTCCCGACCGTGGCGCGCACGTAGGCGTGGTGCACGGGCAGGGAGACGATGTCCTCCTCGGAGATGCGGTCGCGGTCGAGCTCGCCGACGAGCCGGCGCGCGTCGGCGCTCGCCACCTGGAAGACGGCGAGGCAGCCGATGTTGGCGAGCAGCGTATCGCGCATCGTCGGGGAGAGGTCGTCGAGCTTGGCCAGGCTCTGCGTGGCGAGCACGAAGCTCGCCCCGAACTTCCCCAATTCACTCAGCATCGACTCGTAGTCGACGCCCGGCATCGACTGCATCTCGTCCACGACCACGAGCGCGCCGCGCCGTTGCTCCGGCGGGAGCTCGCCCTGCTCGCGGATGACGGCATCGACGAGGTTGAGGATGGACGCCCCCACGAGGGCGGCGACGTCCTTCCCGGCCGTCCCTTGCGCCGTCGAGACGAGGAGGATGCCGCCGTCGAGGATCGTGCGGCGGAGGTCAATGGTGGAGCGGCACTGGCCGAGGATGGCGCGTGCCCGCTTCGAGGAGGCGTAGTAGGAGAGCCGCGTCTGCACGGGCGCGAGCGCCTCGGAGCGGTACTCGCCGCGCCAGCGCCCGAAGTCCCGCGCCCACCACTCCAGCAGGTAGGGGTCGGAGACGCGCTTGAGCACGTCCGTGCGCAGGCGCTCGTCGCCGAGCAGCTGCAACCCGTCGAGGATGGTGTGCTGCTCGTCGGCGTCGAGGCTTGCGTTGGCCTCGTGCAGGGTCTTCACCGTCTGCTCGAGGATCGATTGCATGCGTGGCCCCCACTGCTCCCAGAGGCCGCGCGCCACGCGCACGACCGAGTCGGCGGTGCGGTCGCGGTCGCTGAAGACGCGCGTGTCGAGCAGGTTGATGCCGGGCGCGCCGCGGGGGTCGGCGAGGTCGACGAGCCGCACGGAGTCGATGAGCGGCTCGGGCACGAGCGCGAGGATGTTCTCCACGAGGTCGGCGTGGGGGTCGATGACGACGACCGCGTCGCCGTCCCGTCCCGCCGCCTTCTCTTCCATCCGGTGCACGATGAGGTGCTGCATGAGCGTGGACTTGCCCATGCGCGTGCGCGCCGTGTAGAGGTGATGCCGCCGCGTGAGGTCGTCGGAGAAGCGGATCTCGCGCGGGGCGCCCGTGGTCGTGTGCCCGACGAGGGCGCCGCCGCGTACGTCGCGCGCGGAGGGCATGAGCACCCGCGCCCCGGAGCGCGCCACGAGCGGCGTCTCGTCCCTGGCCCCGGGTGGGTGCCAGAGGCAGGCCGCCTCCCGCACCCCCAGCACGCTGCGCCCGCCGAAGAGTCCCGGACCTGGCGGCGTCAGCGCGTGCCGGTCGGGCAGCCCCGCCCGCACGGGGCCGATCCGGAAGCGCGCGCCCGCGGGATGATCGTAGTGGCGGTAGGCCGCGGCGACCTGGCCGAGCAACTCGTTTGCGCGCCGGCGCCTGTCGCCCTCGGGCAGCACGGCCGCGACCTGCAGTTCCGCCTCGAAGGCGATGCGCGAGACCTTCTCGCGGATCAGGAGCGGGTCATAGACGCGGTTGCGCGAGCGCCTCCATCGCGCCCAGGCCCCGCTGGCGAGGCCGAGGGCCAAGGCGACGCCGGCACCGAGGGCGAGGGTCTTCCACTCCTCGCCCGCCCGCCACCAGCGGTAGCCCTGGAAGGCGCCGAGCCCGCCGAGGGCGAGCAGCGCCATCGCCACGCCGTCCAGGGTGTGGCGGCGCACGTCGCTCGTCTGGGCGTCGTGGCGCGGTTCCTGGACGGCGGGGCGGTGCGCCCGCTCCTGGTGGCCCTGCGACCAGTCGGGGCCGAGCGAGCGCAGCAGCAGCCGCGCCACCACGCGCTCGCCCGGACGCAGCGCCGAGAGCGCCCCCAGCAGGGCGATCAGCGGATCGGAGCCGGGGTCGAGCAGGTCGTCGTCGCGGAAGACGCGCAGGGGGACGTACTCGGGACCGCTCGCGCGCAGCCGCATGTGCCAGGCCTGCTCGCCCTCGGCGAGGGAGAGCGGGTCCTCCCCGGGCTCCAGCTGCTGGATGCGGGCCTGGGGGTAGTGGCCGGAGAGCTGCTGGCGCACGACCTCCTGGTCGAGGCAGCGCGCCATCAGCGTGACGCCGTCGGCGTCGCCGCAGAGCTCGAGCGAGAAGGGCTCGGGCACGGCGATGGAGCCGAGCAGGTTCTCGACGCCGAGCACGGTGCGCTCGGCGTTGCGGGGAGGCGTGATGGCCAGCAGCACGGGCTCCTCCGGGGCGGTCGTGAAGGGGTTGAGCCGCACCGTGGCGCTCCGTTCCCTGGTCGCGGCGTCGTTCGTTCGGCGGTGCGGGGTAAATCGCATGGCAGTGCCTTCCTTCCGTGTCGTGGGCGGTCTGGTCCGGAGTTCTTGAGCGACGGGTTGTCATCGGTCCGTACTCGCGTCCTCGCCCTCGGTCGCCGCGCCGGGCCGGGCGCGCTGCGAGCCGGGCCGCCACTCGATCAGCGCCGCCTCCTCGGGCGTGGCCTCGATGCGGATCGGGAAGCGGTTGCCCCGCGCGAGCAGCAGCCCGTCACCGCGCGGGCAGGAGAGCAGCCAGCGCTGCAGCTCCTCCGGCAGGTCGAAGGCGTCGCCGACGGTCGCGATAGCGGCGGCGTCCTGCTGGAGGAGGAGCTTGAAGGCGGCGTTCTGGAGGAGGGCGCGCCCCGAGTGGCCGGTAATCGTCCGGGAAGGGTCCTCGGAGAGCAGGTCCTGCACGTCCTGCGTGATGAACTGCAGCCCCAGGCGGTGCTTGCGGGCGCGCTTCGCCATGGAGACCATGAAGGCCGCGCCCTCGGGGTGCTGCATGATCGACCAGACCTCGTCCACCACGAGCAGCCGCGGCTTGGGGTCGCGCGCGGCAGCGGCCCAGACCGTCTCCGTGCAGACCATCGCCGCGGCGGGGCGCAGCTCCGGCTCCAGCAGCCGGAGGTCGAAGACGGTGACGAGCGCCTCGTTGGCGAGCAGGTCGTCGCCGGCGTCGGAGAGCAGGTGGCGGAGGCTGCCCGTCGCGAAGGGCCGCAGCAGCCTGGCGAGGGCGGGGTCGCCCTCCGCACCCTCCTTCAGGTAGGCGTAGAAGTCGCCGAAGCCGGTGCGCCCGCGCTCCTCGCCGTAGTAGGCGGCGAGGGCGTGGTCGAGGGCGGCGCGGCGCTCGGCCCCGAGCGGCTCCCCCACCATCACCTCGAACAGCCGCCGGAGGCTGCCGATACGCAGCAGCAGTTCCTCGGTGTCGCCGGCGTCGATCACGAAGGGGTTGAGGCCCTGGCCGGCCACGCCCGGGGAGATGGCGCGCCCGCCCGCGGCGCGGGCCATGTCGGCGTACTCGCCCTCGGGGTCGATGACGTAGGCGACGACCCCGCGCGTGATGCCCCTGAGCACACCGAGCTTCGTCGCGAACGACTTGCCCGCGCCGGAGCGCGCCAGCACGGCCGTGTTGGCGTTGAGGTGGGTCCCGTCCCAGGGGTCGTAGACGACGGGCGAGCAGGCCCGCAGGTCCAGACCCTGGAAAGTGCCGCTGCGCGTGTCGAGGTCGGGCGGGGAGAAGGGGTAGAGGCGGGCCAGCGAGGAGGTGTCGAGCGTGCGCCAGGCGGCGACGGCGTTGAGCGCCAGGGGGAGCGTGGAGAGGAGACCCTCGCGCTGGCGGAAGGGCAGCTCGTCGAGCTTGCCCAGCGTGGCCGCGAAATGCGCCTTCGCGCGCTGGGTCAGCTCCTTGAGCGACTCTTCGTCGTGCGCGTGCAGGGTGAGGCAGAGGGAGGCGTGGAAGAGCCGCTCGCGGCCGCGCTGCACCTCGTCGCGCAGCCGCATCACGTCCTCGAGCGCGATCTCCGCCTCCGAGGACATCGAGCGGCCCCGCTTGAAGGAGAGGCTCCGCGCAGACTCGAAGCGTACCTTCTGCCACTCGAGGGTGCGCGCCGCCACGGCGGCGGGGATCGGCCCGAGGTGGAGCGAGAGGTCCATGGGCGCGCCGGCCGCCAGCAGCGCCTGCAGGAAGCCGGGCGCGAGCGAGCGCGGCCACTTGCCGAGGTGCAGGGAGCGCGTCAGGCGGTCGCCGACGCGGATCTCGCGGCGGTTGACCGCCACCTCCACCTCCGCGTCCTCGTCGATCTCCCTGGGGGAGCCGCCGAGAGCGGAGGCCAGCACGAGCATGCGCAGCTGGCGGCCCGTGAGGAGGTGCATGGAGAGCCCGGCGCGCACGAGCAGCGCGCGCAGCTCGTCCATGCGCTCGTGCGCGCAGACGGCGTAGAAGCGGCGATCGAGGATGCCGTCGCGGCGCTCCAGATCGCCCAGCAGCCGCCGGAGCGACCCGGCCGCCTCCGCCGTGCGGGGAGGGAGACCCGGCGGTTGCGCGGCCGCGAGGTCGTCGCGCAGCTTGCCCAGGCGGGGCGGGTGCTGGCGCACGAGCAGCTGCAGGGGGAAGTCGCAGGCGTTGAGGGCGCCGGCGAAGGCCCCCAGCCGGGGCTCGTCCAGCTCCAACCCCAGCACCTCGCAGACGGCGAGCTTCACGCCGTCGAGGCGCACGGGGCCGTCCTCCTCGAGGTGCGAGAGCATGAAGGCGAGGGGCAGGCCTGGCGGCAGCTTCGGGTCCGAGGTCTCGGGTCGGGGCGCGGCATCCGCGCCGTCCGCCGGCGGGGCGGCGGCGGCTCCGCCGGGCGGCATCGCCGCCGCGCCCTTCGTGAGTGCGAGTAGCTGTCTCATGGTGATCCGTTCCTCTTCGTCAGGAGATGGGGATGACGCCCGCGCGTAGCAGGGCGGCGACGCCCTTGGCGGAGAGCACGAGCGCGAGGCCCGCCACCGCGAGGAAGACGGCGCTGCGGGCTCTGCCGCCACCGCGCTCCTCCGCGCCCTCGGCCATGAGCAGGAAGCCGGCCCAGACGATCGCGAAGACCGTCAGCCCGGCGGCGGCGTAGGCCATCGCCGTGAGCGCCTCGTCGAAGGCGTCGAGCATGGCCTGCTCCTCCTCGGGGGCCGCGCCGGCCGTGACCAGCGCGACCCCGCAGAGGAGCAGGGCGGTTCCCAGCCGCCTCACCAGATCCACTCCCAGCCAAGCCGCTTGAACCACTCGCTCAGATCGTCGCCCCTGGCGGGCGTCTGCGCGGGCGTGGGTCGTGCGGGTTCGGGCTTCGGGACGGTGAGCGCCCGGTAGGGCTCGTCGCCCCAGAGACTCGAGGCGAGCGCCAGCGTCTCCCCGCGACTGCGCGCGAGCGGTGCTCGCGCCACCACATCGGCCTCGACGCGCTCTGGATGGACAACGGTGAAGACCACGTCCTGGCGGACGGTCGAGGCGGGCACGGAGCAGCTCGCGCTCACGGCGTGCTCCGTGACGGTCCCGTCCTCGTTGGGGATGGCGACCGTCTCGGTCACCGTGTCGCCGAAGGCGGGGATCGTCACCACGGCCGTCTCCGTGAGCCGCTCGCTGCGTTCGGGGCGGTGGCTGAGCTGCACGAGCGGTGGCAGCGGGATGCGCAGCGCCGCCTGCACCTCCGTCTTGATGGCGAGCGCGTGGACGCCCTCGCCCGCCGCGACGGCCAGCCGGAAGCGGGTCTCGCCGCCGGCCACGCCGGCCACGCCGGCCTCCCGCGCTCCCGACGAGACCGTGATGGTTCCGGTGACGGCCGTGACCTCGGCCGCGAGCAGCGTCGTGGTGGTGACGTCGGCATGCCCGGCCACCGTCTGGAGGGACACCGCCTCGCCGATCGTGCGCACGCACGACGAGGCGACGGCGCCCTCGACGGCGCCCGGACTCCAGCCGAGCGAGACGACGCGCAGGCTGCAGAGATCGCCCGCCGCCCTGGGCAGCGGGTGGGGGAGCCGCTCCCCGTCGAGGCTGAGCGCCCCCGCCTGCCCCAGTTCGTCCTCCCAGGAGAAGACGAGCGAAGGCGAAGGGCCATCAAGGGGCAGATCGTAGCTCGCGCGCTCCCCCTCCTTGAGGGACGCGCTGGCGTAGGAGCGGAGCGATCTCCCCGCGGGACCGCCGCGTGCCCGCACCCGCAGGTCCAGGTCCGTGGCCGCCCGCAGGGCGACCCGCGCCCGCCCGTCCGTGACGGTCAGCGACTCGACGAACAGCCGCCGCCCGGGGACCACCGGCGGGGGCTGGAACTCGATCTCCTCCGAGCTCCAGCCCTCCTCGCCGGGTTCCTGAGCGAGGGCCGACGACAGGGGCAGGGCGGTGAGGAGCACCAGCGCGATGGCGGCCGCGACCAGGAAATGCTTCCAGAAGTCGCGACGGCGGCGGTGCTTCGAACCGAGCCGTCGTTCGCGGTCCTCGCGCGACGTGGCGCGCCGTTCGTCCAGCGCCTCCTCGGGCGCCGGCTGGGGGCGCCTCCCGAAGCGCCGACGGAGGGGGATGCGCCCGTTGCGGCGCTCGCCCTCCTGCCTGCGCCCGCGGGGGCGCCGTGCCAGCAGCCTGAGCGGGGCGGCGTTCGCCTCGTCGGGTTGCACGGGCGCGGGCGGCTCGCTGCGCGCCAGCTCGGCGGGAGCCCCGGCGAAGCGGCGCGCGCCCAGCGCGTAGCGCAGCAGGTCGGCCGCCACCAGGGGCAGCCGCCTGCCGCCGATGCGCCCCGCGACCGCGGCGACGCCCGCGAGCGCGAACAGCGCCGCCAGGGCGATGCGAATCTCGGCGGGACCGAACGGCGCGAAATGGTAGCACCCGTAGGCGAGCGCGCAGACCGCCGTCAGCGCCACGATCTGGGGGAAGGTCAGCCACAGCAGGACCCGGTCCTCGGCCTGCACGTGGGTCGGCACTTCGTGCGCTTGCATGGCCTACCCCCCTTCTTCGTTGGTGGTCGTAGTGCCGCTGGTGGGGTCGGGCACGTTGGGGTCGACGGCGGGGTCGACGACGGCGCCGATCACGAGCTCGACGACGCCGAAGGCGACGAGCGCCAGCACGATGCCAGCGAGCGCCGTCATCATCGCGCTCTTGCCGCGCTCCATCTGGTGGGGCGCGCCCGTGGCGGTGAGGTAGAGGTAGGCTCCGTAGATGAAGTAGCCGACGCCGATCGCGCCGACGACCCCGAGCAGGATGCCCACCAGGTTGGAGATGGTTTGGGTCAGGTCGCCCATGTGTTTCGCTCCTTCGCGTGTGTGGTGTTCGTTTCGTCTCTTGGTCTTGCCGCTGTCTCGCCTACCGGCACATCGCCCACCTCCGTATGCGTCGTTCGCTGTGGTTGGTTGGTTATTCGCCGCTGCTGCGGGGCATGCCCGAGCCGGGTGCGGCGTCGCCGCCACCGGCGGAGGGGGTCGAGGTCTCCGCCGCCGAGCGCACGCCGGCGGTGGCGACGGAGGCCGCGCCGCCGGCGGTGGCTCCCGCGGCCGGAGCGCTCGCTGCGGGAG
>JAPOXB010000227.1 GCA_026707335.1 Chloroflexota bacterium
GGACCGGAGCCCCCTCTCCATCGTCCAGATGGAGAGGGGGACAGGGGGTGAGGTCAGTCCGCGCCGCGGAGGCGCGGGTCGAGGAGGTCGCGCAGGACGTCCCCGAGCAGGTTGAAGGCCAGCACCGTCAGCACGATGGTCACGCCCGGGAAGATCGCCGGCCAGGCGTTCGTGGGCAGGAAGCGCTGCGAATCCTTGAGCATCGTCCCCCAGGAGGGGTCCGGGGGCTGCGTTCCCAGACCGAGATAGGCGAGGCCAGCCTCCGCGATGATCGCGAAGCCGATGCCCAGCGAGGCCTGCACCAACACCGGCGCCAGCACGTTCGGCGTGACGTGGCGGAACAGGATGCGCGCTGTGCCCGCCCCCATCGCCAGTGCCGCCAGGACGTAATCGTTCTCCTTCGCGGACAGCGTGCTCCCGCGGACGACACGCGCATACAGCGGGATGAACACCACCCCGATCGCGATCATCACGTTGACCAGGCTCGACCCAAGCACGGCGATCACGACCAGCGCCAGGAGCAACGCGGGGTACGCGTACAGCGCGTCCATCAGGCGCATCATCGCCTCGTCCTTGCGGCCGCCGAGGTAGCCCGCGAGCAGCCCGTACGGGAGGCCGATGCCCACACCGATCCCCACGGAGATCAGGCCCACGAGCAGCGCCGTCCGCGCCCCGTGGACGATCCGCGAGTACGAGTCGCGGCCGATCTTGTCGGCCCCGAACCAGTGCTCCCAGGTGGGGCCCACGGAGGACGCCTCGGGGTCGATCGCGAGGGGGTCATGGGTCGAGGCGAAGCCCGGGAAGAGCGCGAAGAAGAGGACCACCATCACAATGACCAGGCTCACGACTCCCGCGGGCCGCCGCCGGAAGCGTCGGGCGAACTCCCGTTCCCGCGACCAGCGCCGCCTCGTGATTTGCAGCGGCAGGGCGTCCGTCTGTCGCTCAGGCATAGCGGATGCGCGGATCCAAGAACGCGTAGGACACGTCCACTACGAGGTTCGCCAGGGCGACGGTGGTGGCCAGCAGCAGTGCGATCGCCTGCACCGTGAGGACCTCACGCTGGAAGATCGAGTCGATCAGCAGTTTCCCCACGCCCGGCAACGCGAAGACGGTTTCGATGATGATGGCGCCGCCGACGATGGTGGAGACCTGTATCCCCAGCACGGTGACGACGGGGATGAGCGCGTTGCGGAAGGCGTGCCGCACGATCACGGTCCGCTCGCGCAGTCCTTTGGCATAGGCGGTGCGCACGTAATCCTGACGCAGGACTTCTACCAAGGCGGCCCGCGTTTGGCGCGCCAGGATGGCCGACTGGAATACCCCGATGGCGACGGCCGGCAAGACGAGCGAGCGCAGGTTCTCGACGGGGTCATCGAGGAAGGGGGTGAAGCCGGTGGTTGGGAACCAGCCCAGTCGCACCGAGAAGAACAAGACCAGCATCAGCGCCAGCCAGAAATTCGGGATGGCGGCTCCGAGCACGGCGAATATCGTCCCCCCGTAGTCGAATGGAGTGTTGGGGCGCGCCCCGGCGAGCAGCCCGATGGGGATCCCGATCATGACCGCGACGATCATCGCCAGGATGCCCAGTTCGAGCGTCACCTCCAGCCGTTTGCTGAGCAGCGTGCTGACGTCGTTCCCCGCTCGCAAGCTCCTTCCGAAGTCGCCCTGGATGGCGTTGCCGATCCAGTCCAGGTACCGCACCAGCACGGGCCGGTCGAGCCCCAACTGCTCGCGGATCGCCGCCACGGTGGTCGTATCCGCTTCCTCCCCGAGCACGGCGAGGACCGGGTCGCCGGGAAGCAGCGCGATCGCGAAGAACGTGATGGCCGAGATGAGGAGGATGACCGGGATCGTCGCAAGCAGCCGGCGGGCGATGTAGCTGGCCATCGTGCGCCTTCATGGGGGCCCTCGCCCCCCTCCCTTGTCCCGCCGCCCGAGTCTCGGCGGCGCGGACCCTCACCCTCACCCTCGCCCTCTCCCAGCGGGATCGGCTCCCCTCTCCCCCTTGGGGGAGAGGGTTAGGGTGAGGGGGA
>JAPOXB010000245.1 GCA_026707335.1 Chloroflexota bacterium
CACGCCATCCAGTGCCGCGTCAACATGGAGCGCATGGAGCCCGACGGCGACGTGCGTCCCTCCGGCGGCATGCTGACGACGTTCGAGCCGCCCTCCGGCCCGGGCGTCCGCGTGGATAGCTACGGCTACCCCGGCTACACGACCAACCCAAACTTCGACTCGCTGCTGGCCAAGGTGATCACCTACTCCGCCTCGGGCGATTTCGGCGACGCCGTCGGGCGGGCCCGGCGGGCGCTGGCGGAGTTCCAGGTGGCCGGCGTGGAGACCAACCTCGGCTTCCTGGACCGGGCGCTGGAGCACGGCGACTTCGCGAGCGGCGGCGTCTACACCCGCTGGGTCGACGACAACGTGGCGGAGCTGGCCGCCGCGCCGGCGCCGGTCGAGACGGCGTCGGGCGGGAACGGGCAGGCCGGGCTCGCCGGCGCGCAACTCGACACGCGCGACCCGCTGGCCGGTCTCAATTACTTCCGCGAGGGCTCGGGGACGCGGGCCGGGCAGGTGACGGCCGTCGCGACGGCGCCCGGCGCCCAGCCGGCCCCTGACATCGTCGGCCCGCCCAACACGACCGCCGTCCGCTCGCCGCTGCAGGGCACGATCCTCGAGATCACCGTCGCCGAGGGCGAGCCGGTCCGCGAGGGCCAGCAGATGTTCGTCATGGACTCCATGAAGATGGAGCACCTCATCAAATCCGACGTCGGCGGCATTTTGCGGCAACTGACCGTCGCCGCGGGCGACGTGGTCTACGAGGGGCATCCGCTGGCCTTCGTCGAGGAGGCCGACGTCGGCGAGGCGATCGTCGAGGAGGCGACGGAGATCGACCTCGACTACATCCCCGAGCGGCTGCGGGAGTTCCGCGAGCTGCAGGCGATGGGCGCCGACGAGAACCGCGCGGAATGGGTCGAGTTGCGCCACGCCAAGGGCAAGATGACCCAGCGCGAGTGCCTGGCGGAGTTGATCGACGAGGGCTCCTGGTTCGAGATGGGCGAGCTGGTGCTGCCCGCGCGCCACGAGATCATGTCGGACGAGTTCATGCGCCGGCGGGCGCCGGGCGACGGGATGATCACCGGTGTCGCGACGGTCAACGGCGACCTCTTCGCGGAGCAGCGCGCGACCACGCTCATCGCCATGTACGACGAGACGGTCTGGGCCGGCACCCAGGGGATGATGGGCCACCTCAAGACGGACCGCGTGATCAAGTTCGCCCATGAGCAGGCGACGCCGCTGATCCTCTGGGCTGAGGGCGCCGGCGGCCGGTCGGGCGATACGGACTTCCACCACATCATGGCGGCGGGCCAGGCGATGACCGAGACCTACGACATGCTGGGCAAGCTCAGCGGCAGCGTGCCGACGATCGGCATCACCGCCGGGCGGGTCTTCGCCGGGAACGCATCGATGCTGGGCATCCTCGACTGCGTGATCGCCACGAAGGACTCCAACATCGGCATGGGCGGCCCCGCCACCATCGAGGGCGGTGGCCTGGGCTTGTTCCTGCCCGAGGAGATCGGTCCGATGGAGGACCTGGGTCCGGCCGGTTCGGTGGACATCATCGTCGAGGACGACCACGAGGCGATCGTCGCCGCGAAGAAGTACCTCTCCTATTTCCAGGGCCCCGTCGACGACTGGGAGTGCGCCGACCAGCGCCTGCTGCGCCACGTCATCCCCGAGAACCGGCTGCGCACCTTCAAGGTGCGCGAGGTGATCGAGTTGCTGGCCGACACCGGCTCGGTGCTGGAACTGCGCTCGGAATTCGGCGTCGGCATGGTCACGTCGCTGATCCGCATCGAGGGGCACCCGGTCGGCATCATCGCCAACAACAACGAGCACCTCGGCGGCGCGGTGGACAGCCCCGGCGCCGACAAGCTCTGCCGCTTCGCCCAGCTGTGCGACGCCTTCAACATCCCCATCCTCGTGCTGTGCGACACGACCGGCATGATGGTCGGCCCCGACGTCGAGCGGACGGGGCTGGCGCGCAAGTGCAACAACGTCTTCGTGACGCTGGCCAACGTGCAGACGCCGAAGTTCTGCCT
>JAPOXB010000199.1 GCA_026707335.1 Chloroflexota bacterium
CCGTAGCCGTGGGCGGCTGTGCAGGGGTCGCCGTCGGCGTAGCGGAGGGCTGCGGCGTGGGTGTCGGGGCAGCTGTCGGAGTCTCGATCGGTGGAGTGGCCAATGTCGGTGCGGCAGCCGCCTCCGTCGTTTCAGTTGGGCTTGACGCCTCACCGCACGCCACCAGGAGGACGATCCCAACGCCGAGAATCGCAAACCACGCAGCAGTTCGCCAAGCGGGTGGAGTTGTCGACATGGCGAACTCTCAGCTTCCGGCAGTCATCGCTATCGAGCCGGCGGGGCCAGGGTGGCTCGGGCAGCGCGAGCGACGGTGCCCAAGGATACTTGCGTGCGGCAAAACGGCACCTCGCATGGCGTCGTGCTGGAGCCGGTGGAGCGGCAGCCCTGGTAGCGCCCTCAATCGGCATTCAGTGAGCACTCTTTCGCTACGACGGACGCTGTCTCGCTACCATTGATCGGTGCGGCGCTGCCGCCGGGGAGGACTCCGCTGCCCATTCGCCGCTCCGCGACATTTGTCGCCGCCTACCTGACATTCGCGCTGGCGGTTCTTGGCATTGCCGTGTTGGCCGTGGGACTGGTGATCGGCCAGCCGTTCACGGTCGTGGGCGCCTGCACCATTCAGTCCGAATTCACGGCGGTTTGGCGTGACGAGCCCACCAATTGCCCCGAAATCGATCTTGCCGACGCCAACCTTGCCGGTGCGTTTCTGCGCGACTCGAATTTTTCCGGCGCCGACTTGTCCGGCGCCAACCTCAGTGGCGCGGACCTTCGGTTCGCCGATTTCGTCGACGCCACGCTTGACGGCGCCGATCTGTCGGAGGCCAACCTCTATGGAGCCACATTCCGGGAGGCCCGGCTGATCGCCGCTCGATTCGATGACGCCAACATGACCGGCACCAATCTGCAGAACGCCGACCTCAGCGACGCGAGCCTGCGAAGCGTCGATGCCTCCTGGATCGAGCTGGACAATTCCGTCGCGGCCAATATCGACATGCAGGGCGCCGAACTCAGCCGAGCGCGGTTCTATCGCACCCGCCTCCCAGGCGCGGATCTCAGCAACGTCGAACTCACGAACTCCACGATGATCCGCGTCGATATGTCGGGCGGCGCATTGCGCGACGCGATGATCATCAATACCGACGTCTACGCCTCAAATTTCTCCCAGGCGCAGTTGAGCGGGATGCGAGTGTATGGGTCCGAATTCCGCCGAACGAACTTCAGCGGCGCGGTGCTCACCGACGTCACGGTGTCGGGCACCCTGCTCATGGGTTCCGACTTTTCCGGCTACGAGGAATATGGCGCCAGCGCCGACTTTCGCGGAGCCACCATACGCGCCTCGGTCTTTGACGATGGCGACTTCTCGCACGCCAACGTGGCCGATACGCAGACGTTTGCCGTGGGATTCCGTCGGGCCAATCTCCAGCACGCCGATTTCAGCGGCGCCGAGCTGATCCGCGCCTCGTTCACGGACGCCGATTTGCGCAGCGCCCAGTTCGCCGACGCCGACCTCTCGGGATCGAATCTGGACGGCGCGCTGCTGCACAACGCCGATCTGACCGATGCGAATCTCACCGGGGCCGAGCTGATCGGCGCGGACCTGACCGGCGCCGTGCTCGAAGGCGCCAACCTCACCGACGCGCTCTTCAGCGAGCGGATGCGACCGCAAGGCGACGGCAGCCGCTAACCGCTCCAGTCGGCCCTAAGGTTCGGAATCACCCTCATCTAGTTCACCCCCGGTCAGGAAATAGTGATTGATCGCAACGCTCGGATGCACGACGCCATCGAGCGTGAATCCCTTCTCATCCAGCATGCGTCGCACCTCCCGGTTGCGCGCGTAGAAGTCGGCCTGGGCCTGTGCGGCTTCCTTGGGATCTTCAGGAACCACGTGCATGTCGATGACCGCCTCAAGGCCTTGGCTGCGACCATCGGCGTAGAGGCGCACGTGCCGGTCGTTGGTCATCCGGTGGCTGGCGTAGTAGTCCAGGTATTCGTCGCCCTCGTCAGACCCAAACGTGTACCAGATGG
>JAPOXB010000141.1:0-8478 GCA_026707335.1 Chloroflexota bacterium
GGGCGCCCGATCCGCCGCCGCCGGAGTCGCCGCCCGCTGCCGTCGGGGCTCCGCCGCGCGGGGTCGCGCCGGCGGGGGAGGACGATGGGAGCGATCGGCCGTCGGATGGCCCCTTCCGCGCGCCCGCCCCCGAGGCGGGGCCGTCGGACGAGGCGGGTCCGGCCGGCTGAGTCGCTATTCTGTCGGTGTTCACGCGAATCGGGGGGCGCTCGGGCCGGTCGCTCAGAGCAGGAGGCCCTCTCCAAGTTATGTCTCGTAGAGTATGCTGGGACGGATTGGCGCAGATACGAACACCTGCCAGCTGCGACCTGAAGCCCGAGGAGATGCAGGATGACAACCACTGACGTCGACGAAACGGCCATGGACGCCGATTCCATCGCCGCGGCAGGCGAAGAGATCTACAACCGGAAGTACCGGGAAGAGTACGAACGGCTGTACCGCGACATGTACGTCGCCATCAACATCCGGGATGAATCAATCACGCGGTCGGACGTCGCCGTGGAGGCGATGCTGGAGGCCAAGAAGGAAGATCCCGATGGGATGTTCTATCTCATTTGGGTCGGTCATAAGGCTGTGTATCGGATGAGCTCCGTTCGCTGAGATCTCCGTACAAGCCCACTACGATTCCCAGGGCGACGAGACCGACGAACCCTAGCCGCTTCACCCCTCAGGCCCGACCAACTCCCGGCCGATGAGCAGGCGGCGGATCTCGCTGGTGCCGGCGCCGATCTCCAGCAGCCGGGCGTCGCGCAGGTAGCGCGCGACGCGCGCCTCATTCATGTAGCCGTAGCCGCCGTGGATCTGGACGGCCTGGTTGGCGACGCGGGTCGACACCTCGGCGGCGAAGAGGATGGCCGCGGCGGCCTCCTTGTCGACGCGCTGGCCGCCGCCGGCGGCCGACGCGCCCGCCCGCACGGCGGTGCTGTAGACGAGCCAGCGGGCGGCCTCGGTCTCGGTGTACATGTCGGCCAGCTTGGCCTGGATCAGCTGGAAGTCGCCGATGCGCTTGCCGAACTGCCGCCGCTCGCGGGCGTAGGCGACGCCCTCGGCGAGCGCCGCCTCGGCGACCCCGACGGCCTGCCCGGCCAGGAACGCCCGCTCGATGGCGAGGCCCTGCATCATGATCGCCCCGCCGCGGCCCGGCTCGCCGATTACGTTGCCGGCCGGCACCTGACAGTCGTCGAGCAGCAGTTCGGCGGTGGGCGATCCCCGGTGCCCCAGCTTGTCGAGCCGCTGGCCGACGGCGAAGCCGGGGAAGCCGCTCTCGACGAGGAAGGCCGTGATGCCCCGCGAGCCTGCCTCGGGGTCGGTCTTCGCGTAGAGCACCAGCGTGTCGGCGACGGAGCCGTTGGTGATGAACATCTTGCGGCCGTTGAGGACGTACACGTCGCCCTCGCGGCGGGCGCTGGTGCGGATGCCGACGGCGTCGGAGCCGGCCTCGGGCTCGGTCAGGGCGAGGGCGCCCACGGCGCTGCCGTCGCAGAGGGCGGGCAGGTAGCGGCGCCGCTGGGCGTCGCTGCCGTTGACGGTGATGTTGTTGACGCAGAGGTTGGCGTGCGCCCCGTACGACAAGGCGATGGAGGCCGAGACCTTGGCGATCTCCTCGATCACCAGCACGCCCGAGAGCAGGTCGGCGCCGGCGCCGCCGTACTCGGGCGGGACCATCACGCCCAGCACGCCGAGGTCGCCCAGCTTGGGCCAGAGCTCGCGCGGGAACCAGTCCTCGGCGTCGATGCGGTCGGCGATGGGCTCGATCTCGCGGCGGCAGAACTCGCGCGTGGCGTCGCGGATCAGGCGTTGCGCGTCGCTCAGTTCGACGTCCATGCGGGCTCCCCTCGCCCCGGAGTCTAGGCGAGGGATAGCGCGGGAGGCGCGGCTGCGGCAGCATTGCCGTCATGGACGAGTTGGCGACGAAGAAGGACTTCGATCAGTTTCGGCTGACAATTCTCGCGGACCTGCGGGAGCAGTTCGTCGACCTCAAGATGTGGTACCTCAAGCTCGTGGTCGCTCAGACCGCCCTGTGGATCATCATCGTGATCGCAGCCATGGTTGTCGCCGGCGTTCTCTGGGGCTAAGCGCTTCGACCCCGACGATCCGGGGGGCGATCGGGCGCGAGGGATAGCGCGGGAGGCGCGGCTGCGGCAGCATTGCCGTCATGGACGAGCCGCAGACCACACCCGAGCCCGAGAACACGCCCGAGCCCGAAAACACACCCGAACCGGAGAACACGCCCGACCCGGAAGCCGCGACCGATCCCGAGGCCGCGACCGAGCCCCTGCCGGCGCTCACCCAGACGGTCGTCGACGAGGCGCTGCTGACCTTCGCCCGCGAGGGCGTCGAGGCGCCCGCCCCGCACGAGCCGCCGTCCTGGATCACCGTGGCGGGGCGGGCGCGCGTGGGGCTGTGGCGATCGGGCGTGATGCTGGGCCGCGCCGAGGCGGCCGACACCGACCTGGCGACGGCCGTGCGCCAAGCCGCCGCCGCGGCCGCCGCGGCCGTGGACGGCGACATCCCCCCCGACGACAAGTACAACGCCACCCTGCTCGACGTGGAAGTCGTGACGATGACGCAGTTCATCCGGCCGGCCGGCCTGAGCGGCCTGATGCACGCGACCCAGGCGGGCATCGACGGGCTGGTGCTGCGGGAGGGCGATCGCGCGGCCGGCGGCTGGCCGGCCGACGCCCTCAGCTCGGGCCGAACCAACGCCCGCTGGGCGAAGGGGCTGCTGCGCGAGGTGCGGCCGCCGGGCACGCGGCTGCCGCCGTCGGTGGCCGTGCTGCGCTTCCGCACGCGGGAGGTCGTGGGGATGCTGTGGCCGCCCAGCGACCGCACCGTGGGCGTGGCCGCCATGCAGGGCGCGACGCGGATTGTCTGGCCGCAGGCGGTGGGGCAGCAGGACCTCGTGCGCGCGGCCGGACGCGCGGGCATGTGGCTGGTCCGGCACCAGCGCGACGACGGCCTCTTCCGCTACCTGTTCCAGCACCACACGCAGAGTTGGTCGCCCGACGACTCGCTGGTCCGCCAGGCGGGCTGCGCCTGGGCGATGGCGCGGCTGGCGCGCCGCCTGCCCGACGCCGGCTTCGCCGCGCCCACGAAGCGCGCCATCGAGGGGCTGGAGCAGGGCTCGGTCAAGCGCGGCGGGCCGGGCAACCTCGCCTACATGCAGGTCGGCGACGACCCGCCCCGGCTGGGCGCGATCCCGCTCTTCCTGCTGGCCGCCGACGAGTGGGACCGCCACTCGCCCATCGACGAGGGCACGCGCGAGCGGCTGGCGGCGACGCTGCTGGCCGTGCAGTCGCCCGAGGGCGGCTTCGGCGTCGATGCGCGGGGGCTGACGCTGGAGGGGTCGGAGACGTACTACGCGGGGCAGATCGCGCTGGCCCTGGCGCGCCGCTTCGAGGTGACGGGCCGGCAGCGGATGGCCGAGGCGGGCCTCGCGGCCCTGCGCTACTACCGGCAGTGGTGGGACGCCGGCAACCGCGACCTGTCGTTCGTGACCTGGATGCTGCAGGCCTGCGAGGCCTGGTACCGCCTGCGCTACGACGACGAGGCGCGCGACTTCGGTTTCGAGATGGCCGACTGGGCGCTGCAGTTCCAGCAGCCCGACGACGTGAACCTGCTCTGGGGGGGCGCCTTCGAGAGCACGCCCGGGATCGGCACGGCGGCCTACACCGAGGGGATCGTGCGGGCGGTGGCGATCGCCAAGCAGGCCGGCGACGCGGAGCGGGTCGAGCGCTACTCGAAGAGCGTGCGCGGGGCGATGCGCTTCCTGATGCAGCTCTGCGTCGAGGACCCCGACCTGGCCTTCACCGGCGGCCCCGAGCAGCGGGGCGCGGTGCGGTCGTCGCTGCGGCGGCGCAACCTGCGCTGCGACAACGCGCAGCACTTCATCATGGCGGCGCTCGGCGCCGTCGAGGTGGTCTACACCGACGAACCGTCGACCGGCGAACCGTCGGAGTGAGTCAGACCGGCGCGGCGCCGGCCGGGCGCGGCTCGCTCAGCCCCAGCTCCGCCAATCGCTGGCGCACCACGACCTGCGGCGCCTGGAAGCGGGCGGCGAGGGCGGCCGGGTCCGCCCGCCGCGACGCGGCCCGCAACGCCGCCGCCGGCAGCAGCAACTCCGCCGCGAAGTAATCGCAGAGCGCCTCCCGCTCGTGCGTGTGGGCGGGCGGCGTGACGCCGTCGAGGTCGCCCAGCACGATGTGGCCCAGCTCGTGGGCCAGGGTGAAGCGGGCCTGCGCGAGCGCGTCCTCGCGGTTGAGGATGATCAGCCAGCGCCCGTCGACGAGGTCGCAGCCGCCGCGCAGGCCGGGGTGCAGGCGGTCGTCGAGCACGACGCTGGGGCGCGGGTCCCAGCGGGCCAGGCAGTCGAGCACGGAGATCGGCGGGGCGGCGGGGCCGGCGAGCCGGGCCGCCGCGCGGCGCAGCGCCTGCCGGGCCGCCCTGCGCTCAGTCGCCCGCGGGGGACTCGGGATCGGCGGGGGCGGCGTCGGCGAGGGCCTGCTGCGCGCGACGGAATGCCGCATCCAGCGAGGCGTGGGCGGCGGCCCGCTCGGGCTCGTCGGCGTAGATGAGCCGCCAGTCCTCGCGGGTGACGGGGCGCAGCATCTCCTCGCGGCGCTTGGGGCCGTAGGCGGGGTTCGTGAAGAACTCAATGCTGTGCCCCATCAGGTCGGCGACGCGCTGCAGTGTGTGCACGTCGATGCCGCGCCGCCCGCGCTCGATGTCGGACAGCCAGTTCTTGCGCTTGCCCACTTGCGTGGCGAGCGCGTCCTGCGTCATCCCGGCCTCCAGCCGGGCGGCGCGCAGGCGCTGGCCGACATCGGCCCGGGGCGGGGCGTCGGCGTCGGCGTCGGTGGGGGTGGGGTCGGGGGCGGGGTCGGGCATCGGGGATCGTCGTTTCGCTGGTTCCGGCGGCATGGTCGTTGCATTCCCATCCGGTGATCGGTACCATACACCCGCGTTCCGCGAACAGCAAGCGCCGCGCGACCGCCATCTCCCATCCGGACGCCATCGACGCACGGTGGACCACCCCTCGAGGTGCCCCGTGCCCGACCCTATCGCTCGTCCCGTTCCCGCCGCCAGCCCCGCCTGCGTGCATCACTGGATCGTCGCCTCGCTGCCCACGGCGGGCGCCTACCCCGCCGCCTGCCGCCGCTGCGGTGCCGAGCGCCGCTTCCCCTGCCAGAGCGACTGGTTCGACTTCAACGACGCCATCGGCACGCTGGGCCTCGTCTTCGGCCCGGAACCCGCCGAGGCCGGCGCGGCCGGCCGCGACGAGGTCCGCCTGTGGGCCGAGGCGCTCGGCGCCGGTCTGCACGCCGGCTGAGCGCGCCTCCACCAGGCCCGCCGCGGCGCTAGCCATAGGCCCAGCCGTCCTTGACCAGCAGCGCCCCGCCGGACACCCGCTCGCGCAGGTGCTCGCGGCAGAGGGCGAGGCGCACGTCGCGGACGCCGTCGCGGCGGCGGCGGCCGTCGCGGACGGGCCAGCGCCGCGCCCACAGACGTCGCCGGGCGGGCCGGGGGCAGAAGTCGCAGCGCGTCATCGGTCGGGAGGCTAGAGAACGTTTGTTCTGCTTGTCAATCGCACAGACGGCGCGGAGTGCGGCGGGATACGCTGATCGGATGGAGACCGAATTCACCCGATCCAGCGTCAAGCGCCTGGGCCGACGGCTGCGCAAGGCGGAGCGGCCGTCGGCGGACGACGTCGCGATGTACGACGCGTACCGCACGAGCTTCACCGGCGCATTGCGTGAGGTGATGACGGAGCTCTACTCGCTGTTCCCGGACTCCCCTCCGTCCGGCCGGCGCAAGACGCTCGACTCGGTGGTCGGCAAGTTGAAGCGGGGCACGACCGACCTGGGCCGGATGCAGGACATCGCCGGCTGCCGCATCAACGTGCCGAGCCTGGATGATCAGGACTACGCCGTCGCGATGATCCGGGAGCGCTTCGAGGCGCTGCGGACGGACGACCTGCGGAACCGACCCCACTCGGGCTATCGCGCCGTGCACGTCATCGTGGCCGCGTCGGACGGGCGCTGGGTCGAGATCCAGGTGCGGACGGCGCTGCAGAACCTCTACGCGCAGCTCTCCGAGCGCATGGCCGACCACTTCGGCATCGAGATGAAGTACGGCGGCGGCGACCCGTTCGCCAAGGAAATCCTGCAATCTTCGTCCAGCCGGGCGTACGAACTCGACTCGCTCCAGCGGGATATTGTGGCGCGGGAGACAGCCGGCGATGCCGACCAGGAGCGGATGCGCGAAGATCGGCGTACACTGGAGCAAGCAACGGTTCACTACCGGACGATCGTGCAAGCGCTCATCCAGGCGCTGGAGCCCAGCGAGGAGCGTTCAGAGTGAAGCACTTCCTGATCCACTACGACCGCCCGGCCGGACGGCTGCTCTCGATCCGTGAGTACAGCGATGAGGAGCAGGCGCAGGCGAACGCGGACTGCGACGCGCAGGAGTTCGCCAAGCCCGACCACGTGGAGGTGGTCCTGCTGACCGCCGCCTGCCGCGCCGACATCGAGCGCACGCACGCCCGCTACTTCAAGACGCCCCGCGAGATGGTCGAGAGCTACTTCTCCGCCGCCAGCACCTGAGGCCAGACCTCGCGCTGGATCATCTCCAGGCGACGGATGTAGTCGTCCGGGGTGAGGGGCGGTCGGCCGACGGTGCGGACGCCCAGGCGGTCGAAGCCGGCGGCGCGGTAGGCGCACAGGGCGGCGGCCATGGGGCCGGGCGTGGCTTCGAGCGGCGTCTCGCGCTGCATGGGGAAGGCGGCGGGGTCGCGCCCCGCGGCGCGGACGCGATCGCGCATCGCCTCGGCGGCGGCCGCGACGCGATCGTCCGGGATGGCGCCCGACGAGATCCAGCCGTCGCCCAGGCGCGCGGCCCGGTTCAGCGCCCGCGACGCGACCCCGCCGACAAGGATCGGCGGCCCGCCGGGGGTGACGGGCTTCGGCAGCATGCTCATCTGCTCGACGCGGTAGTGGTCGCCGGCGAAGTCGACGGGCTCGTCGCGCCAGCAGGTGCGCAGCAGCGCGATCGCCTCCTCATAGCGGGCGGAGCGGTCGTCGAACGAGGCGCCCAGCGCGGCGAATTCGGAGTCCGACCAGCCCAGCCCGACGCCGAGCCGCAGCCGGCCGCCGCTGAGGATGTCGATCTCGGCGGCCTGCTTGGCGACGAGCACCGGGTCGCGCTGGGGCAGGACGAGGATGGCGGTGGTCAGGCGGACGCG
This sequence comes from Chloroflexota bacterium, assembly GCA_026707335.1. GTDB lineage: Bacteria > Chloroflexota > Dehalococcoidia > Bin125 > Bin125 > TK10-74A. The sequence continues at coordinate 7,241 of JAPOXB010000141.1, forward strand.
GCTCGTCCAGCCGGCGACGGCGGCGAGCAGGGTGAGCGCCTCGTGCTGGGTGATGGCCCCCTCGAAGCCGGCACCCGACATGCTCAGCCGGTCGGGCAGCGTGTAGGCGAAGAGCACGTGGTCGCCGATGAAGAGGAAGTCGTAGCCGATGGCCTCGGCGGCCTGCGCGACGTCGCGCAGTTCCACGGCGCCGTACTCCCAGCGCACGGCGGGCAGCTCGGCTCCAAGTTCGATGGGCGGCATGGCGCGGGCGTCGCTCCCTCCGGGATGGGGCGGCGGGGCCGTCGCCGCCTCGCGGATGGTACCATGACGCGCTCGGTCGCCGGGGTCGGCCACAGCGGGCGCGCCGACCCGGTATCATCGCGGAGGGTTGGCGCGATGCGCCGCCGGACATGCGCGATCGGCCGCCGGCTGGGAGAGGGGACGCAATGCAACTCGACGAACGTCACGCGGGCGAAGAGGGCGTGATCCGCAGCGACATCGCGGAGATGGTCGACCGGGCGGCGGCGATGGCCGGCTACGCGTTCCAGGCGGTGCGCGGCGGCGTCGGCGAGAACGGCACGGCGCTACCCGAGGCGCTGGCCGAGCGCCTGGCCGAGCAGACCTACGTGGACGTGCTGCGCTACTCGCTCGACGAGTGCGCCTGCGCCTGCCACCAGGAGCACGCGCCGCCGGAGTAGTGGTCGGGGGATTCCCCGCTAGAGGCTCATCGCCAGCGCGACGATGGCGGCGACGATCCCGGCGAAGACGACCGTCTGGATCATGAGCGCCCGATTGAGCTCAGCGCGCAGGATCTCTCGGGTGACGAGGGGATCGGCATCCCGCTCCGTCATGCCGCCTCGCAGCATCCCCTACTCCCGCTACAAGCGCGTCAGCAGCGCGACGATCAGGGCGACAATGGCGGTGAACACGCCGGTCTGGATGATCATCGCCCGGTAGAGTTCCTCGCGCGTCACCAGTGGCCGGATGTCCTCCTTGGTCGCGAGCCCACCCATCACGTCAACCACGGCATCGGCCTCCGACTCCTCCATTCCACCCTCGAGCAGTCGCCGCACGGCGCTGCGCGTGTCGAATGGGCTGCCGAAGTGTGGTGCGCGCATGGTCGCCTCCTCCGGCGCATTATACCCGGCCTCGGGAAGCACCGTCCGGGCACGCCATCGTCGCCCGTAGCCCCCCACGACCACCGTTTGCTAGCATCGGGGCACGCCAGGGCGCGCCCGGCGGGCGCGATCGCAGCG
>JAPOXB010000141.1:9310-15903 GCA_026707335.1 Chloroflexota bacterium
CGCGCGCGGCGGGGATACACCGTGGACGAGATCGCGGAGTCGATGGGGCGCTCGCGGCGGGGCGTGAAGGACGACCTGGAGCGGGTGCGGGAGTTGCAGACGCATCAGTTCCGCCGGGAGCGGGCGCGAGAACGGGCGCGCACCTTCGCTCTGTGCGCGCAGACCCAAGCGGCGCTGTGGGAAGTCATCGAGCGGCAGATCAAGGCCGGTGACGACAAGGCCGTGCCGGCGGCGGCGCGAGCGCTGCTGGAGACCATCCGTACAGGGGAAGCGCTGCGCAACGCGGATGAGAAGGATGTCGAGCAGGGACAGTTGACGGTGCGCGACATCTACGCGCAGTTGGACGCCGACTACCTGAACGAACCGGTCGCGCTGGTCGAGGCGGAGGCGACGTCCGCACGGCCAGCGCCCGACGCCGAAGGCTGCGATGAGACGCCGCAAGCGGAAGACTAGCGCCCTGCCGGCGCCAGCCAGCCTCGACGAGACGACGGAGAAGGAGGCGCGCCGCTGGGGCCGCGACCCGGTCCGCTTCGCGCGCGAGGTGCTGGGCGTCGATCTGTGGGCGCGGCAGCGCGAGATCGCGCGGGCCGTGCGCGACCACCCGCGGGTCGCGGTGCGGTCGTGCCACGCGGCGGGCAAGACGCACGTCGCGGCGGTCTGCGTGTGCTGGTTCCTCTACACCCGGCCCGGCGCCGTCGTGCTGACGACCTCCTCCACCTTCCGGCAGGTGCGCTACGTCCTCTGGCGCACGATCCAGGGGCTGGTCGCCGGGGCGCGGCGGCGGCTGGGCGGGGATCTGCTCGACACCGAGCTGCGGCTGGGCGAGCGCTGGTACGGCCTGGGCCTGAGCACCGACGACCCGGAGCGCTTCCAGGGCTTCCACGCGCCGCACGTGCTGGTCGTGGTCGATGAGCCCGGCGCGGTGCCGACCGGCGTCTTCGCCGCCATCGAGGGGGTGCTGGCCTCGGGCCGCACGCGGCTGCTGATGATCGGCAACCCCACGCAGCCCGGCGGCCCCTTCCACGACGCCTTCCACGCCCAGGCGGCGGCCTACCGCACGTTCCGCATCTCGGCCTTCGACACGCCCAACTTCCAGCCGGGCGCGGCGCCGCGCGACTACTTGGTGTCGCCCGAGTGGGAGCGGGAGCGGCGCGCGCTGTGGGGCGCCGAGAGCGACCTCTACCGCTCGCGCGTGCTGGCCGAGTTCCCGCGCCGCGCGGCCGACGGGCTGTTCTCGCTGAGCGCGCTCGACGCCGCCGCGGCCCCGGGCGGCGCTCCGCACGACGCCGGGCCGGCCTCCGCCGCCCTCGGCGTCGACGTGGCGCGCTTCGGCGACGACGCGACGGCCTTCAGTTGGATCGAGGACGGACGGCTGGTGCGGCAGGAGCAGCGCCACGGCCTGTCGACGATGGAGACGGCCGGGCGCGTCGTGGCGGCGCTGCGCGAGCGGCCCGATCTGGCCGTCGCGGTGGACGACACGGGGATTGGCGGCGGCGTCACGGATCGGCTGCGCGAGCAGGGGCTGGCGCCGCTGGCGGTCAACTTCGGCGCGGCCGCCGGCGACCCGGAGCACTACGCCAACCGGGCGGCCGAGCTGTACAGCCGGCTGGCCGTCGCGATCGAGCAGGGCGACCTGCGCCTCGCGCACGACCTGCCGACGCTCGACGCGCTGACCGGGCAGCTGCTCGGCGTACGCTACGCGATGGGCAGCGACGGCCGCCGCCGGATCCGCAAGCAGGGTCAGGACGACGGCAAGCGGGCCGGCCGCGGCGCCAGCCCCGACCTGGCCGACTCGCTGGCGCTGGCCTGGGCCGCGTACGAGGACGGCGCGGCCGGACCCGGCGTCTGGTGACCGGGAGGCGGGAGGTCGCGATGCGTTTGCCCCGCACGTCGCAGGCGACGGCGCCGCTCTGTCCACGTTGCGCGCGGGCGCGCGGCCTGCTGCTCGACCGCCCCAGCTACGGCGCGTTCAACGCCGTCTACCGCTGCAACACGCGCGAGGGCGGCTGCGGCTATCTGTGGAGCCCAGCGTCGACCGGTTGAGCCGTGTGCGACACTGCCGGCATGGACGTCAGTCTGGCGCTGCTGGCCGACGCGGCCAACACGTCGCGCGACGGCAAGCTCAACCTGCTGGGCATCTTCGACGCCATCCAGGCGCCGCAGTTCCCCTCGACCCACCCCAGCATGATGCTGGTGCTGCGGCTCGAGGCCTCGGCCGCCGACGGCGACCGGGCGCACGCGCTCGACGTGCGCTTCATCGACGCCGACGGCGGCCAGGTGTTCAAGCTCGACGGGCGGGTGGTCGTGCCGTCGTCGCTCGAGCCGGGGCAGCCGCATCAGTTCACGCACCCCATCCAGATCAACGGGCTGGCCCTGGAGGGGCCCGGTCAGTACGCGTTCGAGGTGCGCCTCGACGGCGTGCTGGCGGCCACGGTCCCGCTGCGGGTGCTGCGGTCGCCGGCGGCGCCGCCGCCGGGGTAGCTGGGTTTGAAACGCCGGTTGCGATCGTCGGGATGATTGAAACAAATCCTCGCTTTTGTTTCAACTTCTCGGGAAGTTGAAAGCGGCGTTTCCACTGCTTGCCGTCGCGGGGGGCGGGCCCGGAATCGTGGCGGGACGAGATCCGACAGCTCGGCCAGCGTCGCCTCGACGGGGCGTACTTGAAACGCCAGTTGCGCTCGTGGGAATGATTGAAACAGAATCTCGGATTCGTTTCAACTTCTTGGGAAGTTGAAAGTCGCGTTTCCACGGCTTGCCGACGCGCGGGCGGGCACGAACCCGGGGCGGGACGAGATCCGACGGCTCCGACAGCGGCGCCTCGGCGGGGCGTACTTGAAACGCCAGTTGCGCTTATGGGAATAATTGAAACGAATCCTAGGATGTGTTTCAACTTCTCGGGAAGTTGAAAGCCGCGTTTCAAGTCCTGGGGCGGTCGCAGGGACAGGCGCCGCCGCAGCTAGACGAGGTCGGATAGCTCGGACACGGGGTGCTCCACGGCCCGCAGGATGTCGTTGGCCACGTACCGGTGAGGCTGCGAGCCCCCGATCCTCTCCACCACACCCTGCTCAGCCAGTCGCCGCAGGATCCTGTTCGCGCCCTGCCGCGTGATGCCGAGCCGCTCGCCGACCGATCGGTTGGTGAGGACCGGCGAGGCGAACAGGTACTCGACGACCTGCAACACGTTCGCGGAGGCGCCCGACTCCTGCATCCGGCTTCGGGTGCGGTCGTGCAGATTGCGCAGCGCCCGCGAGCGGACCAGCGCGTCCTCCCCCTGCTCGACGACGCCGCGCAGGAAGAACTCGAGCCAGGGCTCCCACTCGCCCGTGCGGCTCACCGCGAGCAGTTGGTCGTAGTACTCCTCGCGGCGCCGCTCGAAGTAGGCGCTGAGGTAGAGCAGCGGCAGCGGCAGCACCCCGGCGGCGATCAAATGCAGCACGATGAGCATGCGGCCGATGCGGCCGTTGCCGTCCTGGTAGGGGTGGATCGTCTCGAACTGGTAGTGAAGCAGGGCGTTGGCGATGAGCGGCGGGTGCATGCCGGGGTCGTTGGCGAAGCGCTCCCAATCGGCCATCAGGCCCGGCAGCCGATCGGGGGGCGGCGGCACGAACCGGGCGTCCTCGATGCCGGGGCCGCCCGACCCGATCCAAACCTGGATGCCGCGGAAGTGGCCGCGGCGGATTCCGCCGCCCCGGACGCCCTCCAGCAGTTGCCGATGCGCTTCGTCGATCAGGCGCCGACCGATGGGGATGTGGTCGAGCCGTTCCCGTGCCTGCTCGAGGGCGCGCACGTAGTTCGCCACCTCCCGCACGTCGTCCTGGCCCTCCCGGCGCGTCGACACCTCGAAGCGGTAGAGGTCGGACTGCGAGGCCTGGGTGCCCTCGATGCGAGAGGACAGCACCGCCTCGCGCCCGACGAAGGGCCGCGTGAGCAGGTAGGGATTGGGCAACGTCTCGCCCACACCGGCCAGCATCGCCACCTTGCGGGAGGCCTCGTCGAGCAGCCGGATGAGGGGCGGGTCGAGCAGGAGCTCCCGCGGCAGCGGGCGGGGCACGAAGGCGACGCCGCCCTCCGGGATCGGGACGACCGTCCCCGCCGGGCTGTCGCGGAAGTGGTCGGCGCGCATTTGAAACTCCAGTTGCGCTTGTGGAAATGATTGAAACAGAATCGTGGATTTGTTTCAACCTCCCGGGAAGTTGAAAGTCGCGTTTCAACTGCTTGCCGTCGCGGGGCGGGCACGTTCCGAACGACCCGCCCTCGCTATTCACGATATGGGTACCCTGGTACACGATGCGTTCGCCGAGGAGCGGAGTTGAGCGATGCCCGAGACCTACACCAAGTGGGACGCGACGGACCACCTGCGCACCGAAGACGACGCCCGGCTCTATCTGGAGGCGTGCGCCGAGGAAGACCCCGGAGACGGCAGCCTGATCCGCACGGCGCTGCACGACATCGCCCGCGCGCAGAACATGAGCCAGTTGGCCCGCGCGAGCGGCATCACCCGCAAGGGGCTGTACAAGGCCCTGTCGCCCGACGGCAACCCCTCCTTCGCGACCGTGATGAAGATCTCGCGGGCCATGGGGCTGAAGCTGCGGATCGAGGCCTGAGCGCCCAGGCCGCCGGCCCCGCCGCGGCCGGCGACCGCCGATGATCGCGCCGGTGATTGGATATTGCCTGTCACTGATTCGATGATGTCAAGAATCGAATCACCCTCGTTCCGCGACTTCCTCCGCTTCTGTTCCTCCGTTAGCAGACAATCATCCGCATACCGCGTACTGTGGTCTTACTTCGACGACTGGCGGGACGCACCCGCTCCGGACGCCGGCATCGCGCCGGCGCCCCCGAGAGCCCGATGCCCCTCCCCGACGCCGGTTCGTTCGCCCTCACCGCACAGGCACTGCAAGACCTCGGCCTCAAGGGCGCGCTCGCGCTCGTGCCGTCCTGGCAGGCCGGGCTCGAGCAGCCCGCGCCGGCCCCGCTCGACCGCCTGGCCAGCGAGGGCTTCCGCGGCAACGAGGTCGTCTACGCCTGCGTGCGCGAGATCGCCTCGACCGCGGCCGACGTGGCGCTGCGCGTGCAGGACGCGCGCGGCCGGCCGCAGCCCCTCCACCCCCTGCAGCGGCTGATCGAGCGGCCCAACCCCGAGCAGTCGGGCTTCGAGCTGATCGAGGCGCTGCTCACCGACCTGCTGGTCTACGGCAACGCCTTCCTGCTCAAGCAGCGCGGGCCCGGCCTGGACGCGCCGGACGGCGCGCCCGGCGGCGGCATCGAGGCGCTGTGGAAGCTGCGCCCCGACCGCGTCCGCATCGTGGCGGGCGAGCGGCGCCTGGTCGACGGCTACGTGCACCGCGTGGGCGACCGCGAGACGCGGCTGGCCGCCGGCCGCGTCGTCCACCTGCGCCTGCCCGACCCCGCCAACGACCTCTGGGGGCTCTCGCCGGTCCGGGCGGCGGCCCGCCAGATCGACACCGACAGCGAGGCCTCCCGCTTCGTGGAGGCGTTCTTCCGCAACGCCGCCGTGCCCTTCGGGATCATCAAGCTGAAGCGCGCCCTGCGCGGCGGCGAGCCCGAGGCCAGCCGCATCGGGCGGCGCTGGTCGGAGCGCTTCCGGGGGCTGTTCGGGCGCTTCCAGGTGGGCGTGCTCGACGCCGACGCGGAGTTCCAGCGCATCGGCCTGACCCAGGACGAGATGGCCTTCCCCGAGCTGCGCGCGCAGACCGAGGCGCGCATCTGCGCCGCCTTCCGCGTGCCGCCGGTGCTGGTCGGCGTCAAGGTCGGCCTCGACCGCTCGACGTTCAGCAACATGGCCGAGGCGAGGCGCTTCTTCTGGGAGAACACGATGCTCTCCCTCTACCGCCGCCTCGAAGAGAAGTTCAACGCCGAACTGACGCCCGACTACGGCCCGCGGCCCGAGGGGCTGCGCCTGGTCTTCGACTTCAGCCAGGTGGCGGCGCTGCGCGAATCGCGCGAGAGCGTCGAGCGGTCGGCGCTGGCGGGCCTGCGGGCCGGCGCGCTAACCGTCAACGACGCCCGCCGCCGCCTGGGCCTGGAGCCCATCGACGGGGGTGACCGCCTGGTCGGCGGGGCGGCCGCGGGCCGCCGGGAACTGGCGCGCTGGACGCCGCCCGGCGGCCCGCCGGTCGCGACGCTCGACGCGCAGCCCGCGCTGGAGGCCGGGTCGTGACCGGCCGCCGCATCAGCGGCTACGCCGCCCTCTTCGGCGCGCCCGACGCGCAGGCCGACGCGATCGTCGCCGGCGCCTTCCGGGCGACGCTGCGCGCCCGCGGCGACCGCCTGCCGCTGCTCTGGCAGCACGCGATGGCGGAGCCGCTGGGGCACGTCGTGGCGGCGCGCGAGGACGGCCGCGGCCTCTGGTTCGAGGCGGCGCTGGCGACGACCCGCCGCGCCGCCGACGCGCTGGCCCTGATCGAGCGCGGCTCGCTGCGCGAGTGCAGCATCGGCTTCGTGCCGCGGCGCGTCCGCTTCGAGCGGCGCGACGGCCGCAGCGTGCGCCTGATCGACGTGCTCGACCTGGTCGAGATCAGCCTGGTGACCCTGGCCGCCAACCCGAACGCGCGGCTGACCGCCCTCGACGG
>JAPOXB010000141.1:16055-24515 GCA_026707335.1 Chloroflexota bacterium
TAAGGAGTCCCAATGCCCACCACCAACGACCTGCGCGACCGCGCGCGCCAGACCATGACCGAGGCGCGCGCCCTGCTGGAGCAGCACGACGGCGGCGAGGAGCTGCCGGCCGACGTCGCGGCCCGCGTCGATGACTTGATCGCGCGCGGCCGGGAGGAGTGGCGCGCCTACGAGGCCGGCCTGGCCGGCCGCGAGCGCCAGGCGGCCCTGTCGGAGCTCGAGCAGGCCTGGCACGAGGGCGAGCGCGCCGCGTCCCGGCGCCTGCCCGACCCCAACGCGGGCGGCGCCATCGGCGTCGCCGGCGGCGAGGCCGCCGAACGCGAGCGGCCGGCGCTCTACCGCAAGGCCTTCGAGACCTACGTGCACCACGGCGAGCGCGCCGTGCTGGCCCTGGGCGGCGCCTACGTGAAGGCGCTGACCGCCGGCACCGACAGCGAGGGCGGCCACCTGGTGCCGGTCGATTGGCAGGCGCAGATCCTGCGCGCGGCCGGCGCGCGGGTCGGGCTGCGCCAGCACGTGACGGCGATCCCGACCTCGCGCGACGCCGTGGAGTGGCCGACCATCGAGGGCGGCGACGACATCCACGCCAGCGCCGTGCGCCGCACCTGGGTCGACGAGCAGCCGGCCGAGGGCGCGGCGGAGTCGGAGCCGACCTTCGGCGCGATCCGCATCCCCGTGCACACGGCGATGCTGACCACCAAGGCCAGCCGCAACCTGGTCGAGGACAGCGCCGTCCCCTTCACCGACATCCTGGCCGGGCTGTTCGGCGACGAGGTGCGTCTGTCCGACGAGGAGGCGTTCCTGGCCGGCGACGGCGTCGGCAAGCCGCTGGGGCTGCTGCACACGACCGGCGTGCCGTCGGTCAAGAGCGGCCACGCCTCGAAGGTCACCGCCGACGGCCTGCTCGACCTCTTCTACGGGCTGCCGGCGCAGTACCGCGACGCGGCCGTCTTCGTGACCAACAGCGCCACCGAGGACGCGGTGCGCAAGCTCAAGGACGGCAACAACCAGTACCTCTGGGTGGGCGGCTTCGCGGCCACGCCCGAGGCGCTGCTGGGCCGGCCCGTCGTCAGCTCCGAGTTCATGCCGGCCGTGAAGGCCAACGCGACCCCGATCGCGTTCGGCGACTTCAGCCGCTACGTCGTGGTCGACCGGGTGGGCTTCGCCGTGCAGCGCATCGACGGCGACCAGCAGCTGGCCGAGAAGAACCAGATCGGCTTCGTGGGGCGGCAGCGCGTCGGCGGCCGGGTGACGCAGCCGCGCGCCTTCCGCCTGCAGAAGATCGCCGCCTAGCGGCACGAAGGCGCGGGGTGGGCTCTAGCCCACCCCGCGAACTGAATCGACCGATGCAGCTACTCGACTTCGAACGCCGGAAGCCCCGTCTTCAGCTTGGCCAGCAGCACTCGCCGTCCGGCGTTGCTGCTGAACGAACCGGCCGCGCCCCTCGGACCGGCACGCCAGAAGTCGGCGCCTCGCACCACTTCACCCTCCCGCGTGTCGCCCTCAAGGTCCTCGAGTGCTCCGGAGAGCGCGTCCCTGTACGACTCGGCTTCAATCACCGAGCCACCCGCAGAGCGAACGTACTCAAGTGCGACGATCAGCAGACCGTGCATCACGGTCACGCCGGTCATCTTCTGGAGGGTGTAGTCGGTCGGCTCCTCGAACGCCTCGGGCAACACGTCCCGGATCGCTCGCCAATACGCGTCCAGGATCTTCACCTGATTGTCGGTGGTGATGTTGCCGAAGTACGGCGTGAGGAGAAGCTGCTTCAAGCCGTTAACCATGCCCGAGTTGGCGATCGTCGTCTCCCCCACGGATTGACCGGGGAACCGAACGCGATCCGACCAAGCTGGAGTCAGCGCAAGCCGCTCGACGATCGTCTGAGCGTCGACCTTCCAGCTCTCTCCCCGCTCCATCAGCGAATCCCGCACCGTGGGATCCGCCTCCGCTCGCTGCTTCAGCAAGTCGAGAGCCAAGTCCGTTCGCACAGACTTGGCCGTGGAGTTGACGACATAGAACTGCTCCATCTCGTCTCCTTCGTGCGCGCCGAGCAGGCAGACGAACGGCAGCTCGAACCCGGCCCATCGATCTGGATCATCCTCGTACAGATCTGTGAGGGCCTCGATCCGGTGCTGACCATCGACCACGTAGAGCCGATCGCCGGCGCGCAGCGAGAGGTACTCGGATCCGTTCTTCCTGACGAGGTGAGAATCCGGATTGAAGGCCCGCAGATTCAGCAACACGGCAGTCGGGAGGTCGACGCGCTTCTTGTCGAGATCCTGCTTCAGCCGATTCACGCGAGTCTTCGAGGGCTCCCGCTGATATCCGGTCTTGTCGCGGAAGTTCCGCCGCGGGACAACACGATGCTCGGCGAGGACGGACGCAGTCATCCTCCCCAGCACCGTGCGGGTTCCGCTTCTCAACGGCGTTCCCTCCAACACCCGGATCCCACCATTCTCGTTGGTCATCTTGACCACCTTTCTCCCCTGATCTGTTCGCGACCCGGATCGGCTCAGGGGGCAGCCAGGCTCGGGACACGCGCGGCGCGTCCTGTGCACCGCTGCGAAGAAGATAAAGCGCACCAGGACCCGCTGTCAAGGGTCCACAATTTGGGTCCAACTATCGGACCCATAGTAGAAGGGAACTCTCCAATGACGCTCCAGGAATCGCTCAAGTACGACGACGGCCAGATCGACCCCGACGCCTACACGCCGGGATCGGTCGGCGGCGGCTGGGTCTCGCTGGCCGACTTCGGCGAGGCGGCGGCCATCCTGATGATCGGCGCGATGGCCAACAACGCCACGCTCGACGCCAAGCTGCAGCAGGCGAAGGACGCCAACGGCGCCGGCGCGAAGGACGTGACCGGCAGCGCCATCAAACAGCGCACGCAGGCCGGCGGCGCCGGCGACGAGATCGTGACGCTGCCGGTGCGGGCGGCGGCGCTCGACATCACGGGCGGCTTCACGCACGTGCGCCTGCGCGTGACCACCGCCGTCGCCAACGTCGACTACGGGGCCGTGCTGGTGCGCGCGGGCGCCGGCGCCCGGCCGACGGCCAAGAGCTAACGGGCGGGAGCCACACGATGCCCCTGCTCACCGCCGCCGACGTCCGCCGGCACGTCGAGACCGATCTCGACGACGCCGCCCTGCAGCGCGTCATCGACCGGCTCGACGCGGAGCTGGCGCAGCGCGCCGGCCCGCACAGCGGCCCGATCGTCGAGACGCTGGCCGGCGGCTGGCCCTCGGTCTTCCTGCGCCGCCCCATCGAGCGCGTCACGCGCGTGCGCGAGGGCGCCCGCCTCGAACCGGGCACGCCGGCGCTGCGCGACGGCGAGGACTACCGCGTCTGGCCGGCGCAGGGCCGCATCGAGCGGCTGTCGCCGGGCGCGGTCCTGGGCCTGCCGGTGGCCGGCGACGGTCCCCGCTTCGCCGCGCTGGTCGAGGTGAGCTACGAGCCCGTCGACGACCGCGAGCCGCGGCGGCGGGTGCTGCTGGAGCTGGTGCGCCTCGACCTGGCGCAGAGCGGCCGGGCCGCGGAGTCGGCCGGCGAGGACTACCGCTACCAGGGCCTCGACTACCGCGCCCACCGCGAGGCGCTGTTCGCCGAGGCGCGCCCCTTCCTGACGCTGGAATAGACGCGGGAAGAACGGAGGCACGAACGACATGCGCGGCCTGCCCCATCGCTGCACGATCTCCCGCCCCACGGGGGCGCGGACCGACGCCTACGGCCAGCCCGTCGCGACGGGCTACGCCGTCGCCGACCGGGAGGTGCGCTGCCGGTTCAGCGCGCGCCGGCCCGAGGCGCCGCGGCTGATCGTCGGGCGCGGGACGGCGCTGGACCGCCGCGACCGCGTGAGCGACGTCCGCCGGGCCGACGGCGCCGTCATCGACGCGGGGCCGTTCGCGGTCGAGAGCGTCTCGACGCCGACGGGGCGGGTGCGCACGGCCTACCACCGGGCGCGGCTGCTGCGCCTCGCGCAGCGGGAGGGATAGCGATGGATCCGCTGGCGACGCTGCTGGCGCACCTGCGCGCCGACGCCGAGATCGCCCGGCTGACGGGCGGCCGCGTCTTCGGCGGCGACCGGCCGGCGGGACCCGAGGGCTCGCTGGCCGCCGCGCCCCTGGGGCCGTCGATCAGCGCCCGGCTGAGCGGCGGCCGCCCCCACCCCGACCTGCCGCTGATCGACGCCGAGGTCGAACTGCGCTGCTGGGGCGGTCCCGGGCCCGGCGGCCCGCACGCCGCCGCCGAGCTGTGGGGGGCCCTGCACGCGGCCGTCAACGTCGGCGGCCTCGACGTGGCGGGGGCGCATCTGCTCTGGGCCGTCGAAGCGGGCGGGCCGGTCCTGCTGCGCGACCCCGAGACCGGCGAGGCCTTCGTCCGCGCCACGCTGCGCGTCGCGACGGCGGACTGAGGGAGGAGAAGTCGATGGTGAAACTGCTCGTCGGCGCCGGCCGGCTCTACCTGCACGACGCCCGCTCCGCCATGCCGCCCATCACGGCCGACCCCCTCGCGGCCGGCTGGACCGACCTGGGCGCGATCGACGGCGGCGTCCGCGTGCAGCGCGAGCAGACGCTGGAGGAGCTGTACATCGACGAGGAGACCGGGCCGGTCGACGTGGCGCGCACGGCGGGATCGCTGCGCGTCGAGGCGGCGTTGGCCGAGCCGACGCTGTCGCGGCTGGGCGCGGTGCTGCGGGGCGCGGCGCCGTCGCGCGAGGCGGGGCCGCCGGCCACGGAGACGCTGGGCGGCTACCGCGGCGCGTCGGTCGCGAAGCACGCTCTGCTCTTCCGGGCCGGCTCGCCCGAGGGGCCGGGCAAGCGCGGCCAGACCTACATCCCGCGCGGCTACTTCGCCGGCGACCTGGGCATGGCCCACCGGACGGACGCGCAGACGCTCGTCGCGGTGGAGTTCCGCGCCCTGGTCGATGAGGACGCCGCCGATCCATCGGAGCGCTTCGGCGTCACCGTCTACGAAACCTAGCCAACACGGATTAGCCGATCAGTAAGGAGAACACCCCATGTCCGACCCATTCACCAGCCTGCTCGACCTCGACGGGAACCACCGTCCCGGCCTGCGCGTGCGCCTCGACGGGGAGGAATACCCCTTGCGCGCGGCGGAGGATCTGTCGTTGCGCGACGCCTTTCGGTTGGGCTCCGCGTGCTCGCGGCTGCGGCAGGCCGCCGACAACCTCGAAGAGGTCGACGAAGTCGCGCGGAGAGTCGCGGCGATCGTCGCGCCGGAATTGCCCGCGGCGCTGGGCCCGGCGCAGAGGGTGATCCTGCTGGCGTCCTACTTGTGCCACTTGGCGGACTCCTTCCGGCGCCTGACGACCCCGGCGGGCGACCCCGTCCCTTTCTCAGCGCCGGCGCGGGCTTCGTCGCGGCGGCGCGGATCGCGGCGCGCTTCGGCCTCGGACTGCGGGAGCAACTCGCCATGCCGGTAGCGGAGTGGGCGGCGCACGTCGCGGCGCTGGAGGTCGTCGAGGCGTCGGAGCAGCTGGCGCGGATCGAGGCCGCGGCCTGGCCCTGGCGCGACCCCGCCGAGCAGCGGCGCACGCTGCGCCGGCTCGCCGTCGCGGCGGGCGAAACGGCGCCCGACATCGACGCGGCCGGCGGCCTTGACGGCATGGCCGTGCGCCGCGAGCCAAGCGGGAAGCACGAATAGGAGCACGCGATGGAGTTCGACGACACCGTCCTGACGCTGCACGGCGACGACGCGCCGTCCCCGGCGGGGCTCGCGGAGGCGGAGCGCCGCATCCGGGAATCGCTGGCGCGGATGGAGCGGTCGCCGGCCGGACGGCCGCGCGCGCTGCTCGCGGGCGCGCCGATGGCCGGCCCGGCGGCGGGGCCGCGGGGCCCGCTGATCGGGACGCTGCACGTCACCGTCGAGCGGGAGCACCCGCGCGCCATCCAGGCCGGCGTCGAGCGGGCGCTGGCCGAGCTGGGCGAGCGCGCCGAGCTGGCCGGGGCGCTGGACTAGGAGCCGATCGTGCGTCTGCACTGGACCCCCGCCGGCGGCGACGCCGTCCGCCTCGACCGCGACCCGCGCTGGGCGCTGCTGGGCGTCGCCGGGCACGGCGCGCCCGACACCGCCATCCACACCGCCGGCACGCCCGACCGCGACGAGCGCACGCCGGTGCACGCGCCGGCGCTGCCGCGCATCGTCACGCTGCGCCTGCAGATCGGCGGCGACGACCTGGCCGCCTTCGAGCGCAACCGCGCGGCGCTGGCCGCCGCCTTCGCCCCCTGGCGCGACAGCGGGCTGCGCGCCCGCCCCGGCATCCTCACCGCCACCCTGGCCGACGGCCGCGTGCGGTCGCTGCGGGCCGTCCCGCGGCAGGGGCTGTCGTGGGGCGTGGGCCGGCAGCGCGGGTCGCGGGGGCTGGAGTCGATCAGCCTGGAGGCGCCCGACCCCTTCTGGTACGACCCGGCGGGCGCGCGCGGCCGGCTGCGCATCGGCCGGGCCGGGGCGCTGCGCTTCGACGCCGCCGGCGAGCTGGCCTTCCCGGCCGGCTTCGGCAGCGACCTGCCGAGCGCGCAGGCCACCGTGCGCAACGCGGGCAGCGTGCGCAGCTTCCCCGTCCTGACGCTGACGGGGCCGAGCGTCAACCCGCGCTTCCGCCTCGGCGCGACGGGCCACGAGCTCGCCTTCGCGCTGACCGTGCCGGCCGGCGTGCAACTGCGCGTGCGCTGCGGCGCCCAGCCCGACGGCTCGGCCGACGCGCCCGCCGCCCACCTGATCGACGACCTGGGCGGCGAGAGCAGCGTGCTGGGATCGCTGCGCACGGGATCGCGCTTCTGGGCGCTGGGCCCGGGCGACAACCGCGTCCTCGTCGCGCAGGACAGCCCCGCCGGCGGCACGACCGTCGAGTACGAGTACTTCCCCCGCCACGTCGCGATCTAGTCGCGGCGGAGAACAGATAAGGAGCAACGCATGGCCGAAGAATCCTTCCCCTTCCAGGAACTCGCCGAGGGCGACCGCACGGTGAGCGCGGCGATGTTCGCCAAGCACCTGGGCTACATCCGCACGCGCGGCGTCATCCAGGGGATCGACGACGCGCTGGCGGTGCGGCCCTCGTCGCCCGAGGCGATGTCGGTGGAGCTGGGCGCCGGCGGCGCCTTCGTGGGCCTGACGCAGCTGCGCGCCTACCGCAACACGATGCCGCGCACGCTCGTCGTCGCCGCCGCCGACGCGACGCACGCCCGCCACGACCTCGTCGTGCTGGACATGAACACCGCGACCGGCCCGCCCGACACGCGCCGCGTGACGGCGGCCGTCGTGCCCGGCGTCGCCGCGGCCAAGCCGGCCGACCCGGCCCTCGCCGAGAGCGAGACGCACTACCAGCTGCCGCTCGCGCGGATCGTCGTGGCGGCGGGAGCGTCCGGGATCGGCGCGGACGCCATCACCGACCTGCGTGAGTACTCGAAGCCGGCCAACAGCGGCGACGCGGTCGGCTTCGCCCGGCGGGTGAAGACGTCCGACGAGAGCGTCCGCTCCAGCACCACGCTGCAGGACGACGACGAGCTGTCGTTCACGGCCGAGGCGAACAGCGTCTACTTCGTGATCACCGCCTCGCTGGGCGAGGGCGCCACCACCGGCGACCTGAAGTTCGGCTGGAACCTGCCCGGCGCGGCTGAGCTGCACGGCGTGAAGTCGGGCTGGAACGCCAGCTTCGCGGCCTTCACCGGCTCCGCGAGCCTGGTCGATCCGGCCAGGGGCGGCGCCGGCTACGCCGAGTGGGAGGGCCCCGGCAACAACGCCGGCGACCGCGTCTTCCAGCACCTGTTCATGGGCTTCCTCGTCACGGGCGCCGCGGGGGGCACGGTCGCGCGCCGCTTCGCCCAGGCGGTCGCGCGCAGCACGCCGTCGAAGCACCTGGCGGGGTCGTTCCTGCTCTTCATGAAACTCAACTAGCGCCGACCAGCGCCGACCCAGGCGGTCCATCGGACCGAAACAGAGAAGGAGAGGGCCATGGCCCAGATCGCGACCTGGAGCGTGAACGGCGTCGACCACGCCGGCTCGCGCGAGACGTCGGGCGAGTTCAAGCGAAGCGCCGCCGAGATGGCGCGCCGCTACGAGGCGGCGGCGGGGCTGACGGCCGGCAGCGTCGTGTTCACCGTGCGCGACGCCGCCGCGCCCGACCCGCGGCGCACGCCCGAGGCGCAGCGCAAAGCCGACCCGCCGCCGACTGACGGCCGCAGCGCCGACGAGAAGGCCGTCGACGCCATCCTCGCCAAGGCCGAGGACGCCACGACGCCCGACGAAGCGATCAAGATGGTGCGCTGGCTGGCCAAGTCGGCGCGCGGCGGCCGCGCCTGAGCGGCGCGCGGAAGGGAGCCCCCGCGATGCCCGACAGCGCCCTGCTCTACCACCGCGACCGCCACGGCGCGCTGCAGGCCGTGCGGCCGTACTCACAACTGGAATGGACGCACCGCTTCGCGGCGAGCGGCGGCTTCCGGC